>NZ_PVZR01000160.1:0-411 GCF_003024455.1 Ensifer sp. NM-2
TTAGGAGGCGGGTTTGGCGCGTGGCGATCTGACGGATTTGGAATGGAGGATCATTGAGGGGCTGCTGCCTACCGAGCGCGGCAGGAAGTCTCGGCCCTCTCATGACAACCGGCGATATCTCAACGGACTGCTGCATGTTCTGCGGATCGGCTGCCCCTGGCGCGACATGCACGAGCGCTACGGCAAGTGGAACTCCATCTATGTTCGCTTCCGTCGTTGGGCGGAACAAGGCGTGTGGGATGGACTTCTCGAAACGCTTGTCGAGTTGGGGCTAACCGACGACTGGCAGCACATGATCGACAGCACCACGGTTCGAGGCCATTCACAGGCAGCGGGCGCTAAAGGGGGACTTATAAGGAGGCTTTTGGTCGATCACGCGGTGGCTTTACGACAAAAATCCACGCCCGCGCA
>NZ_PVZR01000161.1:0-411 GCF_003024455.1 Ensifer sp. NM-2
CGAGGACATCACCACGGAGGCGCCCTTCATCGCCACGTCCATCTGCGAGGGCGTGACGGACTCCACCGCCGTCTTGGCGCGGGCCAGGGGGCCGCCGGCGGCGTCCTTCTCCGTGCGCAGGGCCTTCCGGGCGGCGTGGGTGGCCTGCACGTCCTCGTCCCGGAGGTGGATGAGGATCGAGGGGATGTCGATGGCCACGGGGCACACGTCGTAGCACGCGCCGCACAGCGTGGAGGCGTAGGGCAGGGTGCCGTTCTCCCCCGCGTCCACACCGGTGAGCTGCGGGGAGAGGATCGCGCCGATCGGGCCCGGGTAGACGGAGCCGTAGGCGTGGCCGCCGGTCTGCTCGTACACGGGGCACACGTTCATGCACGCCGAGCAGCGGATGCAGTGCAGCGCGGAACGGCCCTT
>NZ_PVZR01000162.1:0-410 GCF_003024455.1 Ensifer sp. NM-2
GGAAGGAGGACTTCTTCCAGCCGCCGTCGTGCGTTAAGCACCGGCTCAGTGCCGGCCCGCACGGGTTGGGATTCTTCGAGAGCCGACAGGCGCCAAGGAGGACACAATGACCATGGACGTCAACTACGTTGCCCGCAACATCGCCATCCCGGACCGTTTCCGGGAGTACGCCGAAGAGAAGTTCGACAAGATCGAGCAGCTCTCCACTCGTGCTCAGCGGCTGGAGATCAAGGTGGTGAAGGAGGCCCATCACCGGCACTCCGAGGGCAACGTGACCGTCGAGCTCACCGTGGTGGACAAGGGCAAGGTCATTCGCGCGGAGTCCAAGGCCGATGACAAGTTCGCCGCCTTCGACACCGCCTTCGGCAAGCTGCTGGAGCGCCTGCGTCGTCTGCGTGATCGCCGCAAGG
>NZ_PVZR01000163.1:0-409 GCF_003024455.1 Ensifer sp. NM-2
CAGATCATGGCGGCGTCGCCCGCCGGCACGGGCTGCTGCCGGCGCCCATGACACCCCAGGAGCTACAGGAGCAGCCGGCCCTGCTGCGTGCACGAGGGCACTCCCACCGGGACTCCGTACTGATGCCTGCCCTGTCGCCCGTCCCCGTTGTCTACTTCCTCGTCGGGGCCGCGCTGTTGGCTTTGGCCCTGCTCTTGGATACCCCGTCCGGGCCTGCCTTCTGGACCGCCTGCGGGCTGGCCGGGGTGATGATGCTGCTGCCGATGCTGATGTGGGCTGCACAGGGGATCTACGCTGCCCGCCAGGCCAGGATTCGGACCCTGATCCGCGCACGTCTGGGCGATGACCACCAGCTCCAGCAGCGCCGCGCCCACGTCCGCTCCCATGGGGCGCTGCCGGCGGCTCTGAT
>NZ_PVZR01000164.1:0-409 GCF_003024455.1 Ensifer sp. NM-2
TTTGACCATCCCTGTAACGTATCTCACATGACAAGAATCGACGGCCCCTGTAGCGTGTCTTTCGTAGCGCGCCTCACGTGACAAGAAAGGAACGACCATCATGGCCAAAGCAGTAGGAATCGATCTGGGGACCACGAACTCCGTTATCGCCGTCTGGGAGGCCGGCGAGGAGAAGGTCATCCCGAACGCGGAGGGAGCCCGCACTACCCCGTCGGTGGTCGCTTTCACCGAGGACGGTGAACGGCTGGTGGGGCAGCTTGCCCGCCGGCAGAGCATCCTCAACCCGAAGGGCACCATCTCGTCCGCCAAGCGGTTCATCGGCCGGTCCTTCGACGAGATCAAGGAGGAGGCCAACGCCGTCGGCTTCGACGTCGTGGAAGGCCCCAACGGCGAAGCACGGTTCAACATC
>NZ_PVZR01000165.1:0-409 GCF_003024455.1 Ensifer sp. NM-2
AGCCCATGACGGCTCTGAACCCCGTCCTCACCGTGGGCGACCAGCTCACGGAGGCCCTCGAGCTGCACGGCATCGCCTACGGCACCGAGGCGGACAAGCGCGCCGTCGAGCTGCTCACCATGGTGGGCATCCCCGACGCCGCCACCCGGCTCAAGCAGTACCCCCACCAGTTCTCGGGCGGCCAGCGCCAGCGCATCGTCATCGCGATGGCGATCAGCTGCTCGCCGAAGGTGATCATCGCGGACGAGCCCACCACGGCGCTCGACGTGACGGTCCAGGCCGAGATCCTGGAGCTGCTGCGCTCCCTGAAGAACAAGATGAACACCGGCATCCTGCTCATCACGCACAACATGGGCGTGGTGGCGGACATGGCGGACCGCGTGTGCGTGATGCTCCACGGCGAGCTCGT
>NZ_PVZR01000166.1:0-404 GCF_003024455.1 Ensifer sp. NM-2
CGAGGTCATCACGGCCACGTTGGCCTGGGCGCCGGCGTGCGGCTGGACGTTGGCGTGCTCGGCGCCGAACAGGTCCTTGGCGCGCTGGATGGCCAGGTTCTCGGCCACGTCCACGAACTCGCAGCCGCCGTAGTAGCGGCGGCCCGGGTAGCCCTCCGCGTACTTGTTGGTCAGCACCGAGCCCTGCGTCTCGAGGATGGCGCGCGGCACGAAGTTCTCCGAGGCGATCATCTCGAGCGTGCCCCGCTGGCGGCCGAGCTCGTCCGCGAGCGCCGCGGCGATCTCCGGGTCCACCTCGGCGAGGGGCTGGGTGTTGATGTCGGGCGTCTGCGTCACGGGGGTTCCCTTCGAACGGGGGTCTGTGCGGCCGGAAGGCTCCGGTGCCCTCCATCCTAGTGACCAGG
>NZ_PVZR01000167.1:0-404 GCF_003024455.1 Ensifer sp. NM-2
CTCGAAAGCGAGAGTTCGGCGGCAATCCAACTTTCGCTTGCTGCGGGACCGGCGGCGTTCGCAAGGCGCCGGGTTTCGGCCTCCCGCGCTTCGAAGGCGGGCACGGCGGCACGGACTTCGCCGACGAGTGCCGCAAGGCGGTTGGCCAGCGCCTGATCGACCGAACCCGCCGGTGTCTCATCAGGGATCGGCAGCCGGGGATCGATCGCTTCGGCGGTGCGGGGGGCCAGGCTCGGTTCGGGCACGACCGGCATCGAACAGCCGGCCATGACAGCGGAGATCAGGAGCATCGACAGCGAACGCATTGCCAGGCGTCTAGGTGCGCTGTCCCGACTAGGCAATGCCGGCGCTAATCTCGCCTGGGGGGTTGCGTGAAAAACCTGTCGCCCCTAAGGGACGCCCCG
>NZ_PVZR01000168.1:0-403 GCF_003024455.1 Ensifer sp. NM-2
GCGCGCCACCAACGCTGCAGCGCTCATGGATGCGCTGCAGGAGGCGTTCGCCGGCGTCGACCCGCGGGACTTCTTCGAGCGCAGCGCTGCTCGAGGGCTGCTCACCGGCTTCTCGCAGACGGCGGCTCAGCTGCTCGAATGCCCGCAGCTCGCCGCTCGCGACGTGTTCGTCGAGATGCCCGGCACGCTCGGCGGCCGTCCGTGGCGCATGCCGTTCACGACGGCCTCGCTCACCGGCACGCCGTCCACCTACCGCTGCAGCGCTCCCGCGCTCGGCGAGCACAACGAGAGCCTGACGCCCGAGCGAGAGGTGGCGCGATGATCACCAGCGATGCGCGCGACCGCGACGCACGACCAGGACCCCTGCACGGCATCCGCGTGGTCGATCTCTCGACCGTCTTCG
>NZ_PVZR01000169.1:0-403 GCF_003024455.1 Ensifer sp. NM-2
CGTGCCGGTGGTGAGGCCGGCGACCACGGCGGGGACGGCGCCGGTGAGCATCACGAAGTACGCGGTGGCGTCGCTGAGGCCGAACCACAGCACCGCGAGCGGCACCCAGGCCACGTTCGGCAGCACCATCAGGGCCGTGAGCAGCGGGCCGAACGCCCGCCGCAGGACGCTGACCTGTCCGAGCACCAGGCCCAGCCCGACGCCGACGACCACGGCGAGTGCGAAGCCGACGACGGCGCGGCCCACCGACGTCGCCACTGCCTGCTGGACGAGGCCCTGGGCCCACAGCGTCCCGAAGGCCCCGACGACGTCGCCGGGACCGGTGATCGGCTCACCGCGCGCACCGGCCAGCCACGCGAAGGCCTGCCAGATCGCCACGAGCAGGACGACGGCGGCCACCGGG
>NZ_PVZR01000016.1:0-180527 GCF_003024455.1 Ensifer sp. NM-2
GAAATCCCGCTGTCGCCGCAGTCGGCCGCGCTGTTCATCTCGCAGTCCGGCGAAACCGCCGATACGTTGGCATCGCTTCGGTACTGCAAGGACCATGGCCTGACGATCGGCGCGGTCGTCAACACCCACGAATCGACCATTGCGCGCGAATCCGATGCCGTGTTCCCGATCCTGGCCGGTCCTGAGATCGGTGTTGCCTCGACCAAGGCCTTTACCTGCCAGCTGGCGGTGCTCGCCGCCCTTTCGATCGGCGCCGGCCGCGCCCGTGGCACTGTCTCGGCCGATGAAGAACAGACACTCGTTCGCCACCTCGCGGAAATGCCGCGCATCATGGGCCAGGTGCTGAACGCCATCCAGCCAAAGATCGAGATGCTGTCGCGCGAACTGTCGAAGTGCCGCGACGTGCTCTATCTCGGTCGCGGCACCAGCTTCCCGCTGGCGATGGAAGGCGCGCTGAAGCTCAAGGAAATCTCCTATATCCACGCCGAGGGTTATGCCGCCGGTGAATTGAAGCATGGTCCGATCGCGCTCATCGACGAAAACATGCCTGTTATCGTCATCGCCCCGCACGACCGCTTCTATGAAAAGACCGTGTCGAACATGCAAGAGGTGGCAGCCCGCGGTGGACGCATCATCCTGATCACCGACGAAAAGGGGGCGGCCGCCTCGAAGCTCGAGACGATGGCGACGATCGTTCTGCCGAATGTCGACGAGATCATTGCGCCGATGATCTTCTCGCTACCCATCCAACTGCTTGCCTATCACGCGGCCGTGTTCATGGGCACCGACGTCGACCAGCCGCGCAACCTGGCAAAATCGGTGACGGTCGAATGACGTTTTGTTGATGCTGGCTGCACCCTGTTGTGAATGATGTTGCCGATCTAGGCTGCGGAAAACTTGTGCAACGCTTGTGCTGGTGGAGAGCAAAGCGATCGGCTCAAACGCACGTTCTCATTGAAGGAGTGTTGTATATGATTGCGGTACGTTCGGATCGCAATCTATGCTACTAACCACGACATTCGAGGATCAAGAACTTGGTTTCGTACAACAGTGTAATCAGTAATGCCAAGGAGCTTCTGCTCAAGCAGGCGAAGTCCCTGCTAGGCGTTTTTCCGATGGGATCAGACCGCCCAAAATCCTCGGCGCCGACAATGAGAGAAGTTTGGCTTCCCGAGAATGGCCAGCGCGTCGCTCTGGTACGTTGGTTCATAACTGAGTGGTGCAATTATCGCTGTCCATATTGTCCACAAACACATGAACGGCGCGCACCTAAAGGGAATGGCTTTACCGCCCACGCATTCGACAATTTTCCCGTCGAGGAATGGAAAGATGCATTCGATCGCCATTTTGACGACCATCGGCTTTCTATAGTCATCACCGGTGGCGAGCCGATGGTTGACCGCCAGAATATGGGCAAGGTGCTTGCCCATCTGACTATGAAGCCCAACGTTGAGTGTATTCGCATCGACACCAATGCGTGGTGGAAACCTGAACTTTTCGTGGGTGTAGATTTCAGGAAGATCATCCTGATGTGCACATTCCACCCGAGTCACACAAACGAAGAGGAGTTCAAGGAACGCATTTTGGTTTTAAAGCGAGCGGGCGTCCAAATAGGCATGGTCAACTACGTCATGAGTGATGACAACGTGGAGGCGTTCAAGCGTCGTCGGGACGAATTTGCTGAATTGGGCTTGGTTCTACACCCAAACCCGCTGTGGCTGAGCAACGGAACGTATTCAGATGCGAGCTTAATGGTCATGGCCGATGCGATCCCGGACCTTGACTTTCGCTATCGTACCGGCAGCGATGACCCGTTTGGCCTGCAATGCAGCTTTCCGGCGGTGGCCTATGAGGTAGACTACACGGGGAAAGTGTTTGTCGGCTGCCACCCCGCCGAGTTTGGATCGTTCTTCGATCCAGAGCTTCCAGCGCGGCCGACCTCGGCCGTGCCGTGCCCATTTCATTCGTGCGTATGCTTGGACAAGTATTCGTTTCTGGACGGTGTCGAGCGCAATCTAAGCCTCAATCCATTGGCTGAGTATTCGAAAGCATTGCAGCATCAGCACTCCTCGACTGCAGGCGAGTTGCTGCGGCCCTGAACGGGAACCCGTTCGCAGGAACGTTAAGGTGATTCGTAGTAGAGCGAAAGCTTCGGCTCATAGCATCTGATGGTTCTCACATGGCGGGTACTGCCACATCACGATGCGCGGTTACCTTATGCCTGATTCTTCAGGTATGCTGCAAAGACAGGAGTTATTGTGAAGCGACGCTCGTTCCTCAAGGCGGGTCTAGTAGCGGGCGCGGGCGTGGTTGCCGTGACGAAGGGGTCTTTGACGGTCAGCGCACGCGACCGATTGCCTTTCGTAAACGGAGAGAACTACGGCCTGCGCTCATCCGAAAACGGACTTGATCCCAGCAACGCTCCGGCAAATACGGCCGCGTTAAAGGCGATTCGGGACATGATGCAACGAGGCGGTGCACATAGAGGGGGAAAAATTGTCCTTCCTCGGGGTGGGGTCTACTTCTTTAACGATGAGATTAGGTTTGATGCAGATCGGATTGAGAAGGTACATAATATTTATCTTGAAGGAGAAGGTCAGCAGGCTACGGTTATGGATTTCTCCACTGCTGCTCCCGGGAAGTGCGGCATAAAATTTGGGCCTGGCGTAGGCTTTGGAGTACGCAATCTCTCCATTCGGAGTGCTCCGTCCCACAACATCGCGGTGGTCGGCGACAACTCGGGGGGCAGCAACTACGCGGCGCGCGGGATGTTTGAGAATGTAAGAACGCAGCAGGCTGGCGCCGAAGGAATACTTGTCCAAAATGCGTTCGGGATCGAAATGCGAAGCATTTGGTCGACGTTGAACGCGGGCGCTGGTGTTAAAATCTCCGGATTTTCAACCACAATTGCTGCCTATAGTTGCTATTCCTCAGACAATAAAGGCGTTGGCTGGCATATAGCTGGCTCTGTTGCCGCCGCGCTGTTTAATTGTTCAGCTGATCGCGACCTTTTTGGATTTTACATTGAGGGCTGCACAACCGTTAATATTGTCAGTGGTTACTCCGAAGGGTGCCAAAAGGAAGCTGTCTATGTCAGGGCATCACCCATGGCATCCTTGCCGCTGGCACTCCAAGAGCAAGTCAATGGTGCAAATCTCATCAAAATCGACGGATTTTACGCCTTGGAGAATAGCAAGATTGGTCTCAACAAAGCTGCCAATTTTCTGTCCGTGGAAGGTGTCTCCAACCAGGAAGCCACTGTTGAGTACACGGGGGCTTGGTCTTCCAATCAGCCCGGCCAATCACTCGGCGCGCGTTTCAACGGTACCGCTGGAAAGATTGTACGGAAACCGGGCATTAATCGCATTCAAGGTGACGTAGTGGACGTTGGAAGTGTAACAGTCTTATAGAAAGCGATGCAATCCCTACCGGCATCAGTACACGACACCATGTAAACGAGCGATTCAAGCAGCCGTTCGTGGGTGTGGTAGATATCCCTTGATGAAATATTCATATGCTTCCTTGGTGTTGTGTCTGATTATATTTTTATTATATCCTGTGTTTGCCGAGGCATTCACAATATTATTCTTTGGTTGTTCTGTCGTTATCTATAAATTCGGTATTTTTATGTGAATTCAACATGACGTGATTCAGATTTCGCACCCATTGCCAGTCACTGGTAGTCGTGTCCTTTTGTATTGGCGGAAACACAGAGTTTTGAAAGTATCCTTGACACATTTGAGAGTATCCCATAGGTTCAAGTATTCCGAGGGGAGCACTACTCTGTGCTGAGATGGCGGTGAGCCGGACCCTTGAACCTGATCCGGGTCATGCCGGCGTAGGAACGGGAAAAGAGCCAGTTTCGGCAAACTAATCGCGTCTTCGCTTTCACCTGGGTCTCCGTGATATTTTGTCTGGAGATCGATCGATGCTGTCTTTTGCCAAGTTGCCGCCGGATGGCGGGTTTGTATTTAGTCCGGGTTGCTGCGTCGGCTGACCGGCGATGCGCGTGTCTTTCACATTTGTTCGTAGCCTTGCTGTGCTTGCTGTCCTCTGGCAAGGGGCGGTCGTCGTCTTTGCGCTGCCGCGCTATCTGCTACCAACGCCGATCGAGGTACTGGCCGTCTTTGCGCGGCAGCCAGAATTTCTGCTTGAGCAGAGCTTGGTGACGATCGTCGAAATGCTGGCGGGGCTCGCGGTCGGCACGGCGTTCGGCGCTGCGACTGCTATCGTGCTCGCGGCATTGCCGCGGCTCGGAAAGCTCGTCTGGCCTTTCGTGCTCGTCCTCCAAGCCTTTCCTGTCTTCGTCATCGCACCTTTACTGGTGCTGTGGTTCGGCTTCGGCATGATCTCCAAGATCGTGATGGCGGCGATCATCATTTTCTTTCCCGTTGTTTCCGCATTCTCTGATGGGCTGCGACGCACCGATACGCAGATCCTTGATGCCGTGGCGCTGACCAAAGCGAGCCACTGGCAGGCGCTAAGGTTTGTGCGGCTGCCGCTGGCGTTGCCGGGGTTGGTATCCGGCCTGCGGGTTGCGGCCCCCTTGGCGCCGCTCGGCGCGGTCGTCGGCGAATGGGTTGGCGCCTCGGCCGGCCTCGGCTTCGTTATCGTCCAGGCAAATGCCCGCATGCAGACCGATGTCGTCTTTGCCGCGATGGCCATTCTTGCCGTGCTTGCCGTCGGCCTCAGGCTTCTCGTCGATGAGGCAACCCGTCCTCTCGCGCACTGGGCGCGGGAAACGTGAATTTCTGAGATCCATTGGGAGAGTTCATAACATTATGATCCGCAACTTTCTGTTTTCCGCCAGCCTCGCGCTCTGCGTCGTCTTTTCAGCCGGCTCAGCAACTGCCGCTGAAAAGCTGACAGTGATGCTGGAGTGGTTCGTCAATCCCGACCATGCTCCGATCGTTGTCGCCAAGGAGCTCGGCCTGTTCGAAAGGGCGGGGCTCGATGTCGAGTTGGTTCCGCCCGCCGATCCTTCAAGCGTGCCGCGTCTCGTTGCAGCGGGGCAGGCGGATATCGGCGTGCATTATCAACCGAATCTCTATCTCGATCATGCCGCGGGCCTGCCGCTTGTTCGCATTGGCACCCTGGTCGAGACTCCGCTTAACACCGTCACCGTCCTTGACGACGGTCCGATCCGAAGCCTTGCCGATCTGAAGAGCAAAAAGATCGGCTTTTCCGTCTCCGGTTTCGAGGATGCAATGCTCGGCCGGATGCTGGCCTCGGCCGGCCTCAAGAAAGAGGATGTCGAATTGATCAACGTCAACTTCGCGCTCTCCCCATCGCTGATCGCGGGCAAGGTCGATGCAACGATCGGCGGCTTCAGGAATTTCGAGCTGACGCAGATGCGGCTCGAGGGGCATGATGGCCGGTCCTTCTTCCCAGAAGAGCATGGCGTGCCGTTTTATGACGAACTCGTCTTCGTTTCCGACAAGGCAAAGGTGGCCGACAAACGCTTGCGGCCCTTCCTGGCCGCGGTGGAGGAGGGAGCGATCTTTCTCATCAATCATCCGGATGAAGCCTGGAAGCTGTTCGTCAAGGCCTACCCGAACCTGGATGACGAACTTAACCGCAGCGCATTCACGGACACTCTGCCGCGTTTCGCCAAAAGGCCGGCGGCGCTCGACCGTGGCCGCTACGAGCGGTTTGGCGCTTTTCTCTCCGAAAGCGGTTTGATCGGCAAGGCACCTGATGTCGACGATATCGCGGTCGAAATTCGATGACGGGTACATCGGACTTCGTCGAAAATGCCGCTGCATCGCTGGCGCTTGTGCGGGAGCAGCGCCCGCGGGTGCATTGCCTGATGAACACGGTGGTGCAGAAGTTTGTGGCCGATGGGTTAGCAGCGCTGGGTGCGATCCCCTCGATGACATCGACACCGGAGGAGGTCGAGGCTTTTGCCCGCCGCGCCGATGCGCTCGTCGTCAATCTCGGTACGCTTGATGAAGAGCGCCGGAGGGCGATCCGTTTGGCAGCGGCGGTTGCGCGCGATACCGACAAGCCGTGGATCGTCGATCCCGTGCATTGCGACTATTCGCCGTCGCGGCTTGTCTTCGCCCGGGAGCTCATCGCATCCGGCCCTTCCGTTGTTCGCGGCAACGCAAGCGAGATGGACCTTTTCGGGGAGGTCAATGGCGCGCTGAAGATCAAGACCGGGGCAGTCGATGAACTCACACTGGATCTACATACGATCCGGGTTGAGAACGGCCACCCCCTCATGGCGCAGGTCACGGGTACCGGGTGCCTCTCCGGCGCCTTGATCGCAGCTTTCATGGCCGTCGAGCCGGATCGCCTAAAGGCTGCCACGGGTGCACTGCTGACGAGCTGCATCGCCGCCGAAATCGCCGTGCAGAGCTCGAGTGGCCCCGGCACGTTCGAGGCGGCCTTCCGCGATGCGCTCGCAGCGCTCGACCCCGAAGATATCATTGCTCATGCCAGGATTTCCCATGCCGGAGGTTGATTATCGCCTGAATGCCCTCGTCGATGCGCGCCTTGGGGACAACACGAATTTGGCAGACCTCGCGCGGGTCGCCGCGCTCAATCGCGCGACGCTGATCCAGTATCGCGACAAGACGAGCTCGACGCGGGAAATGATCGAACAGGCCCGGGCTATCGGCGCAGGTCTTGCCGGTACCGGTGTGCCCTTCGTCGTCAACGATCGTGTCGATGTGGCGCTTGCAGCAGGTGCCGCCGGCGTCCATCTCGGCCGGGACGATATGGATGCGGCAACGGCGCGCTCGATCATGGGCGATGCTGCGATCATCGGTCTGACGGTTAAGAACGAAGAGGACGCTGAGACGGCGATTGCCTCGCCGATCGACTATGCTTGCATCGGCGGGGTCTATGAGACGCTGTCGAAGCACAACCCCGATCCGCCCCTCGGTCTGGAAGGGTTCGCCAGACTTCGTGCCACGCTTCTGGCGGCCAAGCCGAACCTGCCTGTCGGAGCCATTGCCGGCATAAATGCGCAGCGCGCCGCGGATGTCGTTGCCGTGGGAGTGGATGGTGTTGCAGTCATCTCCACAATCTTCGCCGCTGTGGGTCCAGCGGCGGCCACGGGCGAATTGCGCGCTTGTGAAGAGAAGGCTCTGGCGGAGGCTTCGCGATGACCGCCATTGCAGTCACCATTGCGGGCTCGGATTCCGGTGGCGGGGCTGGCATCCAGGCAGACCTCAAGACCTTTTCGGCTCTCGGCGCCTATGGTGCGAGCGTTATCACCGCGATCACGGCGCAGAACACCAGGGGTGTAACGGCGGTCGAAGACATCTCGCCCGCAATTGTCAAAGCACAGATGGATGCGGTGTTCTCGGATCTCGCCGTTGGCGCGGTAAAGATCGGCATGGTGTCCCGCGGAGAGACGATCGCGATCATTGCCGACGGACTTCGCCGATACGGCAGGATGGCAGTGCTCGATCCTGTGATGGTCGCCACATCTGGCGACGCGCTGCTACGCCCAGATGCTATTGCTGCGTTGAGCGAGCAACTGCTGCCACTGGCGCTGATCGCCACGCCCAACCTGCCAGAGGCGGCATTGCTGACCGGGCGCGCGATCGCGACAGATGAGGCAGAGATGGCGCATCAGGCGCAAATCATTCTGAAGGCCGGCGCGCGTTCGGTCCTGATCAAGGGCGGGCATGGGCATGGCCCCGAAGCGACGGATATCCTCTTCGATGGAGGAAACCCCGTTCGGCTGACGGCGCCGCGCATTGAGACGACGAATGATCACGGCACGGGATGCACGCTGTCGGCGGCGATCGCCGCCGGGCTTGCAGGCGGAATGTCACTCGCAGACGCCGTCATTGCCGCCAAGGATTATCTACACGGTGCCATCGTTGCCGCCGGCGATCTCAAAGTCGGGCAGGGACGTGGACCAGTCCACCACTTCCATCGCTGGTGGCGGCCCGATGTTCGCTAGCGCGGCACAGGCGTTTTCGCTGCAACTGGAGCGAACGCTAGAGCTTGCCGGAGCGGTTCTGCTTGCGCTCCTGCTCGTCACCATCACCTTCTCGGTTCCCCTCCGATACGTGGCGGGAAGCGGTTTTACCGGGGCAGAGGAAGCGGTGAGCTGGTTGCTGGTGGCACTTGTCTCGATCGGGTTGCCGCTTGCCTCGACCGCTAGGGGATTGCGGATCGATCTGTTTGAGGGGGGGAGCGGCGTCTCGTCATTGCCGCGACCATGCGCAAACTGTGCACGGCTCGTTGCAGATTGTCGGGGAGGGCGCAAAACCGTCGTTCCGGCTAAGACGCCTCGCTCCCCGGCATCTGCGCGCGCTGCTCTCCGGCGCCATCACCCTGCTTGCTTGCATCATCCTGATATCGGGCAGCGGCAAAGCGGCTCTTGATCGTGGCGGCATTACGCCGTCGCTCGGCCTGGCCGAAGGACTGCGTCCGGCCATGTTGAGTGCCGGGGGCGTGCTGGCGATCGTTGCGATTCTCCTCCGCCACCTCGCAGAGGGTCGCCTCGTCGCATTCGTTTCGATGCTGGTGGCTGCCGCCGGATTGCACTGGGCGGTCGGTGTCGCGCCGGCCCTGGGCCTAGCATCGCCCAGCGTCATGATTTGTTGTCTTGCTTTTGCGGCAATTATCTTGGGAACGCCGCTACCCCATGCCTTCATTGCCGCAGCCTATGTTGCAGTGGCGTTCGGCGCACCGATGCCGGAGGAGGCGATGGCGGCGGCCACCTTGTCCGGCATGCCGCGTTATTTGCTCACCGCCATTCCATTCTTTCTGCTCGCAGGCGCGCTTTTGACCCGTCCGGGATTGCGAGCGACCTGGTTCGGTTCGCCGCCGCCCTTGTCGGCCATCGTCGCGCCGGGCTCGGACAGACGGTGCTGCTGACCGGCGTGCTTTTTTCTGGCGCTTCCGGCTCGTCGATCGCCAATGCGGCGTTCGGCGCCGCCGCTTTCATGCCGCAGCTGACGAAGCTCGGCACACCGCCTGAACGCGCCGGGGCGCTGGTTGCTGCCGTCTCGGTTCTCGACAACATCATCCCGCCATCGATCGCCTTTCTAATCCTTGCTGCTGCCGCGGATCTATCGACCGGCAAGCTCCTGGCCGGCGGCTTCGTCGCAGGGCTGGTCATGGCGGCAACGCTTGCCGTTGCCATCCATCTGAACGGCGCGACGACAGCGAGCGGCGACAGGGTATCGGCCGGAGAGTGCCGACGACTTGGCGTTCGTGCGCTGCCCGCATTCGGTCTCGGCATCATCGTCGTTGCCGGCATTCGCGCAGGCGTGGTGGCGCCGACCGAGGCTGCTGCACTTGCGGCCGCCTATACCTTGGTCGCGGCCATCTTGAAGCGAACGGCGATTCAAGAGATTGGAGCTGCCTTCCGGCAATCGGCGCGCGAAACCGCAGCAATCTTGTTGTTGATCGGTTCGGCCGCGCCCTTCGCGTTCCTAATTGCCGTTGATGGCGTGGCCGCTCAGGTGTCGTCTGCAGCGGCTTGGCTCGGGTCCAACCCATTTCTGGTGATTGCCGCGCTCAATCTTTTGCTGCTGGGCGTTGGACTGTTCCTCGATATCGGTGCGGCGATCCTGTTGTTTGCACCGCTCACCCTGCCGGTCGCCGTCTCGGCTGGTTTCGACCCCATTCATTTCGGTGTCATCCTGGTCGTCAATCTGATGATTGGCGGTTTGACGCCGCCGGTTGGCATCCTCGTCCAGACCGTCGGCAACGCTTCCGGTGTCCCTGTTGTCGCACTGTTTGCCGCGTCGCGGCCGTATCTGCTCGCGCTGCTGTCGGCGCTGGCACTTCTCAGTTTTTCTGCGGCGCTTGCCGCCTGCTTCTGAGCCCCAAGGGAGGGAATGGATATGCTTCGCCTCAATCGTCGTTCGTTCAACCTGAGCCTGCTTGCTACCGGTGCCTCCGCACTTGCGGCTCCGGCATTGACGGGCCGGGTGGCCGCCGCACGCCGCGTACTCATCGCGTCACTGTTGGGTGAAAATAGGCCGGAGACCAAGGTTTGGCTCAAGATACACGATCTCATCGAAGCCAAGCTCCCGGGACGATTTTCTTTCAACATCGTGCCGAATGCAGCACTCGGCGGCGAGAAAGATGTCAACGAAGGTCTACGGTTGGGTGCCATTCAGGGGAGCCTCTCCACGCTTTCTTCCCTGTCTGCCTGGGCGCCAGAGTGCCAGCTCTTCGATATGCCGTTTCTCTTCCGCAGCCGACCATGTCCGCGCGACGGTCGCTTCTAAGCCCGGAGACGCGCTGAAGGCGAAGCTCGAAGGGGAGGGTTTCAGTGTTGGAGACTATGTCAACTACGGCGCGCGGCATCTGCTTGCCAAGGAACCACTGACGCGTCCCGGTGATGTGGCCGGCAAGAGATTGCGTGTCATCCATAGCCCGCTTCATGCGACGCTTTGGGAAAGTTTCGGTGCTGTTCCTGTCGGTCTGCCGATCACAGAGACCTATAACGCGCTGGCAACGGGTGTCGCCGATGCCATGGACCTGACGAAGTCAGCCTATGCCGGCTTCAAGCTCTATGAGGTCGTGCCAGATGTAATCGAGACAGGCCACATTTGGGCATCGGGCGCGATTGTCTTTTCCAAGGCCTTCTGGAATAGGCTTTCGGGCGAGGAGCAGGCGGTGTTTCGGGATGCAGCCATAGAGGGCGCACAGCATTTCAACGCATTGATCATCGCCGATGAGGCGGCCTCGGCGAGGTGGCGAAAACGGCGGGTGCGCGCTTCCTTGCCGCCGAAGATCGCGAAGAATGGATCGCTGGCGCACGAAAGGTTTGGGCTGCATACTCCGACAAGGTCGGCGGCATGAAGGCGATCGAGGCTGTGCGGGTAATGGGTTAGAGCGGCATCTGCTGGCAAAGCACTCAAGCTGAAAAAATCGGGGCTGCTTCATAATATTGTTAGGGTTCTCACTGCCCTAGCATCGGTCTACATTGCCGCGAATCATATGCCACAGGTTGACGAATGCAGGGCCCACAACATGGTCACGCGCCGATGAAATCGAGTATTGCTCATCTCCCTGAGCGTAAGCAGCGTGAGCTTGCGCGCGTTGTCGAAGTGTTGCACGAGGAGTTCGAAGATGCGCTAAAGGACGGTACTGCCGACTTCAAAAAACGTGGTCGAATACTGAAGGTAATTCTGTTCGGCTCCTACGCACGCGGAAACTGGGTGGATGAGCCGCATACCACGAAAGGCTATCGCTCGGACTACGATATCCTTGTCGTTGTGAACAACAGCAAGCTGACTGACTTCGCGCGCTATTGGTCGAAGGCACAGGACCGCTTGCTGCGTCACTCCGGAATTGAAACACCAACTAGTTTGATTGTCCACTCGCGCCGTGAAGTGAATACCGCGCTTTATGATGGTCGCTATTTCTTTGTCGATATTCGGCGCGATGGCATTGTGCTCTACGAACTCGATGATGAGCCGTTAGCAGTGCCGAAACGGCTAACACCGGCAGACGCCTATCGTATGGCGCAAGAGCATTACGACACCCGCACCGTTACTGCCGCCAACTTTCTGCAGCTCGCTCGATCGGCAGCAGCGGCCAACATGTGGAAAGAGGCTTCGTTTCTGTTGCATCAGTCGATCGAACAAGCCTACGCCACGCTTCTTCTGGTACTGACCAACCACAGCCCAGCCTCCCATAACCTCAACTTCCTGCGTGGTCGCGCCGAAGAGCAGCATCGCGAGCTGGCGGAGATCTGGCCGCGCGATCAACAACGCTTCGCTGCGTGGTTTAACATTGTCAACGAAGCCTATGTAAAAGCGCGTTATTCGCGGCACTTTGAAATTACCGAGGAAGCCCTGTTGTGGCTACTGGGCCGGACCGAGGCACTCATCGATCTGGTGGAAAAAGCCTGCCGTAACCACCTTGAATTGCTCAAATCAGGAAGCCCCAAAGAACCAAGCGAATAAAGCACGATACTAGGTGTCTGGCGGTATCTTGATCATGCATCAGCTTCTGTGATGGGCGCCAACGGATCCGGGTTGCACCATTGTGTGCTCGCGACTTGCGGCGTCTCCTGGGCGAAGGTGGTAGCGATGAAGGCAGAGATGACACAGCGGCCGGGCTTGCCGGCATGCGCCAGCACATTGCGCATGAAATGCACCCGGCCCTTTGCCATGGCGCGCACAGAACCTTGGTGGCGGCCGCCTTGAGGCATTTCTGCGCATCGGAAAAGAGGAGCTTGACGGCGCGCTGACTGGCCCCGTCCAGGAAGAGAGGGCCGGATCTTAGATCATAATTCGTCCCTACTAGGCCTCGCCCCGCTCCTTCGCCAGTTCGGCCTCGAGGCTCTCGGTGTCGCGGAAGATCGTGGCGACCGCCAGCACACTTCCGTCGCGCCTGAAGCGCAGGAGGCAGTCCCTGGCGGGAATGTCGCCCTCGACCTCAATCTCGTCCCATCCTTCGGCATGGCCGACATAGTTGATCGGAACGTCGTAATGCTGGCTCCAAAAGAACGGCACATCCGTGAACTTCTTCCGGCGTCCGAGCATGTTGAGTGCGGCCGCAGCACCTTGCCGCTGCGCCACCACCCAGTGCTCCACCCTGATGTTCTCGCCGCTGTGGGGATCGGGCCACCGGGCAATATCGCCGGCCGCATATATGCCCGGCACACTGGTCTCAAGATATGCATCGACCTGAATGCCCCGATCGGTGGCGAGCCCGGCCGCTTCGGCGAGACCGACCCGCGGCCGCACGCCGATGCCGGCAACGACCATGTCTGCGGCCAGGATGCCGCCGCTGCTCAGCTGGATCTCCTTTGCACCGATGCTCGTCACGGCATCCCCAAGGTGGAAGATGACGCCATTTTCCTCATGCAGGGCGCGGATGAAATCGCCGATCTGCGGCCCCAATATCCGTTCCATCGGCCGTTCGTCGGGCGCCACCACATGCACTTCGATGTCGCGGGTCCGAAGGGCGGCAGCAACTTCAAGGCCGATGAAGCTGGCGCCCAGGACGACGGCGCTGCGTGCAATGCCGGCTTGCGCGATGATCTTCCGACTGTCGGCAAGCGAGCGCAGCGTGTGGACATGAGACTGGTCGGCGCCGGGGATGGTCGGGCGAACCGATTCGGCGCCCGTCGCCAGCAACAGTCTGTCGAAGGCGACCCGAGCCCCATCGGCGAGCAAGATTTCGCTGGCGCGGACATCGATGCCGGCAACCCTGGTTCCCAAGCGCAAGTCGATGCCATTCTTGGCATAAAAGCCCTCCTTGCGCAGCGGGATCCAGTCCTCCGGCGCCTTACCGGCGAGATAGTCTTTCGAGAGGTTAGGGCGGTCGACGGGCAGCGCCTCGTCATCGCTGATCATGACGATGGCGCCCTGAAATTGTTCGCGCCGCAGCCTCTCGGCGGCGGCAAAGCCGGCGGCGCCACCACCGACGATGACGATCTTTTCGGGAGCCGCCCCGGCATCACCCTCGCGTGGGGCAGGCGTCTGCTTCTTGCGCTTCTCGCCAACGATTATTTTGTCGCCGCGCTGTTCAACCGACCAGCATGCGAGCGGCGATAACGCCGGAGCACGCAGGGCCTCTCCGGTGCGCAGATGAAAGCAGGCGTGATGCCAGGGGCAGCGCACGGTGTCGTCGGCGACGAGGCCATCGACGAGCGGCCCACCGTAATGCGAGCAGTTGGCGGCTATCGCGAATATCTCGGATCCGCGGCGCAACAGAAGCACCGGCTCGCCATCGCGATGACCGACCAGCTTGCCGCCATCGGGAAGATCGGTGAGCGCAATGCCGAGGGCGAGGTCGGGTCCGGTCGGGCCTGAATGGTTAGCGGCCATCTTCTCCTCCGTCGAAGGGCAGCTGCCGGTATCGTCCACTGCGACGCTGGGCTTACCTACCCAACAGGCAACTCCTCCGGGATTGTCCGCCATTCCGGCTCCCAGGCAAGTGAATTTGACCTGCAGTTGCGTGCAATTTTTGCGATATGCTCCATCGGAGCCAAGCGCGGTCGTTCCCGCGCCGGGGCAGTCGCTAGAGCGTTTCCGATTTGGACGGAACCGAACAAACGTTCTATCTCTTTGTTTTTACGCATTTCCTGACGGAAAACCGCTTCGCACGTTTCCTGGAAATGCTCTAGGTGCGGGGCGTATCAACCAGGAAATCCTGGCGCGTCAGTGCGATGTCGGCAAGCGTGTAACGGTCGAGGGTGTTCTGGAACGACGACAGCGCGTCGCGCAGCATGCCGGAAAGCTTGCAGCAACGCGTGATCGTGCACTGGTTGCCGGTGGCAAAGCATTCGACCAGGGCGAAATCCGGCTCGGTCAGCCGGATCACGTCACCTATGCGGATGTCTTCCGGACGACGTCCGAGCGTCAGCCCACCCGATCTGCCGCGAACCGCCGTCAGGTACCCGGCGCGGGTCAGCGTGTTGGCCACCTTGTTGAGATGCGCCTTCGACACGCCGAAGGCGCGCGCCGTTTCCTCGATCGTAAACAGCCGGTCCCCAGCGGATGCCGCGAACATCAGCATGCGCAGCGTGTAGTCGGAAAAGTTCGTCAGCCTCATTTCGCTCCAACCTTTGCGCATGCCGATCCTGCCGGTTGCCCCGGAAGGTCATAGGCTGTCGGCCGTGATCGGCTCGACGGACAACGTGTTTTCACCGCGATTGTAGGCCAGTGCAAGGCGGAAGGAATGCGCGATGCGCAATGCCCGTTCCATGAACAGCGCCGCAATCTCCGGCGGGCAGAGTTTTTGGACTGTAGCGCGAAACAAACCCAGCCACTGGCGAAAATGCTGTTCGCCCAGGCCAGGAAGCGCCAGATGCGGCGGCAGCGGTCGGCCGTCATAGCGGCCGCTGCGAAGCATCAAAGACGACCAGAAGTCGCACATTTTCGTCAGATGCTGTGGCCAGTCATGCCGCGCGATGGCGCTGTTGAACACCGGCCCGAGCAGGGCATCCTTGCGGATCCCGTCGTAGAAGCCGTGAACCACGTCGTGGATCATCTGCTCGTCTAACTGCTCGGGTAGCACCCGGCCGTCGATAACGATGGTTGGTTTGTCATTTGCGCCTTTGCTCATGCCTGGATTCAGTCCTCAGTCAGGCCGATACGGCCCTTTTTCGTCCAACGACGATCGGGTGTGTGATGAGAATACGCTTCACTATGCGGATCAAAACATATATCGTCAATATATCTTTATGCCACATACCGGCGCGTACATTCGATGAGGGACCAGATGAGGCTCGAGCTTGACCAGACCGGAGATTATGTTCTGGACCCGGCATTCCTGGCGGTGCGGCTTTCGATAGAGGCGAGTGAACTTCGGCGCCGAATGCGTCTTGGCCTCGTGACCAGCATAGTAGAGCGCGGCGTCGACAGCGACGAAGGCCGCAAGCGCCTGACTGTGCGCAACGGCAACTCGGTCTGGCGGGGCATTGTCGACGCCGACAACTGCATTGTCAGCGAGGAGTCCCTTGACCTCAGGCGACCTTCGACCTTGGGAGGCTAGCTGCGTTCGTCGACCATCCTCGTCCTCCCGCAGAAAGCGCTCGGCAGGGCCCGACCAAAGTCAGTTAGCCAAGAAACGAATCCAACAATAGGCGGAATAGCAACATGAACGATCGTCAGTCGGAAAGTACACTCGTGCCAATGCTGGTCGTTGGCTTATTGCTCGTTATCGTGGGCTACATGGTCGTTATGATGTTCGTGTAAGCGAAGCGATTTGACTGAGCTGTTGGCGAGGTATGCCTCCAAACGATTGAGTTCGCCCATCTGGGATTGGCCGGTCTTGTCCCTCAGTTCCACTGGAACTTCCACCCCGAATTGACTCCGTTCATGTTCGGAAGCTCATGGGGGATAGAAGGTGTTCGTGAAGGTATCCAGAAGCCAGAAAGAAAGTTCCGTTCGTGATGTAATCGGTGAACGTTCCTCGACGTACGCGCCAATCCGCTTTGCTGATCTGGGATGGCCAGCAACAAGTGAGGTGCAGGTCAGCCATTTCATCGGGCGGCATTCGTCGATCGCTCAGATCGAGCGAGCCGAACACGATCGGCCATCAAATGGGCTGGAGGGCGTAAGACGATATCGTGTCTGCAAGGGCTCTCAGTTTGGTACTGATTTCGCGAGCCTGATGCTCAGTCAGTGCAAATTGGAGTGCTGATACGTCTGTGTTATCAGGATTGACGCTGAACTCGAGCCTAAGGAAGACGTCGGCTTCGTTGTTGATCAGCGTTGCGGCCTTCCAGCCGACGACCGGTGATACTCTGACGCTCCCGCGCCCGTCCTTGTTCCAACCATTCATCGTGTTGCAAACCTCCGCTGACGAAGTCAGATTAAAGCAAAACAATGACAGGTTGCCGACTGCCGCCACGATTTCACGGCAAGGCAGGCTGATGCCCTGGCCGCACCGATCAGTGCCACTTGCACGTTGTGTCGCTCACCTGCGCGGCGGCAATCAAGGTGAGATTCAGCGTCAATCAGGATGAGACTCGGCGGTTTCTGCAAGCCGCGACCATCGCCGAGGCAAGTCGTGCGGGAATGTCGCTGAAGCTTGATCTGGAGCAAGGTCGCTCGCCAGCAATAGGGTATCAATAGAGTGTCAAATCGGGAGATTTCATTTGTCACGGGCTTATGGAAAATGGGCGACCTATCTGCGCTTGCTGTGCGCGATTGCCCTGTTGTCCATATCATTTGCCCATAGGGCTCCAGCTACCGCGTTCGTAGCTGTCGGCTTTGACGTTTCCGCGTTTGCTCTTCCAGATGGCACGGCGCCGGACTTATGCCTTGCCGGCGTCCATGACGGTGAAGAGGGGTATGGCGCATCGGGAACCTGCGAAGCGTGCCGCCTCAGTGCCTTGCTGCTGCTTCCGTCGCCGACAGACACGGTCGGGGTGCCGGTAGGCTCAATTCGAGAGCATGGTTTTTCCGCACGCCCGAACACAGACCGGCGACCTGTGCGAACCGCCAACGCGTCGCCGCGAGCGCCTCCCGCCAGCGTCATGGGTTGATCGTACCGCCGCGCCTTGCGCCGGCGGATAGCAATCTTGGCGGCTGCATCGCACTTGCACGAGCAAGCCCGCGGCCGAACGCCGGAAAAAATCCATGCTTAACATCTCGATGCCTGTGGAGGCAGCGCTTGCGCTGCCGCCGAATTTCGCAGGCTTGCCGTTTTCTCCATCATTTGTCGGCCGTCGCCGGCTGTTTTCACCCCGAACGACGATTTACGACCAGGATGAGACCGCTGTCCCCATCTATCGACTGGTGGATGGTTGTGTCGCGCTCACACATTCACTCAGAGACGGTCGCCGACAGGTCCTCGACATCATTGGTCCCGGTCGCTTGTTCGGTCTCGTCTTTCACGAAGACAACCATTGCGGCGCCCAGGCCCTGACGTTCAGTCAAGTCGAAAGCCTTGGTCGAACGGTCGACGAAGGCATTCTCGACCAGGCTCTGGTGCAGATGCTGAACCGGGCTCACAGCCTTGCAACCCTGCTTGGACGCAAGACTGCGATGGAGCGCGTGAGCTCGGCCGTGTTTGATCTTGCCCAGCAGTTCAAACGCGCATCGCGCAACCCTCAACGCGGTGCACCGACGTTCAATCTGCATTTGACCCGCGCCGATCTCGGCGACTGGCTCGGCTTGACGATTGAAACAGTCAGCCGATGCCTCAACCAGCTCAAGCGGGACAAGGTCATCGATTTCTCACACCCGGAAATCGTGAGGGTGCTGGACACAGACAGGCTGCAAGCGATGGCTGCAGGGGGACGCGGCGAGGTCCGCAAACGTCGAGCCTGAGCCGGACTTCACACAAGTTACTGGAAATGAATCATTCCCATGAAAAAGACACTTGCACTTATCGTCACCACTCTCCTGGTCTTTGCCGGACAGGGCCGCGCGGAAATCAATGTCACCGACGTCAAGGGCCGTCACGTCAGTTTGGCTGCTCCCGCGCAACGGGTTGTCCTGAACTTCTATTACGAGGATTTCATCGCGGTCGTTGGTCCAGGCGCCATGGACAAGGTGGTCGCGTTGTCACTTTCCACCTGGAAGGACTGGCGGCCGAACCAGTTTGCGGCCTATCTCGACGCAATTCCCTCCCTTGCAGCACTGCCGGATGTCGGCGATACGGAAAACGGCACGTTTTCGATTGAGAAGGTGCTGTCGGTGAAACCGGATCTCGTCATTTTATCCGCCTGGTCTTTCGACGCGCTTGGCGAGGCCGTCAAACAGATGGAGACGGCCGGCATTCCTGTGGTCGTGCTCGACTATAACGCCCAGACGGTCGAAAAGCATGTCCAGTCGACGCTTGTTCTGGGGGCGGTCATGGGATCGCGTGACCGTGCAAAAAGACTTGCTTCGCAATATGAGGCAGCAATGCAGGATATCGACAGGCGCATCGCCAACGCGAAACCGACGAACAAGAAGGTCTATGTCGAGCTGGCTCAAAAAGGCCCGTCCGAAGTCGGAAACAGCTACGGCAACGGTATGTGGGGATCGCTCATCGACAGACTTGGCGGGACCAATATCGCCAAGGGGCAGTTGGAAAACTGGGGGCCGCTCAGCCCGGAATACGTTCTTGCACAGGAACCCGATATCATCTTTCTCGCCGGCTCTGAATGGTTGGACAAGCCAGAGGCGGTCACGGTCGGGTTCGGCGCCTCTAAGGAAATCGCACGCGACCGCATGAAGGCCTATATCGCCCGACCAGGTTGGAACGGGTTGCCGGCGGTTAGAAACTCCGCCTTGCATGCGATCTACCACGGCGGTGCGCGAACTTTGTCTGACTATGTCTACGCGCAATATATAGCCAAGCAGCTCTACCCAGATGCTTTCAGCGACGTAGACCCGGCAGTCGAGATTAAACGCTACTACGACACCTGGATGCCGATTAAAGCAGAGGGCGTTTTTGTGCTCCCCTATCGGGCCGACGGCCAATGAGCGACGCGACCCTCAAACTCGATATCTTTCGTTCGCACTATCGCCGCGACGTTTCCCTTCGTCTTGCGGCACTTGCCGCCGCGATGCTGGCGCTTGCATTTCTGGTGCTGGTTGACCTGGCAAAGGGGCCGTCGGGCATGGCACTTGCCAATGTCTGGGCGACGCTTTGGGCTGGCCCTCATGGCGCAGATCGAATGGCGGCGACTATCTTGTGGCAGTTGCGCATGCCCCAGACGGCTATGGGCGTGCTCGTCGGCGTCTGCCTCGGGGTTGCCGGATTGCAGATGCAGACGATACTTTCCAATCCTTTGGCAAGCCCGTTCACGCTCGGATTTTCCGCTGCCGCAGGGTTCGGTGCAGCGCTGGCAATCATGTTTGGTGGGTTCCTGCCTGTGCCGGGTTTCATTCTGGTTCCGGCATCAGCCTTCGTCATGACGCTCCTTGCATGCGGCCTCGTCTACTGCGTTGCGGCCCTGCGGGGAACGACCCCCGAAATTCTCGTGCTGGCCGGCATTGCGGTCCTGTTTCTTTTTCAGTCCATGCAATCCCTGCTGCAATTCATGGCCGCACCCGAAGTTCTCCAACAGATCGTCTTCTGGCTGTTCGGCAGCCTGCTGAAAGCAAGCTGGACCACTGTTGCCGTCACCGCGGCGATCCTGACCGCATGCCTTCCCTTCGTCATACGCGACAGCTGGAAGCTGACGCTACTGAGATTGGGTGACGTCAATGCCACCAGCATGGGCTTGTCGGTTGATGCGCTGCGCAGACGCAGCTTCGTGCTCGTCTCGCTTTTGACGGCCGCGGCCGTCTGTTTCGTGGGGACGATCGGTTTCGTCGGCCTGATTGCTCCACATGTGGCGCGCGCGGCCGTTGGCGAGGATCACCGCTTTGCGCTGCCAATGAGTGCAACGGTCGGCGGGATCATCCTGATCGGTGCATCGGTTTTCGGAAAGCTGCTGTCGCCGGCCGCCGTCATCCCCGTTGGCATAATCACGGCTGTTGCTGGCGTTCCCATGTTGTTTGTCGTCATTGCGCGGCGTGGCAAAGGAGAGCAACAGTGACCGAGGGTCTGACTTTGACGAACGTTTGCGTAGACCACGGGCGAACCCGCACGATTGACTGCTTCTCGCTGACGCTCGCGCCTGGCCAGATCGTCGCCGTGGTTGGCCCGAACGGTGCTGGCAAATCCACCTTGCTCGGCGCCATTGCCGGGAGTGTTGCGCATTCGGGTACGATCCTATGGGAGAGCGGCCCAATCGACTGCAGAACTGTCGGCTTCATGCCGCAGCATTGCTCTGTAAACGCAGATCTCTCTGTGCTGCAAACCCTTCTGCTCGCCCGCCATGAGCAGTTGGGATGGCGAATAGGCGAACCTGAGATCACGAGAGCCTTGACGATGCTTTGCCAGCTGGGACTGGAGCATCTTGCCAATCGCCGGATCAACACGCTGTCGGGCGGTCAACAGCAGTTGGTCCTGCTCGGGCAGCGGCTCATGCGCCAGCCGCGGCTGCTTATCCTCGACGAAGCGACCTGCGCACTGGATCTGCGCCATCAATTGACGGTCCTTGCTCTGTTGCGGGACTATGTTTGCCGATCGGGCGCACTCATCCTCATGGCGGTTCATGATCTCAATCTCGCGGCCCGGACCACCGACCGGCTGCTTCTGCTACACAAAGGCAGGGTTGCCGCTTCCGGAGAGCCAGCGGCTGTCCTGACCGCCTCGAGACTAGGCTCGGTCTATGGAGTTGATGTGGAGGTTGTCGCTGAGGGACAGGACGTTCCCTTCGTCATACCGATCGCGGCGCGGCGATCCCATGCCGCCTAGGTTGCGAATTCCCGTACAGATCCGCCTGCTTGTTCGGTGCCTAGCGACGACGGCAACATCGTCTATGGCGCAATGGGTAAGGGATGTTGCCCGAGCACGGTGTCGGCCATCACGTGATGATCTGGCGAGGATACTGCTATGGCAGGTGGCCACGGTCGCGGCGTCGCCAGCATCCTCATCCGTTCGGCACTCGCTGCGCTCCGTTCCCGGATGCGGCCTCCGGTCCCGCCCTTGATCCCATTTCCACGCACGCAAACATGTTTTCGTCCGTTTGTCTTTTATTCTTTGAAGAAGAATCACCCACCAAGCGAGGTCTAACTATGAACAAACTGTACGTTTCGATTTCTCTGGCCTTGTTGTTGGCCCTGGGCGTGATGCCCGCTCACGCAAAGCAGCGGGCCACGATCCAATCGCCAGCGTCGGGCGTGCTGTGCGACCGCTACGTGTGCGCCAATGAAAAGGGGATCTCCCACGAGCTGACGAAAAAATATCTCGGTAAGAAGGCCGCCGCGAACAAGCTGTTCACAACCAGTGATGTTGACCTGACCGAGTTCACCTTTGCCAACGGGGTTTTCTGCGACGCGAAGGAGCGGCTGTGCCGTGAAGATCGGTACTATGGCGCGAACGGACAGCGCAGCGGGACCGTCTCCAAGAAATACACCAAGGCGCTGTTTGGCGAATGACCAAAACCGGTCGGTTCCGGCTAAGGGGAAATGACCCTCTCTCATCATGACCGGCACGGGTCTTGCTCGCTCTAAGCACGGGCATAAGCTGGAAGCTCGCCCAAGGTGTCTCGAGGATTTCCCATCTTGCCTGGATTTCGCGGCACGCCGATCAGGTTGCTATGTGTTATCAGAACTCCCGTGGGTCTATTTCCTCATCGAACTGGTTGGATATGTCGGCTCACATTCCACACAAAACCTGCCAGCTCTCGGACCGCGGTGATGACCTTCGGTTGCGGTTTGCAGGCCGCAGAGTGCCGACGGTATCGCTGGCACAGTCTTGCCTGTGCCTTCCAACCATCGCCCTGATCTCTTCCGGAAGATGTTCGGCCCGCATCCTGTATCGAAGTTCCTCGCGTGCCGGCAGTCGATAGGACCATATGAAAACGCCCACGTTTTGGGAACGTGGGCGTTCAGATCGTTGCGGCGTTGTTACATCGCTCCCGCTGCAATGTCAGCGTCGAGACGATCCCGCGCCTTCTTCGGGAGCTTGGCAGTCTTCACGATTTCGAGGTTGTCCGGAGCGTCGCCGACGACGACAAGAGCGACCATACCCATGCTCATGTGGGGAGCGCATTTGATGGCGTACGCGCCCTTAACATCGAAAGTGATTTTCACCGTTTCGTTCATCTTCCCTTTGAAAGCCTGCGCACCTTCCGGGATGAGGTTGGCGATCGATTCGGCATTGTGAGACTTATCGGTCGGTATAAATGTTACGGTGTCTCCCGGGGCCACTCGAGTAAGTCCCGGCTCGAACACCATCACACCGTCTTTGCCCTTGTTCAGCATGTGTACTTCATAGTCGGCTGCCTGCGATACGGTAGCCATTACCGCCAAAGCCATTGCAGTTCCAATCGTGAGGTTTGCCAGTCGTTTCATAGCTCTTCTCCTGTTCTTGAAGCCGCTTGGCTTCGTTGACGCTGATGTACCGGAGAAGACGCCGTGAAGTTTGACTAAACGCAAATAACTCGACGTTCGCGAAAATCGCTCACGCAACGCGTTGCCGTAGTCGCTCTCCTATCCTCGACAGGGGGTTTCCCTCGCGCGAAGACGCCCCTAGAGACCGCGCGTCGGACAGAGTGGCTTCTGTACTTGCGAGCCAGAACCGTTCCACAAGCCCGTGGAGACGGGTTGCTTCTGCAGCCAAGGTCGCGCTTGCGCTATTGGTCTCCTCAACCATTGCGGCGTTCTGTTGGGTTACCTGATCCATTTGGTTGACGGCCGCGTTGACTTGCAGGAGCCCTGCGGATTGCTCATTGGTCGAGGTGGCGATGGCATCCACGTTCAGGTTAATGGCATTAACCTGGCCTTCGATACTTTTGAGGGCTTCCCCGGTGTCCTTAACGAGTTGGACGCCGGTCTCGACATCGATACGAGAGCTGTGGATGAGGTCTTTGATTTCTCGAGCGGCTCCTGCAGACCTTTGCGCGAGTTCACGCACTTCTTGCGCGACGACAGCAAAGCCCTTGCCAGCCTCGCCTGCCCGGGCCGCCTCCACCCCGGCGTTCAATGCAAGAAGATTGGTCTGAAACGCGATTTCGTCAATCACGGCAATTATGCCGGCAATCTGTTTTGATGACTGTTCAATCTTGACCATCGCTACAATCGCTTCGCCGACGATCGTGCCACTCCTGTCGGTGTTTAAGCTGGCTTGCTTGGCGGTGCTGCGCGCTTCGTCGGCCCGCTTGCCGATTGGGCGACATTTTAGACGAAGGCTGGCTCGCCTCTAAAGCTCTCTTCCTTGACGCAAATCAAAGTTGTCTGGAGCACTCAAGTCTATTTGCTTTTTTAGCGGCGCGGCTGGCGTGACGTCGAAACAATCGGACCGTGTCTCCTTGAATGACAGCGGTCACAGAGTGAAGGAACTACGAGATGTCCATGCTCAAGACTTCGTTGGCCGCCATCTTGCTGGCGGCCGGAACGGTCTTTCCTGCCATGGCGCACATAACCCTCGACAACGGCAGTGCAAAGGTCGGATCAACCTACAAAGCCATTCTGCGGGTCGGGCACGGTTGTGACGGCAAGGCCACGGTTGCTCTTAGGGTGCGGTTTCCGGAAGGCGTAATTTCAGTGAAGCCCATGCCCAAACCCGGTTGGAAAATCGAGAAGACGCATGGCGAATATGCGAAAGCGTACGAACTGCACGGTCAGCAACAAACAAGTGGCGTCCGCGAACTGATCTGGTCAGGTGGCAACCTGGCGGACGACGAATACGACGAGTTTGTGTTCCGGGCTTACATCACCGACGCCTTCAAGCCGGGTGCAACTGTCGCGTTTCCCGTCGTCCAGGATTGCGTAGGTGGGGCTACCACAAGGTGGATCGAGGTCCCGACTGACGGGAAGAGCGCTGATGACTACGAACATCCCGCGCCGACTTTGACCATCATCGAAAAGTGACGACGCTGGCGGGGGCATGGGCATGATCCGTACTTTCGAACTTGCCCGCCCCCGCAACGCTTCTGTGTTGGTATTTCTGGTCACCCTTGCGCTCTGCCTGGTTATGCCTTGGCAGCATGCCTTTGCACACGCAGTCTTGGTCTCCTCCACTCCGGCGCAAGGAGAGCGTCTGACCTCCCGGCCGCTTCAACTGTCCCTCCGGTTTTCGGAAGCTGTGACCCGCGTCGACCTCACGCTCGTCGACCGCAATGCGAAACCAGCCAATCTGCCAGCGACGATTTCCGGCAACGACGTCGTGGTCGAGCTCGCCGAGCCGCTAGGGGAGGGCGCTTACGCTCTAAATTGGCGGATCCTTTCCGAAGATGGCCACCCCGTCGCGGCCTCCGTCGTCTTTGCTGTTGGCGCTAGCTACGACATGAGCGAGTTGAAGGATGACACGGGAGGCGCGGAGCGGGTTGCGCTGTTAACACTCGGAACGAAGTTTCTATTCTACCTGGCTTGCCTGTTCGGCATCGGCGGAAGTTTCTTCTCGTTCTGGATCGCGCATAGAGCGCCGACAAGAACCACAATCACTCTTCTATATACCGCGGCGGTATGTGCTGTGTTTCTGATCGGGCTCCTCGCAGTTGAAAACAGCGCGTCATGGGCGGCGTTGCTTGGAGCGAAGGCTTGGGCCGACGCACTCGATAGCAGCCTGGCGCGTTCGATATTCTTGGTGGGACTAACGCTCCTACTGGCAGTTTGTGCAAGGCCGCGATCGATAGCCGGCAAGGCGCTGATGTTTGCATCGCTGGCTTTGATTGGCCCCGCTTTTGCCTTGACGGGACATGCGTCCGGCGCTGGCATTAAATGGCTCTCCTTTGCCGCGGTATCACTTCATGTGACGGCGGTCTGTTTCTGGGCGGGCTCGTTGCCTGGTTTGTGGCATGTTCTAGGGCCCCGCCATCAAGGGCAACGTGACAGTTTACTGAGGTTCTCGGCCGCAATTCCCTACTCGATCGCTGTCATGCTGGTCGCCGGAGGGTATCTCGCCTATGTCCAGGTTGGCTGGCCCCCCGCGATCTTGGGTTTTGATTACGGCAAGGTTCTGCTCGCGAAAGTGACATTGGTGAGCGGCGCACTTGTACTCGGCGCATGGAATCGCCTCGTTCTAACGCCACGTGTCGCGTCGGGCTGCCTTCGTGCGGCCAAAAGCATGAAAAACCTAGTCTCGGTCGAAGTTTTCCTGGTCGTGCTGGTATTGGCAGTCACTTCATTGTGGCGGTTCACACCGCCGCCCCGTGCGCTCGCGCTAAGGCAGCCAATCGCCACATCCGTTCACCTCCAGGATGCCGAAACAATGGCAATGCTGGCGTTCGAAACGACGCCCGATCTGATCTTCAATGCAGAGATATCTCTGTCGACTGCCGAATTTGCCGGCTTGGATCCTCATGAAGTCACACTTGAGATGTCGTCGGTTGACGGCTCGGTTTCAAAATTCAAGGTGCCTATCCGTCGAGTGTCGCCGGGTTTCTGGAGCGTGCAGCACGTCCCGGTACCCTGCGATTGCGAATGGAACGTCCGCCTCGATCTGCTCATCTCGGATTTTGATCTGGTTAGCTTGCAAAGCCGAGTCAAATTGCTTTCCGGCGGTTGAGCCTCTCCAAATTTACGATCAGCATCGCGAAACGCGCACTCGGACCATTCTTTGTGCAAGCACAAAGAACGCCGCGGTGTTTTGTAGCACCAGTGCATAAAGTGGAGATTTCGAGTTCATGGCAGTTGAACTGGCGCAAAGCGACGAACCGAGTGATGATCTGGTGCTCTGGATTCTCGTTTGGAGCGAATTGTTTGCGTTCGGCGTCTTGCTTGGCGGGTTCATGGTGATGTCGTACCTTCACCCGGACAGCTTTTCGCTTGCCAAAATTCATTTGAATGGGCGGCTCGCTAGTCTCAACACGCTCGTATTGATCGCAAGTGGATGGTTGGCGGCGGAGGCGGTGCGTGCGGCGACATACCAAAAGCGAAGGTTCGCCTTGGTCGCATCAGCGATGCTTGGATTTTTATTCGCAGCGACCAGGGTCGTTGAATACCAAGGCGAGTTACGGTTCATCGGTGACGCGACATTCAATGCCTTCTTCGAACTCTACTTCATGATCACAGGTTTCCATCTCGCGCATGTGGCATTCCTGAGCCTGCTCATGTTGCTGATCGCACGAAGGATGGAGCGGTCCAATGTGGTGTTGGTTACGACTGTCTGGCACGTGATTGACATCGTCTGGCTGGTAATTTTTCCCGTAATCTATCTGGGGTAGACGATGCAAACCAACAATTCCACATGGCTGCTTGGTCGTGCCGCAAAACTACTGTTGTTTGCAATCATCGCCGCTCTTATCTCGGCTCAATGGAAGCACGAAGCTGTTCCGTTCACGGCTTTCGGCGTCATTCTGATCCTAACCGTCATCAAATCGCGCTGGGTGGTGGTCTACTTTATGGGGCTGCGTGATCTACGCCCTCGATTATCGATGGCACTTGTCGGGTGGTCCGCATTCTTCGCGGTCGCCGCAGGCACAAAGGCGCTACTCGCGACATATGGCTCCTGAGTAGGGGCCATGGACGGGTGAAAGAGGTCCACACTCACGCCGTGCCACACATGCCGGGAATGGCGATCTGGTATCAGATGCCAAGTCAAGGACGGGCGGTTCGCGCCTTGGTCGGAGCCGTGATGGAGGAACTCATATCGAGCAAAAATTGGGCTTCAAAATACTGGAGCGTGCGCAAACTATTTGAGTGACGACAAAGAACGCGCCTGCCGCTGATGCACATATGGGCACATATTGGCGGAAAGGGCGCATGAATGGAATCGGCAGCGGCTTCCAACCAGCACAAGTCTTCTATGGAGACAGTCTCCGATTGGGATCCTCGCAGTCGCGAGGTTCTAGCCAATCAGATCCAGGCCTACGACCAGATGCGCGAGGCGTGCCCGGTGGCCTATAGCGACTACCTCGGATGGTCGCTTTTCCGCCATACGGATGTCTTGCAGGTACTGAACGATCACGAAACCTACAGCAACGTTGTTTCACGCCACCCGTCAGTTCCCAACGGAATGGATCCGCCTGAACATACACACTACCGGCAGATGATCGAGCCCTACTTCGCGGTGGAGCGGATTGAGGCCTTCGAGCCGGCATGCCGCTGGATTGCTCGCGATCTGGTCGCCTCACTCAAGAAAGATCCGTCTAGCGAATTCATGATGGGATTTGCTGAACCATATGCCATACGAATCCAGTGTGGCTTCTTGGGCTGGCCCCGATCATTGCACGAACCATTACGGCAATGGGTCCGGAAGAACCGCGAGGCGACGCTGGTCCGCGATGCGAATGCCCTTGCGTCCATAGCGCTCGAATTCGATGGCTATATCCGATCACAGCTGGAAATACGCCAGCAGGCCGGCGCTGCAGCGCCGGACGATATCACCACCAGTTTGGTGCGGCAGGCCGTTGATGGACGGCTGCTCCGGCCTGCGGAGATCGTTAGTATCTTGCGCAACTGGACCGTGGGCGAACTGGGCACCATCTCTGCCTGCGTCGGGATCATTGTCCATTTCCTTGCGGAACATCCCGAAGTCCAATCACAGCTACGCCGTGACAGGGCTTTCCTTCCGCAAGCCGTGGACGAAATACTTCGTCTCCATGGACCATTGATTTCCAATCGGCGCGTTGCTTCTCGATCTGTGGCAATCGGTGAGCGGACGATCAAGGCAGGAGAAAGGATGACAGTGATTTGGGCATCAGCAAACCGTGACGGTGCAGTGTTCGAGGATGCGGACCAGTTCCGTCCCGATCGGGATCAGTCGCAAAATCTGCTCTATGGCGCGGGGATCCATATCTGCCCGGGCGCAGCATTGGCAAGGATGCAACTGAGGGTCGTCTTGGACGAACTGCTTAGCGGCATCGGGAACTTTGTCCTTCCTCTCGGTACCGAGGCTATCCGTGCGGTCTACCCTGCAGGCGGGTACGCATCATTTAACCTGCAAATCAATTGATGCTTCCGTTGGGCTGCAGTCTGCCCTCCGCACGAGCGAACACCATCGTGGTCGGTAGTGCAGGTTTGGGAACAGACCAAGACCGGAACAATGGCTCGGCAAGACGGCAGCTCCGATCTCGGCAAAATTGGCGGGCGCTGGAATCCTCTCACCGCGACGGCGTCTGCACTGCGTTCGATACCGGACGGTGCAACTCAACTGACGATCGGGTGATGCATATACATTTTGAGAACGCGGGACGGCTTGCGCGCTTTGGGGCTCAATCCAAGAGGGGCATTTGATATCAGGGGTGGTCAATTCGAAGTCTATTTGGCAGGCACCCTACCGACCGCTGTTTTTTCTCGCCGGACTTTGGGCGCTCGTCGTACCCCTTGTCTGGATCCTCCCGGAAGAAATCGCGCTGGAGAGAACTAGTTGGCATAGTAGCGAGCTTTTGTTCGGCATGGCCGGTGCTGCGGTAGGGGGCTATCTCCTTACGGTCTTGCCCGCGTGGACGAAGAGAGGTCCCGTTCCACCTGCGGTCACAATAATTGCTTCTTCCCTTTGGTGCACTGCCCGGCTCACGGCAGCATTCTCTATGCATTTCCCGCATCTCGCATCTGTCATCGGGGCATCTGCATATTTCGTGTTCTTGGCGGCTGTCCTGGCGGTTGCGTTGTTAAAGGCCGCGGCGTGGCACCGCCTGTGGGCACCACTCGGAGCGGCCGCACTTGGAATTAGCGCCGCGCTCTCCAACGTTTACGGCTTGAACTCGATAGGTTCGCCGTGGGGGATTTATAGCATGTTGATCACCGCGATTGGTGGACGCGCCGTGCCTGCCTTCACGCGGCATTGGCTCGTCCGGACCGGGACACAGACCCCCTTTCGCGATCGGCCGGCATTTTCGTATCTGGCGATCCTGGGTATTCTGGCCGCCATTTGTATTCGAGGCGCGCTCCAAAACATATCCGGCTACCTGTTGATGCTTTCAGGCGCTGTGTTGTTGCTGCAAATGGCGAGTTGGCAAAGCCTCAAGGCCGCGCGGTATCCGGCACTGTTTATCCTGCATATCGCCTTCGCCTGGATGCCGGCGGCGCTCATCCTGAACGGCGTTGCTATTATCTTTCCCGCCCAGTTCCCACCGCTCGCCGCCCTGCATGCAATGACGATGGGAGCTATGGGAACGATGATCGCCGCCTTCATGATGCGGTCGGCCTCGGTTCGTAACGGTGAGAGGCTGATCCTCAGCAGGCCCACAACTTGCGCGTTCAGGCTTCTATCTGTCTCCGCTTTGCTGCGTGTTTTTGGCGACGGCATGAGTGCCGCGTATTTCGAACCCGTTGTTGCCGCGGCGGTCTGCTGGATGGCCGCGTGGGCTCTCTTCATGATGGTCTTTGTTCAGGCGATGAGCCGTCCTGTGCCCAGACCGGTCTTTAGTGCGGCCAGCCGCAATCAGGCTTACGGCAAGCGGGAAAGTGACGTTCGACCTTACTTGCAGAACACGGCAAACCGGTGCGCGGTGGGTCGGCCAATTAACGAGGCCTAACACAGCATGCCAGGCGCAAGCGATTGTGGCGAGCCTGCTGTTATTGTCGGTCGCATGGCTTCTGTCGGTCAAAACAAGAAGGTCGCTCGACGGCTCCGCCTGAAGGTGGCCACCCGCCATCGCTGCCGATCGTTGCGTCTACGGCTTAACCTCTCAAAGGCCGGTCCTTGGAAAGGGGTGAGGCTCTAAAGCGTCCTGGCGGTGATCCAGAGTTGGGCAGCCGCTTCCGCAGTGGCAAGCCCTTGTCGAAGCGGTGCAACAACCAGCACCCCTTACCTTCAGCAAGTTGACGCGAACGGCTTTGATCCAACGCAACGTTCTCTCCATCCAGGGCTGTAAACTGTGAGGCAAGGAGGACGGAGGAACCGATGCGAAAGAGCGTCCAGGATGGGGTTAGCCGCAACTGCGTAGTTACTCGCAAGCCAAAAGGGATGCGCTTTGCCGATAGGGTGCAGCGCTTCGCTTATCGATCATTGTGCACAGGTTGGACTTCCGTTTCCTCGAAGAGAACTCCCCTTAGATGAGGATAAGGCGGCTTTCGGAGTTTGACGACAACTCCATCATCATGGCGGATATCGTAATCGTGGGGGCTGGCCCTGTGGGCCTGACAATAGCCGAGGAGTGTTCCAGGGCGGGAAGGAAGGTCGTCGTCGTCGAAAGCGGGCTTGAACTCGAAAGTCCCGAGCATTCTGCGCTCAATGAAGTTGAGAACGTCGGTGAGCTTCGAACAGAAGCGCAGATCCGCAAGAGGATAGAATTTCATGGTTCGCAAGCCAAGTTCTGGTCACCTGACGTACAGCCCTATGGCGTGCGATGCCGTGGCCTTGGCGGATCCACACACGCATGGGCGGGAAAGTCGGCCCCATTTGATGCGCTAGACTTTCAGGCTCGAAGCTGGGTGCCCTATTCCGGCTGGCCAGTCGATCACGAACACATCGTGCCCTATCTCCTTCGTGCAATGAAGGTCCTCAACCTATGCCCAAAGGCACCGCCGGAACGTTTTGACAACGAAGGGCTACGTTCATTCTACTGGCAGTTTGCTCGCTCTCGCGTCGATCGCCTTGACATAATGCGCTTCGGACGAGAGTTCCTGGCCCGCCGGCCGACCAATACCGACGTTCTTCTCGACGCGACAGTGAGCCGCGTGGGTGTGAACGGCGATGGATCCCAGTTTTCGCGCATCGATGTCGTCAGTGTTGGGGGCAAGCGCGCGCGCATTGAGGCCACGATTTGCGTGCTGGCTGCTGGCGGGATTGAGAATGCCCGGTTGTTGCTAGCGTCCACTGATGTCTTTTCGCAAGGAATCGGCAATCACTACGATGTCGTCGGGCGATTTCTCATGGACCACGTTGCGGCACGCGTGGGGCGGATCCCGACCGATCGAATGGCAGCGCTCACAAAGCTCTTCGGCTTCTATGGAGTTCACCACGAAAATCGCGCGCACATGTTCGCCCATGGTCTTGCTCTAACCGCTGCTGCCCAGGAACGCGAACAGATATCGAATGCCGCTGTCTTTTTCTCGACAGAACGTGCACCAGACGATCCATGGGTCGCCTTGAAGAGGCTGTTGCATTCGCGCAGCGACAATGTCGGACGTGATGTTCTTTCCGTTGCCGCCGGTTCGGGATTCATCGCCAGGGGGATTGGTATGAAGATCCTTTCGGACCACCGCACACCCAAGGTCTTCAAGGATCTTATCGTCAACACGGCGATTATGATTTCGCCAAATCTCGTCGCCGACGAGTTCCAGTCCCGGGGTCTGCCTCACAAGTTGTCTGGGTTGCGCATAGAAGCGATCTGCGAACAGGCTCCAAATCCGGCGAGCAGGGTCAGCCTCAGCGAGCGGAAGGACAAGTTCGGCGTACCGCTCGCCAAGATCGATTGGCGCATTAGCGATCTCGAATACAAAACGTTGCTCAGGATTGCCGAATTATCGCATGAAGCTCTCGCCCGTGCTGAGCTCCCCACCCCGAAACTGGAACCTTGGGTCACAGAACGGCGCACACAGGATCTCGTCACCATCGATATGGCGCACACGCTTGGAACGACGCGCATGTCGGCGAGCCCAAAAACTGGTGTCGTCGACCTTCATTGCAGAGTTCATGGCATCAACAACTTGTACATTGCCGGCGGCTCGGTGTTTCCAACCAGCGGTCACGCCAATCCGACGTTGACGATCCTTGCTCTTGCAATCCGGTTGGCCGATCATCTGAATTCGGAACTGGAGCGAGGCTAAGGGCAAGGAAATGCGCTCAGTCTCCGCCGCGGGCGCATATCGCCTTTGATGGCGTGACACCTATCAAGTTTACGCTTTCCCAGACGTCCCCGTTTGCCCCCGGCACCGCTCGACAGCCGTCCCGTAACCCCACCTGCACCGCCAACATCACGGTCAGAACATGTCCGACCAGATGGGACGGGCGGCAGTTCGTTGGGGGGGGGGAGGAAGTCCCGGAGTATCACCGAGGCGAGTGCCATGGCTCGCTGCTGTCGAGCACGGCGGAAACGATCTCATCCTACGGGCGTGCGCTGGTGTAAATCAGCGCTTGGCCTGCCCGGCGCTGGCCGGGGTTGCAGAGGGTAGGCCAAGTAGTCGAGTGACGTCGACTTGAAGCGCCGCGAGCCGGGGTGCCGACAAGAAGTCGGGCCACCGGAGATTGCCCGACCCGCATAGTGGTGCGCCAGTACCGCGATTGATTGATCCGTTCTTGGCCATGTCGCGACAAGCGCGCGTTACTGAAAAATCTCGCGAGCTTCGGCCTTAGCCGCTAACAGCGCCTCCATTACAAGGCTCTCGGCGTGAATATGCCGGCGGAGCGCTTCCTGGAAGCCGTGCAGTAGACGGGCAATGGTGTCTGGCCCGAGATCAGACCGGCCATCGGCCAGTGCGCAAAAGAGGAGTGAGAGTTCCTCTGCCGCCAGCCGGTCGCAGCGATGATCAGCCTTCAGCCTTTCGATGGCCTTGGCGGCGAAGAGCGAACCCGCGTTGCGATCGAAATCGGGAAAGAGAGTATGCTCTTCGAGGTCATGAACCTCCTTCAAAATTGCTGGGATCGACTGCGCAAGCTCACGAACTGGTTCGCTCGCGCTCATCTCGATGTCCGCGGCAACCTCCTCGAGCCGAAGGCAAATCGTGAGCAGTTCGCGGTGGAGCGTTTCCAGGCGCATGATATCTGCAGCGCCAAGCGGGCGCGACGTTGCGTTCAACTCCACCTCCTATCACCTTAAGAATGCCACACCATCCTGGTGGCGGTCGTCGCCTCGGCCGCAAGCGTTCGAACTCCCTGGGTGCCATCCAGCACGTTGAAGTCTCAAGCTCGACTACCTGTTCGGATATCACGATCTCCAATCTACTGTCCCCATCATGCCGCCGGCGCCGACGCTTCTCATTGCGCAGGCGCAAAGACTGGGTCACTCTCGACCGTTCGACATGGTCCTTGGACACCAAAGTTACTTTTTTTTCGGTCGCTGGCTGGCCGTCGGAGGCGACGATCGAGAGGCCCATCGCGCATCGTGATGCCGCTACAGTCCGGCATCCCACAATCTGAAATTCCTGCGTGGTCGTGCCAAAGAGCAGCATCGCGGACTGGCTGAGATCCGGCTACACGATCAGCAGCATTCGCTTCTTGGTTTAATATCGTCAAGGAAGCCTATGTAAAAGCGAGATATTCCCGGCAGATATCAAATTGCCGAAGAGGGCTTGATGTGCCTAATGGGCCGGACCGACGCACTCATTGATCTCGTGGAAAGCTTGCGCCGCACCGACCTCGAAACACCTAACGTATAGACAGAAAGCTCATTTGGAATGGTGGAATAACGAGTAATATCAGCTAATTATCTGTTCCTGTTGATCTAGAAAATCATCGCCTGAGATGCAAGACACGCGGAACGATCGCTCCATTCCGACGCCGAGGCAAGGCTGATTGATTTTGGCGAGGTTGGGAAGCCGCAAAGCCCGTGTTTTTAGGACACGCGCTTGCCCCTATCATCAAACACATGCAGGTCCTTGGCCAGCGCGCCGACGGTGACATGATCGTCGATCTGCCTCACCGATCGTCCTGGGACTCGGAACACAAGATCCTGGCCATTGGCGAATTTGCCATGCACGTAACTCTCCGCTCCAACGAGTTCGATGCTGTCGATGCGGACCTTGGCGGTGAAATCAAAGTCCGCCGCGGTGGGTTCACAGACTGCGAGGTCTTCCGGTCGGATGCCGATCGTGAGTGCGCCTGCTGGTTTGGTCACAGTTGGTGAGATCGACCAGCCTTCAAGAGTTTCAGCATGTTTGAGCAGGTTCATCGACGGTGAACCGATGAAGGTTGCGACAAACGTCGTTGCCGGTTTTTCGTAGAGTTCGATCGGAGATCCGACCTGCTCGATCTGTCCGCCATTGACCACGACCAGCTTGTCGGCAAGCGTCATCGCCTCCATCTGGTCATGCGTGACGTAAACGCTGGTCGTGCCAAGAGACCGCTGCAAGCGCTTGATTTCGATCCGCATCTGCCCTCTCAACTTGGCGTCGAGATTGGACAGTGGCTCGTCGAACAAGAACGCGGCTGGTTCACGCACGATCGCCCGCCCCATGGCCACGCGCTGGCGCTGGCCACCGGACAACTGGCGTGGTTTGCGGTGGAGATACTGCTCTATTTCCAGGGTCTTGGCGGCAATCGCGATACGACGCTCGATCTCGTCCTTCGGGGTGTTGCGGTTCTTCAGCCCGTAGGCAAGGTTCTGATGCACGGTCATATGCGGGTAGAGCGCGTAGTTCTGAAACACCATCGCAATGTCCCGCTCAGCGGGTTCCAGATCATTGACTGTTCTGTTGCCGATGACGATCTCGCCGGAGCTGATGCTTTCGAGACCCGCAATCATGCGCAGAAGCGTGGACTTTCCACATCCGGATGGGCCGACGAGAACGACGAGTTCGCCATCATCGATCTGCAGCGAGACTCCCTTGATCGCCTCGATATTGCCGCCATAGATCTTGCGGACGTTGTTCAGGGTAATTTGAGCCATTACTTCTCAGTCTCCACAAGACCTTTGACGAACCAGCGCTGCATCAGCACGACGACGAGGATTGGCGGGATGATCGCGAGGATCGCGGTTACCATCACGTAGTTCCAGGGTGTCGAGGCGTCGGTGAAATCGACCATGCGACGCAGGCCGATGATGATGGTGTTCATCTTCGCGTCGTTCGTTACCAGCAACGGCCAGAGATACTGGGTCCAGCCATAGATGAAGAGAATGACGAACAGCGCGGCGATGTTGGTTTTCGAAAGCGGAAGCAGGATGTCACGCATGAAGCGAAAGGGGCCGGCATTGTCGATGCGCGCCGCTTCCACCAGTTCGCCCGGGATCGTCAGAAAGAACTGCCGGAAAAGAAAGGTCGCCGTTGCCGAAGCCATCAAAGGCAGCGTCAGGCCAGCATAGGTATCGATCAACCCGAGGTCGACGATCACCTTGTAAGTGGGCAGGATGCGTACCTCGACCGGCAGCATCAAGGTAATGAAGATCATCCAGAAGAAGACCATCTTCAGCGGAAAGCGAAAGAAAACGATCGCGAAGGCCGAGAGGAACGAGATGACGATTTTGCCGACGGCGATCGCAATCGCAACGACGGTCGAATTGAACAAGAGCCGCTCAAGGCTGACGCCGACCACGCGCTCGACGCCGCCGGACATCGCCTCCGTATAGTTCTCGCTCAGTTGATCGCCGAGGGTCAAGGACATCGGCGGGCGGATGATCTCGACCGACGTCCGGCTGGAGGCGACGAAGGTGTAGTAGATCGGAAAGGCGACGATAATGACGCCGATGATCAGCACGAGATGGCCGATGAAATTGGCGATGGGACGTTTTTCAATCATCAGCGCGCCTCATGAGTAGTGAACCCGCTTCTCGACGAAGCGGAATTGGAACGCCGTCAGTGCGACGACGATGACCATGAGAATGACCGATTGCGCGGCGGAACTGCCGAGGTCGAGATTGACGAAGCCATCATTGTAGACCTTGTAGACGAGCGTTTCCGTCGCCTTCGCCGGTCCGCCGCCGGTGACCGCATGGATGATGCCGAACGTGTCGAAGAAGGCGTAGACGGTGTTGACCACCAGCAGGAAGAAGGTGGTCGGTGCCAAAAGCGGGAAGACGATCGTCCAGAAACGCCGCGCTCCGCGTGCGCCATCAATCGATGCAGCCTCGATCAGCGATTTCGGGATCGCTTGCAGACCAGCGACGAAGAAGAGGAAATTGTAGCTGATCTGCTTCCACGCAGCCGCGACGATCACCAACGCCATGGCCTGGTCGCCATTCAGAAGCGGATCCCATGCAAAGCCGTTGCGCCGTAAGATATAGGCAAATGTCCCCATCGCCGGATTGAACATGAAGAGCCACAGCATGCCGGCCACTGCGGGTGCAACGGCATAGGGCCAGATCAGAAGCGTGCGGTAGATGTTTCGGCCGCGAACGACACGGTCTGCCGCCGTTGCCAACAACAGAGCGACAGCCATCGAGAGCAACGCCGTCGCCAGGCTGAAGACCACTGTCACCTTCAGCGAATGCAGGTAGTCCGGGTTTGCCAGGACGGCGCGAAAGTTGGCAAGGCCGACGAAGCCGGACTTGAGCCCGAACGGATCCTCGCGAAGCACGGATTGATAAAGCGCCTGGCTCGCCGGCCAAAAGAAGAAGATGACCGTGAGCACGATCTGCGGTGCGAGCAGGAGATAAGGCAATATTTTATTGGGAAAGACGACAGGCTGCAAAGCGACCCCCTTCTTTGCGCGAGGAGATGGACTGCCCCGGTTCACGCCCGGGGCAGTCCTGCTATTGCATCGTTAGTTTCCGATGGCTGCCGCGATTGCGGCGTTCGCCTTCTTGGTACCTTCGGTCAGGGCTGCTTGCGCATCCTTCTGCCCGGCGAGCATCGCCTCGAACTCTTCGTTGAGGATGTCTCTCACCTGCGGAAGATTGACGAGCCGCACACCCTTGGAGTTTTCCGTTGGCGCCTTGCCCATCATCTGCAGGATCGGCGTTTCACGGCCGGGGTTCTTTTCATAGAATCCCGACTTCTTGGTTTCCTCATAGGCCGCAAGGGTGACGGGCAGATAGCCCGAGACCTGATGCAGGCGTGCCTGGATTTCGGTCTTCGACAGGAAATTAAAGAACTCGGCGATGCCCTTGTATTCATCGTCGGATTTGCCGCCGAATACCCAGAGGCTTGCGCCGCCCGGGATCGTATTCTGCGGACCGCTGCCCTCGTAATAGGGCAACTGGCCAATACCGTATTTGATACCCGACTTGATGATGTCGCCGAGGCCACCGGATGATTCCGTCAGGATGGCGCATTCACCTGATGTGAAGAGCTGCTTTGCCTCCGAGGTGCGGCCACCATAACGGAACGTACCGTCCTTTGCGAGATCGGCTATCGCCTGGAAATGCTGCACGAACAGCGGTGCGTCTACCTTCAGTTCGACGTCGGGGCCGGCAAGGCCGTTCTCGTTCGTTCCGTAAGGCACGTTGTTCCAGGCTGCGAAGTTTTCGGTCTGGATCCAGGTGAGCCAGGTGGAGGTGAAGCCGCAGGCCGAAGCGCCGCTCGCCTTGATCTTCTTGGCCGCGTCGAACACCTCCGGCCAGGTCTTCGGCGGGTTCTCCGCATCGAGGCCGGCCTTCGTAAACGCGTCCTTGTTGTAATAGAGGATCGGCGACGACGAATTATAAGGGAAGGACAGCATCGTACCGTCCGCCTTCGAATAATAAGCGACGATGCCCGGCAGGTATTGATCCTTGTTGAATTCGTAACCGCCCTTCTGGAGCACCTCTGCCACCGGCAGGATCGCGCCTTCCGCACCCAGCATCACACCGCTGCCTGCATCGAAGACCTGCAGGATGGCGGGCGCCTGCTTGGAGCGGAACGCGGCAATGCCGGCGTTCAACGTTTCCGGGTAGGTTCCTTTGAAGACGGGCACGACTTTGTAGGCGGTCTGGCTGTCGTTGAATTCCTTTGCCAGCTTGTCGACAACTTCGTTGTTGGCGCCGGTCATGGCGTGCCACCAGGAAAGCTCGGTAGCGGCCAATGCGTTTGAAGCAAGGCCGACTGAAAATGCGGACGCGACCACGACGGTCCAGTTCAAATGTCTGAACATGATTCCTCCCATTTCTCAAAAGCCAGGGCATTTGGCACGCCCGGCAAAATCGATCCTCCTCGATCGAAGCTTACGCAACCTTCGCTGCGAAACCAAAAAGTAGTAGAAGCGAAATGAAATGAATATGCAACGAAAATATGACAATAGAACGCGTATTCCACTTAACCATGACGTGCCGTGTTCTCTTCACCGAGGCCGGTGGAAATCCCAGCCAAATCTGCGCGATTGGGCGAGATTGTTGCCCCTCGGTTTTGGCTGCCAGGGCGTGGGCGCATGGTCGCGAAGCGTGAAATGCCTCGGGAGTGCGGAGCGGCTTGCCGGGGGTAGTCGGTCCCGGTTCCCGGCCTGCGGCCGGCGCTTGCGCTGAACCTCCGCGGCGACCCTTTTAACCGGTCAAGCCGCGCGCGAACGGGCTTTGGCCGCGATAGCGGCCGCCGCCTGGTACGCTCATCCTTTTCTGGGCGTGCAGCATGACCAGCGTGGGCACATCGCGCGCACGGAGCCAGTTTCGCAGAGATGCCCAGCCGGCAAGGCATCAGGCTCAGTACTGTTAAGCCTGCATCGGAAGCGACCTTGGACTTGTCTTTTCTATCAGGATGCTTGTGAGGCGATCGGACCGGAAAGCGTCGCCGCAACGATGGCCTGCATTCTCGAGAAGGCAGGCTACATCAACTCGGCCGGCGGTTGTCTGTGCTATTTGACGGCAAAGGCGCGGCGAGGGGAGTTTTCGCTCGGACCAGTGTTGATGGCGTTGTTGCGAGCAAATGGCGCTTCAGTCCGGGAGCCTTAGTAGCGCCCAAAGTGGCGGTCTGCGACTTGGATGGGCTCATGCTAGACTTTTGCGCCGGTCGAATGAGCGCAGATGGCTTCCAGGAGTTTGATCGTCATTGCCTGTCCCAGGCGTGGAATCTCGGAAAAGCCTTCACGGTACAAAAGTCTTGTCATGATGGTCTCCGCGAACTGCGGGTTCATCTGGCGAGCGACTTTTAGAGCCTTCTCGCATTTGTCTCCGAAGGGCGTAAGGGCCTCATTGAGATACTCGACACCGTGAGTCTTCACGACGCAGGCGATGTCGAACATGTCGCGGGGCTGCATCGTGGCCCGCGGTAAAATATTTTCTTTGCGATGATTTCGCCAGGGGTCTCAAGCAGGACGTCGCGACCGCGCACCTCCGCTTTCACCGTGGGGTTATCAGTCAGGCTGGGCGCGCAGATAAAGTCGATTTCGCCAACATTCTCGAAGACGATCTTCAATGTTCTTGATCCATCGGACTGATAGCCGTCAGGGTTGATGTCGAGCGCGTAGCCCTGTGTCTTCGGGTTCAGAAGCTGCGGATCATCGATGAAGATGTCGACATCAAAGCTCTCGCGATGATCGATCTGGAGCATCAGGGCGGTACCGCCTCTAAAAGTCCAATTGTCGATCAATGTGAGTTGGGAGCTTGCCTGATCGATAATGCAGCCAGCGTGATCAAACAGGTCCCCCCATCTGCTGGCTGGGTGTTCGACCAATTATGCCGCCCGCGCCAAAGGTAGCGGGTAACCGGCAAGTGCCGAGAACTTCCGTGCTAAGTCGGAAGCGATCGCCGGATCAACGTGCATTTCGCCAAGGAACGAGATCTGAAGGTTCTCGTCTACCTCGGAAAAAAAGGAGAACGCCGACGCATCGAAATTGACTGCGCTGGCAGGATCGGAAATCTTGGATGCCAATTGCTCAGCCGAAAGCTTCGTCCCATAAGGGGCGTTGACAGTCGACAAAACCTTTACTGCAACAATAGACATCTTCCTCGACCACAGCACCTTCAGGTTTCTATATACCTTGACGATCCTTGCGAAACAAGGATCGTCGGTGACTACGCCGTCACACGTTAGCCTCGCGAGGCTCTTCTAGGCATCTATATTCGGCCGATTTTCCGTTGTTGCGGCTTTTCTGAGGGTGAGGCTCATCTGGGGACGGTGCTCGGCCGTGGTCGCCGGCTGGGAAACGAAGATCTCGTTCAAGCTGGCGCAATGCGCCACCGTGACGTCGCAGCGATCCATTGCCTTGTTCTGCCCTCGGGATCCTGGCTACGTGTAATGTCGGTCACGACCGCGGCACACTCCGCGCCATGTGTGAGAACGCCATCGATACGTTCAAGGTTCAGTCCACCGATCGCAACCAGCGGGGTCGATCCGATTTTCTTCTTCCAAGTGGTGAGGCGGGCAAGCCCCTGCGGCTCCCACTTCATCTTCTTGAGAATGGTCGGATAGACCGGGCCCAGCGCGACATAGTCGGGCGCGACTGACAGCGCCATATCGAGTTCGGCCTCGTCATGTGTGCTGATGCCGAGCTTCAGTCCGGCCCGACGAATGGCGGCCACGTCAGCTTGCGCCAGATCTTCCTGACCGAGATGAACGAAATCGCAGCCTTCGTCGATCGCCATGCGCCAATGGTCGTTGACGACAAGTTGGCAGCCGTGTCTGTCGCATATGGTTCTGGCGATGCGGATATCGCTACGAACCTCGCTATCGGGTCTTTCCTTGATGCGAAGCTGGACCAGCCTCACTCCAATTGGAACGAGGCGTTCGACCCAATTCGCGCTGTCGACAATGAGGTAGAAGGGATCGAGCTTCATGAGAAGACTGCCTTTCCGATCACCGGGGTGGAGGGGACTGCCAGGTCTCGCGGTTCGAGCATGCCGGCTTCAAAAGCCAGCCGACCGGCCTCGATCGCCTTGGCAAAACCCGATGCCATCACGGCCGGATTTCCCGCGCCGGCCACCGCGGTATTCAGGAGCACGGCATCGAAACCGAGCTCCATCACTGTCGTTGCATGCGAAGGGCGGCCGATGCCCGCATCGACAATCAGAGGCACGTCCGGGAAATGCGCGCGCATCGACCGCAAGGCGGACGGATTTTGCGGCCCCATGGCACTGCCGATCGGAGCGCACCAGGGCATCAACACGCGGCAGCCAGCTTCCAGCAGGCGCTCGGCGACAACCAGATCGTCGGTTGTATAGGGAAAGACCTCGAAGCCTTCGTTCGAAAGGATCCGTGCGGCTTCGACCAGCGAGAACACATCCGGCTGCAATGTGTCGTGATTGCCGATCACTTCGAGCTTGATCCAGTTCGTCTTGAAAACCTCGCGCGCCATCTTGGCAGTGAGCACCGCCTCCTTGGTGGTGTGGCAGCCGGCGGTGTTCGGCAGTATTTTCGTCCCGAGCTCGCGGATCAGTTCGAAAAACGCACCTCCCGCTTTGCCGCCGGCCGTCTCTCTCCTCAACGAGACCGTGATGATTTGTGTCCCTGAAGCCCGCACGGCGTCCGAAAGCACGGCTGGAGATGGATAGCCCGCTGTTCCCAGAAGCAGTCGAGAGGTGATTTCCGTGTCGTAGACTTGCAGCATGTTCAGCCACCTTTCATCGGCGAGAGAATTTCGATGCGATCATGATCGCCTAAGCGCCATCGATCGCGGTCGGCCGCGTGAACGAGTTCGCCGTTGACAGCGGTCGCCAGCCAGCTTCCTTCATAGTCGAGTGCAGCCATCAGTTCGGCGAGCGTCGAGCAGGCGACCTCGTGCTCTTCGCCATTGACGTTAAGGTTCATCATAGAACTCCGATCTGTGGTCCGGGTTGAGCAGAAGTTCGGCAACGTCGTGCGCAAGAGCCGGCGAGAGCAGGAAACCATGCCGATACATACCGTTCACGGAATAGATCGAACCGCTTTTCGTGATCCTTGGCAGATTGTCGGGGTAGGCGGGGCGAATGCCAGTTCCGGTTTCGGTGATCTGCGCTTCGCCGAAGGCCGGGTGCAGGGCGTAGGCTGCGTTTAAGAGCTCCATCAGCGACCGTGCAGTGATAGGACCGGACAATTCGCTCTCTATCATTGTTGCCCCGACCATGAAGACGCCCTGGCGGCGTGGAACGACATAGATGGGGTGTCGAGGATGCAGGAAGCGCACTGGACGCGACAGTTGAATGTCGCCGGTGCGCAGATAGAGCATCTCGCCACGCACGCCCCGCAGTGCCGCGTCATCCGGGAGCCTGGCAGGGCCTGTGCAGTCAATATGCGAATCGACACGGCGATCGACGGTGGCATCGGTCGCCTGGCCGAAATGAAAACGCACCCCCATGGCCATTAATGTGTCATGGAGTGAAGGCAGCGCCTCTCTCGGATCGAGATGCGCTTCCCTCGGGAAGTGGAGTGCACGAGAAAAACGGCCGGCGAGATCGGGTTCCAGTTCGGCTATCTGGTCTGCATCAAGCCATCTGTGCCCTTTGGTTCGCGCCGCGAAGCGATCGAGCTCGCGTGTATCGCGCGCGGCGGCGACGACAAGTGTCCCCTCTTGCACGACCTTGTCGGGCAGCGCCGTCTTCCACCACTCGATGGCTGTCGCGCCGACGCGTTCGACTTTCTCGTCGGCACTTTCGCGCTCACACCAGGGCGCCAGCATGCCGCCCGCAAACCAGGATGCGCCGGCGCCAATCCGTTTTGAACGTTCGAAGACGTCGACCTCAATGCCGCGTCGCGCCAGTTCGTATGCGGTGACAAGGCCGATGACACCCGCTCCGTTGATCAGCACCTGCCTCATTTGGCAGCCGTTCGAGCTGTTACCTGGCCGGAGCTGTAGGGCCATTCATCCATGCGCCGCACCGCTAACGGGCGTCGATGTTGCCGTCTATGTCCGCGGTTTGGCTCGTGTACGACATCTGAAAAAACCATTGGTCGGCTCCAACCTTGACGTTTGGAGACCCAGATCTTGGCGCTGGAAAGATAGAGACACGTCCACGCGATCGCAAAGGAGCTGTCGCAACTGCCGTCGTTCCCACCGTCCCTACGCCAGCATGAACTGGATCAGGTTCAACGGGTCATTGCGCTGCGGTCGAAAGAGCCGATCCGCCCAGCAATATCTCAGCCCCTTGTCGGGACTCCCCTGGTGAATGAACCGAGTTGAACGGCCAATGCCGTGCTTTGTCAAGCGTTGTTAGTCTATTTCCAACGGGGCTAAAGCGTCATCCACATACCTTAGACTCAACGCGTATCGCGCCGAGAGGAGCAACATGAGCCGGCGCATCAATGCGGCGGGCCTCGCGCTCGTCTAGCGGCGGGAAGGCATCAAGGAGCATGCGTTTAGTAGAAAAGGCGCTGCAGCGTGAGTTTTGCTCTCAGGCAAGTGGAGGCATCGTCTGCCCCACAACAATCAATGGTCTCGAATGTTCTCAAGCGATTCCTTTCTCGCTTCTTCATTGATGTCGCTCAGAGACCTTTCATGGTTGGTGCCGTTCCTGGAAGTGACACACATTTCCCAAGCACACCGTCGTGTCCGCCTGCGCGGGCGCGCCCGAGGCGATGAGAGCCACGGCGATTCATGCAGTTCGACCATTTCTCCTCAGTAGGGCGCCGTCCTGGAGCCATGAGTTTCCCCCGTTTTTGAGTGGTTCACGGTGCAAGCCTGGTCGGAAAATGGCCAGCATCCAATAAAAAGGAATCCGAATGGCGCCATATCTGTGCAGAAAATTCGCTCGGCCGCGAAAGGGCGGTCAATGCAAGCAACTTCACCTCCGTCATGGTCGCGCTCGATCGCTATGGCGACATGTTTGGTCTCGATAAGTCCCGTCGCCTGCTGCTCGCAGCACGGACATGAACGTGCCGACTTCCGATTCTATCGCGAGGTCTGGGGACCGACGCCGGCGCTGAATTAACGAGCACATGCATATCGGATCGGGCCTCGGATCCGGAATATTTTCAGCTGTCTCTGGGGCATCTCGATGACGGCGTGGCCGTTGCGCGGCCACGCTGACCGGAGTATGCCTGGCGTAGTGTGATCCCAGTCGAGGGCCGAGAGTGGGGCAGCGCGTCACTCTGCGGTGTTGAGCAACACATCGCCTAGTGCAGCATACTGGTCGGTTGCTGTTCGCTCTGAATTCGACGTGTTGGGCTCGCCCGCCTACAGAACCAGCGACCGCACTCTGTTAACGCCAACTCATCCGTATTGCCGAACCTAAATTCATCCATCAGGAATTTTGCGAGGCGGCCAGCGCGGATGTCTTGGCGCGGGATCCTCGTTTCGAAGCAAATGCGATCGAATATCCTTTGAAGTGTATCGAGCTGTTCGGGTGCGAGTTCAAAACCTGACTGGTCAAAGTGAATAGCCATTTAGACCTCCCTTCTTGAGCTACCGCCTTCACCGACGAGAGAAAGATAGCGAAATCTTTAATTGGCTCCAAGTGAGCAAAAGTTGAGATTTGCGTGCGTCGAACTGCTGCTGGTAGCGGGGAATCCGGCTCAGAGCCCACAGAGATGCGGCGCTTATAAAAGGCGCCGCGGGAACGACAGCGGAAACGAGACGACCCCTTAGCCGCCCCTTTCCTTAAATGCGAATTGTTCTCGCCAATCATTAGATTTAGTTCGATATTTAGTCGTTGCTGAGATTGCTAGCGGTCTTCCCGCAGAGCCCTAAAAGAAGGCCGCTCTTTTCCAGTTGTCCCGCCGGGTCAGGCAGCCACCCTCCCAATTAACCAGCCATTTGTTTGAGCGCATCGTGGTCGTGGATGCCGCTTTGAAAAAGGCTGATCAGGTGCGCCGCGAGCGTAACGGCTTCATCGCTATCAAAGGCGAGGTGCCTTTCCTGAACCATTTCCCGGAAGACACATTCGATCTGCTTGAAGTCGTCAGGCGTTACAATCCCTGTGCGAGATCCAACCGCTTTACCCATAGCCCTAATCCTAGCCGGCCCAGGGGAGAACAGGGCCGACGTTTGCCCCGCATAGAGTATGCGCCGTTGCTGGGGGGATTACACTGGACTCGTGGAGGGAGATCCAGACGGTCTTTGGGTTGGAGAGTAGCCAGACCGTCCGGAGCCCACGTTGGGTTGCCTCCACAATACACCAACGCTTATGCATTTAAAAACGCGTGCGGTAGGGCATTGTTCCGATTGCTAATGTATCGTGAATCTGTTCGGCGTGCGTGCCTTATGGCTCTGGCTAAAGTACCCGCCCACGGTTCTCGATCAAGGTGCCTGCGGCGATTGGGTAAAGCTGAAGTGCATCCAGAGCGACGGCTTTGTAGTCGTCGGATGTGAGCCATCGACGAAGGTGGCCGGCGCGATTTCGCGGTTGCTGCTTACGGCGAGGCGAGGCAACGAGCTGGTCTATGTATGCGGGGTCGGAACAGGCTTTACGGACAAAATGGCCCGCGACCTTCGCAAGCAATTGTCGGACATGCCGCCGGTCGCGCTCAAGCGCAAGAACGCGGTTTTCTGTGAGCCGGCATTTGTCGCCGAGATCACCTATACCGAGATCACCAGCGAAGGGGAGTTACGGCATCCATCGTTCAAAGGCCTGCGCGAGCTGGCCGAGAACGTTGATGTCTTCGAGCTCAAAAAATAGACCCGGGGAAGAGGGGCCTTGGAGCTGATACGTTGGGGTGCTCTTATAACTCGGGTGCGACAACAATGTTCCATCGCTGCGGTCGACAATCACCGTCGGTGTTTTCGCACCCGGATCACGTTACCGTTGTTGTTGCTGCACTGCTTACAACGCATGCGTCGACCAGGTGCCACGATCGACAGAGTTGTGCCGAACCATCCCGCCAGGCCGTGCCGATCGAGGTGATCCCAGAGCGCTGCTTTGCTTGGGGCAGGGGCGTGCGCCCTGGGACCTCTAGCGACCTAGAGGCCGCTCTGGACAATCGGCAGCCACAGACCTTCGGCGCAGCGCCAGCCGGTTAGTGGAATGTCGCACTTGCGGTCGAACTTGCCAATTGGCGCCTCGCGAACACAATTCACAGTCGAGCGAAATGGGTGTCCTGGGACCTGGAAGGTCGTCTGAGCATAGGAGGCGGTGCACGAAAAGTATGTGAGGATAGCTAGGGCGCATGCGATATAGTTCGGCATTGCGGGATCCTCTCCAATTTTAGAAGCTGCTAAAGCTACTTCAAAACGGAGCGATTTGCCCTTAGCCTTTTCGAACTAGCTCAGGCGGAGGGGACTCTTGTTCAAACATGGGAAGCTTCATTCCTTCCCATCCAGGATAATCCGCAACGTCCGGATCATATTCGCCGCATCGAGCAGGGCAGCCCTAATTTCTCCTTTACGCGGCTCTCGACAAAACCACGCTGGCACACCTCGTCGGGAACGTGTTGCCACCATGCTGCTAGAAAGGTGTCGTTCTGCAAACGGTTAAAGGGGGACCGGTCATGGAGCAGCGACGGGAAGCTCCGTCATCCGTCGTTCAAAGCGTTGCGCGAGCTGGCCGATCTTCGAGCTAAAAAAATAGGCCCCTGCGGGAGGGGCTCGAGAGTTCGACAGCACGTCGCATGTCCGCAAAAAACGCGTCTCTCAGAGGATTGTTCCTCCCCCCAGACAAGCCTTGCAGGCGCTATCGACGTGGGCCAACATTGGCCGCCTTGTAGATCGACGGCCCCATGCCCCGATACTCGGGTTGAAGGAATGTGAATTCGTAGCTCCGGGTCAATGCTTCGACCAGCGCATTGACGATGGCTGTACGGGCGACCTCTTTCCTGTTGGCGTCAATGGCGACGAGGTCTTTCGCTACTGCGTTAGGCAGCTTCCAAAGCTCGGCCGCGACGAGCGCGACAACGTCGGCATCGTCGACCGTAGTTCCGGCGCGCTCGATACGGTGGTTGATGCGGATATGCCTGACGAGTTCCTCAGCGATTGAGCGGGCGCTGTCTTGTTCGCGGCGGCGCGAAACGCCTGTTCCTGCGAAGCGGCGTTTGGTCGATTGGTCTATCACCGCCAGATGGATGGCGACGAATGAGGATAGTTTGGCGTGGTCCGTCACTTGCTGAACTCCAGATAGCATTCTTCAGTGCCCGATCGTCGATCGGGGCGAGTTGTGCCGCATGTCTGAGATTGGCGCCCGCCTAGCGCCGTGGGTCAGGATCGCTTGGCCGGTGGCCATTCGATCTTGTGTTCGAAGCAATACCAGTTTGGCGCCGACCGTCCGTGGGCATAGCCGAACGCCTCCCACTTCATGCAGCAGGGAGGTTCGCACAGATGCTCGGCCAGGCTGCTTTCCGCTCTCTTGGTAGCGCCAACCTCGTCGCTCATGCTCAATGCCCTCTGAGTAAACGGTTCTACAAATGTTCTCATTAAGGCAGAGAGTCAACGACCAGATTTGGGGAGGCTTTCCGCATAGCTCAAAATGGGGAGCGCTGAATCGCGGAGCTCAATCAACCATTCGAAGCCGGTAGGTGGCTGGCAATTACCCAACCACCAAACTCATTCATTTGCTGCCATCGACCCTTCTTGCCGTGTCGAAATCCCTCGCTATTCGATTTGTGGATTTTGAACCGATAGGGACGCACGACGCGGACAAAGATTACGGATCCATCCTCCGGCATGTCGCCTTTTCGCCATGTGGTGCCGGGCATTTTGATAGCCTCCACCCAATCAATGCGGCTTTGGGGCTATCAGCACGACGCCGGCGCCAAGCTCAAACATTTCTGCCTCAGCATTGATCGAGAGATAGTGGTTTTCGGCCAGTTCGATCAACGCTGATGAGGCCTCTTCGGGCGACCATCCTGCTGCCTCGATCCTTTCGATCAAAAACTGGAATTCATCAGTGATCGCCTCCTGGCATTGCAGGTCACGATCGGGGTGAGATTTCGGATGTCTAGGCCCGGCGATTTTCGGCATGGCGTTTCCTCCTGCAGAAGATGTTAGGGCGGTCATTTCTTTCTGCAAGGCTTGGCTAATTTAACGACTCGCCTTCGATCTTATCCAGCCGCGCCGATAGGCATCGTCGGGCACGTCGCGCCACATGTCATCATCGGACCCGTTGACTCAATTTGCTTGAGCGAGCAGGAAGACGGCCACCAAGTAAACCTCACGAAGCTCGTCGACGCCCAGACGGTGACGCCGTACATGCAGGCCCACTACGGCACGGGTGACTGCCAGCCGGAAACGGAACCGACGCGAACCATCACGAAGGACCGTGATGGTCATGTCGAGGCGACCGTCACTGCGCCGCCGTTCACGCTACGGTAGGCTGAGCGGGCTCGCGAGGTCGCCAATTTCATGCGGGGCACACGGGCTTTCGGGACGATCGCGAGTTCGTCACGGTCGAGGTCTCTGGCGTTCTTCGTCATCGTCGATATCGCCATGCGGATGCTGAAGCCGCGGGAGGGGCCTTCCCACCGGATTGCGTTCTCGCCGGTGCTCATGACTATCAGGAAGATGGCTTGGGGTCGGTCTGGCGCTTGTTTTCCAAATCCGTGCAGGTGTCCTGCGTCGGCAACTCCGTGTCGCCCCCGGTCGCGTGCGCGCTGGTCCCCGCGCATTGCGCGGTACCTGGCAGTGCAGAAGGGCGCCGCATGAAAATCACCTACGCCGAACTCATTGAATAGGCCGAAGCACAAAAGCGCCAGAAGTTCACTGGTTGGATGACCAGGCTCGCGCTCCAAGTTCCCGCGCCCCGACGCTGAGATAGAAAACAAGATGCGGGACATCGCCATGCTCGACGCTGTCAGCAGCATCTTCAAGGCGAGGGCGGCTGCATGACGATGCTATTTCAGGTGCTTTGGCGGCTTGTCATTTTCATCCGGATTCGGGTTGGGAATCTCGTCGGGAAGGACGTCAGGCTCGGGTTCCTCAATCGGTGGCTGAGGCAGGTCCGGCGGCAGGCCTGGCGGCAGCTCTGGAGGGGGCTTCGGGATCGGTTCCGTAGGTATCGTGCTCATGGTGGACTCCTTTCGGAGGCCAACTGATCCCGCGCCGTTTTTGTTCCGCGAGGGAGACGAAGCGTGACGGTAATTGCATCCAACTACGCCCGGGTCGAGAACGATCTCTACCAGACGGAACCATGGGGCACCGAGCTTCTCGAGCGCTTCCCTGTGGATGGTCTCGACGTTTTCCGGCGGCAGGAAACCACCTCATGGCCGATGTTCTGGCAGAGCAAGCCGGGTGGTGAACACGTCTGACATAGCCCTACGGTCGCCAGCATGACGAGATTTTCGACTTCCTGAAGCCTTATGGGTCTTGGGCGATTTCGGACGCCGTCATCACCAACCGCCCTACGGCAAGGGGAGCCGTGACGCCCGTCTTTTCGCCGGGTATGCGCTGCCCCGTTGCAAGGGCGCTGGTCGCTTTACTCGAGGCGACGCCTGGTGTCGCTGGCATCAAAGCCGTCGATGGTCGCCCTCTTGCGATCGATATCATGGATATCCTCAAGGTAAGGGCGGCCGAGGTCGACGCTGAGGTCGAGTTTGACCGCAGGTCTCACGGCTTGCGCGTCAGATTCTGCGCAAGAATTCGAAGACAGATCCTCAGGGCGGCCGACGCCCTTTCCCATTCACTTGCTGTACGTGGTCTTCCGCTTCTATTCTGTCCACTTGAGTTATCCTCGGAGGTAAAGCCGCGGCTTCGTTGGGGGCCAGCTGCCAGTTCGATCTGGTAGGTTGCTTTCTCGCCGCGAGCGATGCCACCCCGGCGATAATGAACTTCATTGGTAGTCTTCTAGGTTCGAACCACCCGCCAAGGATGCGGGAGTCTTGGCACAGGACTATGGACGAACCAGTGACATACGGCAGGTGTCGTATTTCCACGGTTCAACGGTACCTGACACCCCGAAATGGTTACGAACTTGTTTGGAACACATTGGCCCCCTATATACCCGCCATCGGCATTGGTTATGAGCGCTGAAAGTTTCGCCGCTCGCAAATGCCTCATCGCTTTAGACTTTTGACCACGGATGTACTGGCACTGGTTGGTAAGCGATGATGAGGAAGGTCGGTGCGGTTTCGCCCCGGCCTTTTTTCTTGCATAAAGACGAGCTCTTCCGTTTCCTTGATATTCGTGCGGACCCCTTGCGGCCCGTCGTCCGCGTGTCCGGTATTTTAGACACACGAACTGGAACGATTCCGCCGCAGGAAGCTTTCTCCCCTGCATTCATTTGCCAAGGAGAGAATTGATGAAATCGCTGGCTGATATTTTCGAACATACGCTGCAGGATGTTTATTTCGCTGAGAACGCCATCACTAGGGCGCTTCCAAAGGTCGCAAAGGCCGCGAATAGCGCGGAACTCAAGAAGGCGGCCGAGGAGCATCTTTCGGAAACGAAAGAGCAGATCAAGAAGTTGGAGCAGGTCTTCAAGTCAATCGGCAAGACGGCATCCGGCGAAAAATGCGACGCCATCGAGGGTCTCATCAAGGAGGCCGACGGTTTGATGAAAGAGGCGGAAGGGACCGCGCTGGACGCGGGACTTCTAGCCGCTTGCCAAGCTGTCGAGCACTACGAGATCGCCCGCTATGGCTCGCTTCGTGAATGGGCCAAGGACCTCGGCCATGATGAGGCGCACAAGCTTCTTAGCGAGATCCTCGACCAGGAGAAAGCGACGAACAACAAGCTCACCAACTTGGCGGTCACATCGATTAACAAGACCTCGGCGCGTTCCAAGGCTGCATAGCAAAACAAGGGCGGCACTGACCGCCCTTTTTCCATTTCATATTCAGCGCCATTGGTAGTGGCGAGACCTTTTCCTCCCGCCGGAGAGGTGGATGAATCCGGTAACAATTTCCGCAGGCAGGGCAAATGGTAAGCCGCGTGCGAAGAACCGGGATCAATTCCCGGGTCTGCAATCAGATAGCCGCTTAGTCGGCAATAGAGCAAGAGTCGGAGCGACTATAGCTCCGGCCCCCGCCAGACGGTAAACAAGCTGGTGGGGCACCAATGAAATTAGCGGCTTCGGTCGCCTTTTTCCGCGCCGGCGACGTGAGTGAGCACGCAATTTCACGCAGGCAAATGCCCGAGGTGTCATAACGGCCGGCTCTTTCTCTTTCGCGAGAGCGAAACCGGAGATGTCTACGGACACTGCGAGGAGTGCGAGCAGGGTTATCGATCGCCAGAAGAAATCCAGGGCAAGAGCGGGTTTCTAACGCTACTCAACGATTCCGATGCCGAATGGGCGACCGAGGATGAAATATCTCGAAGTGTCTGCTCGAACTATCAGATTTTCGAGGCATAGCCTCAACAGTTACGACAAGCGCTAAGGAGCGGACACCCGATGATTGCCGCCTATGGAATATGGCGGCTCGACTGTTTCCAGTTCAGCGGGTGATTGGTGGTGTCGGGGCTGTCTCTGATCCGAAATCCTCTTTGAACGCCATGAGGCTAAGTACGATCCCAACGAGGATGCACAGCAGCACGATGAAGATGAGGCCGGATTTGTTCATCAGTATGCGCCGCCTACATCCCATTGATTCCGTGTGTTTCTGAGCATTGAGGTATCTGCCACAAGGTTTTCGGCAAGAGCTGGAGATTTGGCATGGCAGATGGTGAGGGATTTGTTGGGCGCTGTGAAATTGTCGAGCCTCGTCGTGGAAACCGACGATGGCCCAATGCTGTGAAGGCGCGGATTGTTGCGGAGAGCCTTCAGCCTGGAGTTAGGGTCGCTGACGTTGCGCGTCGTCATGATCTCGTTGCGCATCAGCTTTCTTGCTGGCGACGACAAGCACGTCAGGGTCTTCTGGCGCTGCCTGCCGAACTGATGCCAGCCATTGAGGACGGGTCTATCGAACCTGCCTTTGTGCCGGTGGCGATCGCAACGGAACCGAAGGAGGCTGCCGATGCATCGCCGGTTCCGGAGCTGGTCGAGATCACTTCAGGGATTATGACAGTAGAAATAGGCGCAGACCTCGTGGTGAGGGTTCCCGGCGATGTGCCGGTTGATCGGGTTGCGGCCTTGGTGCTCGCGATGCGAGGGACAGCATGATCGTCGCGGGCCAACGCTTACCGATCCTGATCGCGACGCGGCCGGTGGACTTCCGCTGTGGCCATCAGGCGCTGGCATTGATGGTGCAGACCGAGTTGAAGCTTGATCCGCATTCCGGGGTCACCGTGGTCTTCCGGTCGAAGCGCGGGGATCGTTTAAAATTCCTGGTATGGGATGGCACCGGAATGGTGCTGACCTACAACGATCTGCATTCATACTGCATCTCTCTTTCGCATTCAGTTGAAGGTTTTGGCTTGGCTGGCATTTTACTTACGAGCGGCGACGCGATCGACGAGCTGGTTCCATCGACTGCATTGCTTTTGCGGTAAATCTGTCTTCGGAAGCTCGTACAGGTAGTAGTGCCCGTTGTAGGCATGGCTGGTGACGAGGCCGTGTTCAGCCCATCTGGCGAGAGTATGTTCATGGATATTGAGGTGTGCAGCCGCCTCCTTTTTTGTCAACATCCCACGATCCCGGAGCCGGTCATAGCGTGATCTCAGCTTGTATTCGCGAACGAGATAGGTGACGCGTTTGGTTGTGAAGCGTGCATTACGCTGGTCACGGCGCGTCACCGAGCCCGGACGATATCCCTGATCGTTGAGCATCTCTGCTATCTCGGAAAAAATATGATTGTCGAGGAGGTTATCGATCAGTTCGATGATGTCGGGGTTCGTCTTGATCTGCTGGCTGGGAGATTTTGGGCTCATGGTGACGAGCGTCTGGGTTTTACCGCCCTTGAAGCGAATATGAGCCTTGGTTGTGCCTCTCTTCGGTAGTTTGAGGAGGGTGACGTCCTCAATGATGTGGGCAAGCAGGCGCTTTCGTTCGCGGTTCGGGGTCTCTGGATTGGTCCAGAGTTTTTTGAAGTCCGCCGTCATTGCGACCAACCGCTCGTGGACGGCTTTATCGAGGATGAATTGATCGTGCTCCCGGGCGCGCTCGCGCTCTTCGCGGGCATTGGCCAAGATGCGGAGCTTCTCGTTCCATTCGCCTTCGAGCGTGTCGGCGACGAGGCGGTTATTGGGATCGACGAGCATGAAACGGCGCTGGGCGAGATCGGCTTCCGTTTGGGCGCGCTCGATCGCGCGACAGCGCAGCCGATCCGCCTCTTCATGTCGCGCTTCGATCTCTTTGCGGACTTCAATCGCCAGTTCGATGGCTGCCGGCGTCATCTGCTCTGCGATCAGCATACCGATGGCTTCGTCGACGGGAGGTGCAGCGATCGCCTGGCACAAGGGTTCACCGCGATCGCTACGGGCGCGATCACAAACGTACCAGGCTTCCTGCCGGCCGCGTCGGGCAGCGTAGCGCATGCGAAAATGCCTGCCGCATTGCCCACACACGGCGCGCCCCTGCAGCAGCGCCGGGCCTTCCCGCGGCGGTGATGCGACCGCCGCGTTCCATTTATGGCAGATGTTTGACTTCAGAATCCTCAGGTTCTCCTGATGCTGCTCCCAACTGATGTAGCCGGGATGGGCATCTGGAATACATGCCGTCCAATCATCATTATCTTGTTCACGCACAATCCTCTTGCCATCAATGGTGCGTCGATAGCGGCGGCGGCCATAGGCATAGGCTCCGGCGTAACGTGGATTGTGCAGCACACGCATCGCCGTCGAAGTCGTCAGCGGCCGGAAAACCGTCTGGCTGTTGTGCAGGCGTGAGGGAAAGAGAATGCCTTCCTGACGAAAGGCCTTGACGGTCTGGGAGGCGGATCCGACGCGAGAGAACGTCTCGAAGAAATGGACGATCGTCGATCTGATTTGCATGTCCGGCTCAAGCGCCACATTGCCGGAATGGTCATAGACCAGCCCGGTTGGCAGGGGGCAGCGGAACTCGCCGCGCCGCGCCTTGTTGAGGATGCCGCCGCGCAGCCTTGCCTTGATCACATGCAGTTCGGCTTCACTCATTGTTCCCTTGAGACCGAGCAGAAGCCGGTCGTTGAAGCTTGCCGGATCATAGACGCCGTCCTCGTCGAGGATCAGGGTGTCGGCAAGGGCGCAGATCTCCAGCAGACGCTGCCAGTCGGCATTGTTGCGCGCCAGACGGGAGACCTCCAGGCCCATTACGATCCCGGCATGCCCCATGCCGACATCGCTGACCAGCCGCTGAAACCCCTCGCGCCACGCCGCCGATGCACCGGACTCTCCTTGATCGTTGTCGATGACGATAATCTGCTCGTCGCGCCAGCCGAGGGCGACAGCGCGTCCCCGAAGCGCATATTGCCGCCTGGCGCTCTCGACGTTCTCAACGACTTGCCGCATGGAAGACTGGCGGATGTACAGGTAGGCGCCGCGTTCGAGGTGATGAGACTGGACTTTGAGATGTACATTCATGGTGACCTCCGATCGTTGGTGCTCATGGCGATTGTCGCAAGGACGTGAACGACGGCGCTGTGTCCGCCGTGCAGCGGACAAGCAATTGACGATGGGTAATTCTGCTCTCGCGGGGTGGTTGCTGTTGCGGCCAGCGCCTGTACCCATCCCCACATGCCCCGGCGCAGAAAGAGCATCAGGCCGCTACGGGCCATAAGCGGCAGCGCTGCGCCGAGGGCAGCCTTGCGCAATACCTCGTACTGGGACGCGATGGTCGACGGTTGGATCGGGCATGCCGCCGTCGCGGCAATGTTTACGTGCCGCTTTTTTTTAGAACCCGCTCGATCGATCTGGGATGAAGCTCGATATCGAGTTCCTGGCGGAGCAGCTTGGCCAGTTCCCGGGCGCGAACGGGTTCTCCTGGGGCGAGCTGCGCCTGCAGAAATGCCAGGACTTTGTCGTCGATCTTGTGGGGACCGCGGGGGCCCGGCTTTGTCGGCACCAGTCCGGCAATCCCGGCCATGTCGAAGTTCACCTTGGCCTGGTAGTAGGTTGGCCTGGAAACACCATATTCGTCGGAGGCCTCCGTCACCGACACCTTGTCGATGGAGACGCGACGCAGCATCTCGTATTTGATCTGCACGGCGTCGTGCGGATCGAAGAACTCGCTGCCCCGAAACTTTGGATCGCGCACCTTCTCGGGGGTTGGATTGAACGTGCCCTCTTCGATGAGGACAGCGGTCTTTGTGCGCTTGCTGTCGTACTTCGCAGACATCGATGGCTCCGAGGACATGAAGCGACGTAATCGTAATGTTAATTATGACGCAGTTTGCTGTCTCGTCAAGGCAATCCTCATGGTTTACCATCATGCATCCCTTGTAATTGCGGTGATAATTCCATCAAAATAGTACCTATGCGGCATAATCAGCTTTACATGTGCGGCATATTTGTCTTTACAACTCCTGCACATCATCGTGCTCTGGAAAGGCGCTCCACCAAGGCGGCCAATTCCATTAAGTCGGCGACCCGCAAGAGCGGCCGTCCGTTACCCATGACAACTTCAGGATCTGGGCTCACAAGGTCAGTCCATTGCGGGGGAACGGACCAAACGGTGGCATCCTCGGTCTGCAACAGCAAACGTTTGCCCTGCGAGTTAGCTCGCTCGCCGACGCAAGGAAGCTGTTGTCCATAAAGGGGATGAAACGGGTGCATGACCCGCACTAACTGCTGACCTGCGCTGGTCGGGGCTGCATTCTCAGATGAGGTACAAAATCTTGGAACAGGGCAGCTTTGCATGGCCCAAGGTGCAGGATGGAACGATGCGGCTGTCACGTGCGCAGTTTGAAGCGTTGTTCGAAGGGCTCGATTGGCGACGAGTGATGGCGCGGCGGGTGGCACCGCCAACTGCGGCAGGATGACTCACCGGTTCGGTTTTGGCGTTGTTTTGTTAGGCTTTTCTGCTTCGATTTGCTATGAAGCTGCATGTCGCAGCCGATCGATCTCAGCCAGTTCCCGGACCTTCCCGTCGAGGTATTGAACGCCTTTGCGGCGGTGCAGTTCGAGCTGTCGGTCGAGCGTGCAGCACGTCAGCATGAGCAGGCGGTGGTGGCCGAAAAGGACGCCTTCATCACCGAGCTAAAGGAACTGATCGAGAAGCTTGAGGGCCAGGTTCAGGACTACCGGCGTACGAAGTTCGGGCCGAAATCGGAAAAGCTGGATCCAACGCAGATGGAACTGGCGCTGGAGGACCTGGAGACGGCGATTGCCGAAACACAGGCCCAGATCGCCGTCGTCGAGAAAAAGATCGCGGCGAGCGGACCCGATATCGGCAAGGACGTCCCTCGCAAACAGCGCAAGACGCGCGCGCTGCCTGAGCACCTGCCGCGGGTCGAGCGGGTGATCGAGCCCGACAGCATCGCTTGCCCCTGTGGTTGCGGCAACATGGTTCGGATCGGCGAAGATCGGACGGAACGGCTCGATCAAATTCCGGCTTGCTATCAGGTGATTGTCACGATCCGCCCGAAATACGCGTGTCCCAAGGGCCGCACGGGCGTGGTTCAGGCCAGAGCGCCGGCGCATTTGCTGGAAGGTAGCTGGCCGACCGAAGCCCTGTTGGCGCAGATCGCCGTGTCCAAGCATTCCGAACATATGCCGCTCAACCGTCAGGCGACAGTCATGGCCCGGCACGGAGTGCCGATCGACCGCACGGTCCTGGCAGATTGGATGGGCCGGACGGGTGCTGCGATCGCGCCGGTGGTAGACCACATGGCCATGATCCTGAAACAGGGCAGCTCAAGGCTCTATGTCGACGAGACCACGGCCCCGGTGTTGGATCCGGGAGGCGGCAAGACCAAAACTGGCTATCTCTGGGCGGTTCTGCGCGACGATCGCGGCTGGAACGGCTCTGCGCCGACTGGCGTGGTCTTCCACTACCGGCCTGGGCGTAAAGGCGAATATGCCGCAGAAATCCTCGACGGCTTCAACGGCACGATCCAGGTCGATGCCTATGGTGGCTACTCGCACCTCGCCACGCCGGACCGTACGGGCGGCGATCCGTTGAAGCTGGCCTTCTGCTGGGCGCATGGCCGCAGAAAACTGATCAAGGCCAGGCCGAAGAAGGGGTCGCCCATCGTCGACGAGGCGTTGTTACGCATCGCCGCTCTTTACAAGATTGAAGACGGCATCCGAGGCCGTGATCCCGAATATCGCCGGGATGTCCGCCAACACCTGTCCCGCCCATTGGTGGATGAGTTCTTCACCTGGCTGTCCGCCCAAGCCGCGCGCGTCTCGCGCAAGTCCGACCTCGGTCAGGCTATGGCCTATATGCTCAAACGCCAGGATGGCTTCCGGCTCTTCCTCGATGACGGCTGCGTCGACATCGATTCCAACCTGGTCGAAAACGCGATCCGCAGCCCGGCCATGAACCGCCGCAACGCCTTATTCGCCGGGCATGACGAGGGTGGCCGCAATTGGGCCCGGTTTGCCAGTCTGATCGGAAGCTGCAAGATGAACGGTGTCGAGCCCTATGCCTATTTGCGCGATCTCTTCATCAGCCTCGCCAACGGCCATCTCGCCAAAGACATCGACGCCCTCATGCCCTGGGCCTATGCGCACCGCCGGATCAGCGCCTCACAGTGAGCTCGTCCGGGACTCTTCGATGAGCTCACAGGACATCCGCAAGCGATAGACCTGACCGCTGCAACCGCAAAATCAATGGGATGGAGACGCCGCATACGTTCATCACTCATTTCAGGCTCAGAATGTGAGAAATTCGTGGCAGAACGCGACCACCCACTGACCGCAGTCTCTTCGGTTGGGTGATCGCCTTCATTTGCGTCACTGAGTTTGGGTATCAGACTGAATTGTCTGCGACGACCCTGTGAACATTGGCGTAGCAGGTCTAAATGCCCAGACCAGCAGGATGCTCATCGAGACGACGAACAGAGAGAAAACAAGACGATTTGACATGGCGCTTTCCTCCATAGTTGGAGCGCTGTGAATGCAGGTTCAGCATTCGTCGCCGTGTCAGGTCGAGTATTTCTGGCAAGGAGACGCGCAAGCGCCTTAATCGAGGCGTCGCGGTCCGTGCGGTACGGGCGGGTTTGAAGTGTCCTGTCGCCGCATGGCAACGTGGGAAGTGTACCACGTTCTTGCTTGCGGGCGCGTCAAATAATCAACTGCACGATGTGCGAAAAGGGCGTCATCGCCCATCTGCCGTTAGCATCCTTCGCAGTTCTGTAAATGATGAAGTCCCGACCGATGGTGAACTTCCCGTGCATAGTGATCTCGTTACCAGTTGAGAGCACGGCGCGAAGTTCGTTTGCATGACGGTTAGCAATTTCGTCACCGATCAAATCGGCCAAGACCTGGTCTAAAATCATCGGTTTTGAATCAGTCATTGGAAACCCCGAACTGTTGTGCAGATTTGCACTCTAACCGTTCAACCAGCGATTTCCATACGTCGGCGTAGAGCAGCCCGGTAGATCGCCAGCCTCATAAGCTGGAGTGTGTCGCAGGTTCGAACCCTGTCGCCGCAACCAGATCCGTGCCCGGCGGTATCCAGTATAACGAAGGAGAAGGCCGACGACGGCACGAGTACGCGCAAAATTCATGTGTAGCGGCAAGGAAGGCACAACTGTGTTCCTTCACTCCGTCTATTCCGAAGACATCCAGTCCGAGGACGGGCGCTTTACGAAGGCGACCCCTTGGGGTGAGCATCGGATGAACGTCGACAATCCAGACGCTGCAATCCAGTACGAGCCGGGCAAGTCTTATTACCTCAACTTCACGCCCGCCGAGTAATCCCCCAGCGGAAAGGAACCAGCATGCGCCTGCACTTCGCACACTATTAGGGATTCCACCGCTTGTTGGTGATCGCCGACATCTTCGCGGCGGTCGCGGCGATTGTCGCATCCTTCGCACTCGCCGTCGTCCGGTACGGCGCCAGCGTCACCAGGAACTCGCTTCAGGGCCTCGGCATCGCCGCGTGTTGGCATGGTTCGGTGGTGTGCCCGACTTCAGCAGTGGAACTTCCCGGCTGGCGCCTCGGTATCGTTCGCTCACCTTGAGCACGACAAGACGGTTCTGAACTGGCAGGGCTCGCAGATACCACTGACCTGCTTCGACGAGCTAACGCATTTCAGCGCCAAGCAGTTGCCGATGCGATCTGTCGAATACGCCACGTCGTCGTCGACAGACATCGAGGAGGTGCTCGCACTCGCAAGACCTGTTGTGCACGATCGAGGGGCTGCTCTGGCCGTTCCTCGTGCCGGTTTGGCCGGGCGCGTTGGTTGTGTAGCTCGAGTCCTTGCCTGGATGCCGATCAGATGACGCCCAGAGAGTTGAGCAGCGAAACCACGCCGATGATCAGAATGACGATCTGAGCCATCTGCTTCATCGTCGAATCAATCGGAAGCTTCTGGACGAGATAGAGCACTACGGCGACGAAAAGGACTGTGAAGAGGATGCTGATAGCGGCGGTCATGAGCCCAGATCCTTGAGAAAAGAGCCTCTCTGCAATGAAGGCATAAATATGCCCAAGCTCTCAAAAAGGAAGAACTAAATATGGAGAACCCACTAGCCGAGGCGGTCGCTCAATGTCGTCGCTCGGGATGACAGCGTTCGCGACAAGGATGGGAGACCAGACGCGGACGGAACGAGGCCCACGAGACAGAGAACCCCGAAGCCGCCGTGCCGGACTACGGTGCCTTCATTTGGGAATGGTTCTGGAAACTCCGGCAGTCGCAGCCGCCGAGGCTCTCTGGGCCAGTACCGGTTTCGAACCTTGAGTTCATGGCTTGGTGCCAAACCACGGGAAATATGGTCTCTCGCGAGGAGCTGGCGATCCTCAAGGCGATGGACGCAAAGCTCTGCGCTGAGATCGAGAGGGAGACTGAGGCCATCAGAGCAAGAGAGACTGTAAACTAACTGGCGGACGGCCCCGCCTTGTTAGTCCTGGGTTTCTCTTTCAGTTCGGCGACGCGCATGCGGATATTTTCCAACAACTCACGCGCTTCCTTCTGGACAATCAACGCCTTCTCAATTGCCTCGTCGGAGCCATAGATGGCGATAGAACCCACAACACGGTCAACGTGTCGAAGCTGGGTTTCGGCTTTGCGTTCAATCTTCCGGAGTTCGGTGACGTTGGCCGCCGCGTCAGCGGAAGCCGCCAATGCGGCGATGATTTCCGGTTCATTGGAAACAAACTCCTCGCGCTGCTCCTCTTCTTTTTGGCGGCGCTTTTCACGCCGCTGCTCAGGTAACGATTGGTGTAGCGAGGGTAGACGGTTCATGTGCCGTAGAGCTTCAGTCTTCGCTATGTCGACAGTCTCATACGGTTCGGAAAAATACGGTTCGCGTCGATCGTTCGGGTCACCGATGGTGAATTTCCATCCACCATCGGACTCGAACACGGTCACGTCTTTGCCGTGGTAAATCTGCGTCGGGTTTCCCTTCTCGGAGGCGCCCCACTCCTGCAGAATAGGCTGCGGTTTTTTGTGAGCTATAGAAGGTCTCGACTTCTGAAATAGATAAACAGCAGCACCTGCTGCGACCAATAAGACCAACCAGAAAATGCCAGCCTCCATTCGTGTGCGTCACCTTCCATCAAAGTGAAACATGCGCGTTGACTAATGTCGAGTTTCTAATATCCGCCTGGGCGAGAATAGGCGCTTCGCCTACCGCACTTGTTCCCCGCGGCATCGTATTGCCAGCTATACTGGCAGTTGCCCCTATAGTAGGGCGTGTATCCGCCTCCACCACAGTCGTTGTTCGCACAGACCGCCACAGCGGTCCCAACAATCGCCACCGCGACGAGTGCTGCGGCCGCCTGATTTTGTTGCTGAACCATTTGGTTGCACTCGATGGGGCTAATGCCACGTCGCACTAGTTCATAGGTGAGATCTTGTGAAAAATTCAGGTCGGTGTTGGTGATGAAGGTTCGACAGAGAGCCGCTTTGCTCACGCGCGCTGGATCCTTGCGAAAGTCTGCTTGTGTGGTCGTACAACTCGCCAACGCGAGCGCCATCGCAGCGGCCGCAGCGAGCCGCTTCGTAATGTGGATATGCAAGATTTTTCCCCCAGTTCCCTAGGGGATCATGTCACAACTTGTCGAAGAGTCGAGTCGCCTACTTAAACTCTTCTTTGGTGCCGTCTTCGTAGACGACGCCCCGCACACAGGCGTATGCGGTGACTTCATCGTGTTTCAACTTTAACAGCCGTTCGAAAGTCGTCGGCCACTTCCTGATCGTTGTCGCGGATCCACCGCCCGCAATTTCTACGTCTCTATCGAAGGTGTCTGCGGCGACGTGTCCGCCGAGGACATCTTTAAACCCGAAATCAGCATCGAGCATTCGGATCGGCTTTTGAGCGCGGGAATTCACGGTCACCGTTACTTCAATGTTTCGATCTGACCACTCGTCAATCGAAAGAAGGTCGGCATTGCACGCTGCGAACGACAGCAGCACCGTATCGCGCAAACCTTCATTCGGCGCGCGCGCTATCCCAATCATAGCCCATCTGCCCGCTCCAACGGTTTCATGCCGCTGCGGTGATGATCGGCCATGCCATTTAACAAAGAGGAAAAGCACCATGGACAAGAACGTGTCCGCCGGCGCGGCTGTGCTGACGTGCGGCCATTCTTGTTGTGACAATGCGAAGTAACCGATCCACATCCTTTTCGATCTCGTCGCAGATTGCCTCATATTCGTTCAGGAGCGTGCTATCGGCGCCGGATGATCGGCGTAGTCGATCACGGAACATCGCCGCTTTCGCATATGCTCGGCACAGTTCTCGCAAAGCAGGGCTTCGGACCTCCGACAATTGCTGCCGGCGCTCTGGTAATTTGATCTTCAATCGAGAGCGGCCGATTTTCTCAAGGTCCATATGCTATTTCCAGATCTGCCTTACGTTAGATGTTCGCAGCAGTCGATCGACATCTCTTTCGATTTCAGCGAGGACGGCGTTCAAACCGTCGAGATCGACGTGGTCATGACGGAGCGCAACGATCAAGTCATCTCGGGCCATGGCGGCGAGTGCGTATTCTTCACATAACGCACGAAAGGCCGGGCTCCGTTGCGCTTCGATCATCGCTCGCAGCACTGGGAGCCGCATTTTCAATCGGGATCTGCCGATCCTTTCAAGGTCCATAACGGTCTCTCCTGACCTGGCCTTGCCGCCTATCAACTATCGCATGTTTCCCTGAAAATAAAAGAGGTTAGCACCATGACACGACGCATCAACGCGGCGGGCCTTGCGCTCGTCAAGCAGTGGGAAGGCCTGAAGACGAAAGCCTTCGAGACGTAGGCGGGATCTGGACCACTGGCTACGGCCATACAAGCGCGCCCGGCGCGCCTGCGATGACGCCGAACATGGTGATCACCGAGGCAAAGTCCGAAGAGATCCTGCGCGCCGATCTGGCCAAGTTAGAGGAGCGAACCGACGCTAAGCTCGAACATCTTGGTGTTGGCATTCATCGAGCGCGAAATGCACTTGCGGAGGGCGATCACGGTCTCACGGCGGATCTTCTGCGAGATTTCGGGGTAGGGTGCCCCGGGCCAGGTGATCCCAGAGCGCTGCGTTGCTTGGGGCTGGGGCGTCGCTCTGGGATCATTAGCGCCAATGGTGCGGTTGGCGCTCAACCAGCAATGGCAGGACCATTTAGATTCGGCAATGCAACTAGGACCTTTGTCTGCATGGATCGGACTTAAGTCCTAGGTTGTGCTGTCCGCCGCTGCATGCAGGATCCTACATCGCCCGATGCGAGTTGGCTGGTGGCGGCAGCTGCTTGTTGGCCTCCGTCCCTCCTGTCGGCTGCGGTGGGTTTATGGTTTCCAGACCTTCATAGTGGACAAGGAAAGGTGTCAACCTGCATTGGCAAGCGCTTGCATGTCTGCCACCTGTACGATCTTCAGCTTGTCGTCGGGTAGGGCGCGCTGCAGTGCGCGCGCTTCTTCCCACGGAGCCGCAAGCCATGTCGCGACCTCGTTCTTCGTCGTCAGAAGCACCGGCATCGCCTTTTGATGGATTGGCGCAACGACACCATTCGGTTCCGTCGTCAGGAATGCGTACAGGTCCAGCGTGACGAGCCCTTCCTTGATCTTGCGAACGCTGGTCCAATCCTTTACCCAGATGCCGGCGAAGAACATCAATGGGTCGTCGGCAGTGCTTGCGAACCACGCGTTTGGTGTGCGGCCGCCCTCGACCTTGCTTGCTGGATCCGGTTCGGCAAAGCGGGTTACGGGGACGACGCAGCGGTTTTCCACTCCCAGCCAACGCTTCCAGTGCTTACTGGATGTGTTGCGAACATTGGTGGTCCCGCCATCGGGCTCCATCTTCACCAGTTCCTCGAAGTCGACCTCTTTCCCTTTGGCGCGGAGCTTGTCGGCGCGCTTCTTCGCGCCCTCGAAAAGCGCCTGGCTTGAGGACGGCATACCCCAGCGCACCATCGCCAGTTCGCGGCGATCCTGGTTGTTGCGAATGATCGGCGCGAAGCGATCGGGGTAGATGTCAACGGACGGCTCGAGGTTGCCGACCAAGTCATGCGTGACCGATACGAAATCGCGGATCGCCTGCTGGTTCGTGGTCAAATTGTAGAGATTGCACATCGTCATTGCCCCTCAGAAAAAGTCGTCTTTCCATACTGGCTTGCGAACCGTCTTGATCCTGACCAGCTTCCGGATGCGGAGCTTCCCAGTGTCGGCTCCCCGTGGCAACTCGAAAACTGCCCGTAAATAATCCTTGTGATTGCATTTCTCGCAGCGAAAGTGCGGAGCGATCTCGTCAATCGGCACATCACCGCAAAGCTGCAGGAGATCGCGACAGCGGTAGCGATGCGTGATGCGGCAATACATGCAGTCGATCCTGACGATCTGGCCGGTCTCCTCGGCCTTTGTCAGGGTATGCATGCGCTGCCGACGGGTTAAGCCATTCTGTTCCGGCATGGTCGTCAGCCTGAAGCGCTTGCGCTTTCTATAACTGCGGCGGCCGGATCGCGGCTCGGGCGCCACCCGCGCGTAAAGCCCAAGCTCATCGAAATTTCGGCCAGTGCGAGCTGTTCGCGCAAATGCCTGCAGTCGGCCAATAGGGTCCGGATGGTGGCCTCGGCATCGCCATTGTGCCAGGCGAGGGCCGCGGCGAGTTCGTCAGGCGTCTGATCGACATCGTCGGTCTGGGTGGTTTGCTGAGCGGCGGACATGGTTTCTCCTTGTCCGGGGGGCCTTCCCGGAGCGTTCGTCTTGTAGGTTTTAGGTTGGCGGCCGCATCGCCGGTGAAATTAGAACTTCTTGGCCGGTGGCTATTCAATCCGGTGTTCGAAGTAATACCGATTGGGCGCTACACTGCCGTGGACATAGCCGAATGCGCGCCACTTCGTGCAGCCGGAATGCTCGCAAAGGTGCTCGACCAGGCCGCTTTCTACTCTCTTTGTGGCGCCGATTTCGTCACTCATGCTGCCTGCTTTCCCGCTGTGATGTTCCTAATATGTTCTCGCGACCGCAAGAGTCAATGTCCCTACTTGGGGCGGTTGCTTTTTGATCGATCGCTAATGTATTATACAACTCTAACTTTAGGAATTTGATGGCACGGGGGAGACATGCGCCATCAGCATGGCAGAGTTCCACAGCGACGGAGATCACTGCTACGAGATGCGCCGGCCCTGCTTGTCCTTGTAGGCGCCGCAGGCATCGCAGGCGTGACGTCGATCGAGGAGTGGATTTCAGACCCCTCGAAGCTGCTTTCGATGGTCGATCCCGGTTGCACTATCAAAGGCAATGTCAGCATCAATACCGGCGAGCGGATCTACCACGTGCCAGGTCAGGCGCTTTATTCAGAGACCGTGATCAATTCGCATTACGGAGAACGGTGGTTCTGCAGTGAGGCCGAAGCGCGGGCCGCTGGATGGCGAAAAGCACGGCCTTAGCCCTGAGGTGTCACCAAGCGTTCAGAGATCAACGACACGCCGAACGGACGGCTCAGATCTGCTTGAGAGACCCGAGCTGTCTGTTTCATGTCTGCGGCTTTGCGCTGCTAGCGAAGCCACTCGTTCCAGCGTTGCAGCAGTTGCGCCGCATTGGCGTTGATCCACTCTGAATCGGGGACAACCATATAATCCCGGACCTCGTCTGCATGCGGCATCGTCTTGCGCACGTCTTCCGACATCAAGGCGATCGCCTCGGTGCTTGGCGGCGTACACGACAGCAATTGGCACGCCTTTGCCTGCGCCTCCGGCGAATTCAGCCAAAAAGCCATCAGCTTCAGCGCGTTCTCACGGTTGCCAGCACCCCTGACAAGCGCAATTCGGTCTCCAACCAAAAACGATGCCTTGTAGGACCAGGCGATCGGCAACCCTTCGTTCTGCATCGCCTTTGCGCGCGTCAGCCATATCTGTCCAACTGAATAGTCGCCATTGCGAAACCCTTGCACACTCTGGTCGCCGGTCTTCCACCACACCGAAACTGCGGGCCGGATCTCGTCGAGTTTTCTTAACGCGCGCTCGACGTCAAGCGGAAACAGCTCCTCACGGCTGACACCATCGGCAAGCAATGCCGCTGCCATCACACGCCATGGATCATCGAAGTTCGGAAAAGCACGCTCACCCGGAAACGTCTTGCTGTCCCACATATCGGCCCAGGTCTGCGGCGTCGGATTTCCTTCGCCAGTTCGATAGGCGAGCAATGTGGCTGTCGATTGCAAAAGCGCACCGCCGGCCGCACAGGCGTTGGCACCGAGATCCCTCCGTCCGGCGAACTGTTTGCAGAAATCCGTCAGGTCTTCGGTGACCGCCTTGTGTGCCTTGGATGCCGCCTGGATTTCACCATCGAGATAGAGATCCCAGGTGACATTTCCAGTTTTCACCATTGCCGCGACCTTGGCGCGCATTTCCGCGTTTGTCGCAACGACAGTTACGACCCTTATCCCGGTCGACTTCGTGAAGGGATCGAACCAGGCCTCCTTCAGCGCGCGGTCGTAGGCACCGCCCGTCGAAGCAATGACCACCTGCTCTGCTGCAAGCGATACGGAGGACCAGGTTAGCAGAGGCAAGACGCAGGCAAGCACTATCCGGTGTATTCTAGTCCAACGCAGCGGAATCGAAATCATGGCTGTTTTCCTTTGTAGGATTAGCAGGGAAATGGAAAGCGTCGCTGTGATCAGTTTCGCTTTTGGGCATTGGCCAAATGAATGGCGCCCATCAACATGAGGGAAATGGCCACCAGCACTGTCGAGACCGCGGCGATGACCGGCGTGAGGTTGAAGTCGATATCTTCGAACATCTTTCGTCCGATCGACTTGCCGCCAATATCCGAGATGAAGAACGCGACCGTCGCTTCATCGAACGAAGCCAGAAAAGCGAACACAGCCCCTGCCGCCACACCCGGTGCAATATTGGGCAAGACCACAAGGACGAAGGCCTGAAGCCTGTTGGCCCCGCAGTTCAATGCTGCCAGTTCCAGCGCGGGGTCGAAACGTTGCAGCGCCGCCGTCACCGTGATCATCACGTAAGGTGTGGCAAGCACGGTATGGGCGATGAGAAAGCCGAAGAAGTTGCCCGTAAGCTGCAGCGGCGAGAACACCAGATATAGTGCGACCCCAAGGACAATGTGCGGCACGATCATCGGCCCAAGCGCAAGAGCCTGAAGCGCCGATCTGAAGGGGAGGCGCCCTCTCACGATCGCCAGCGCGGCCATCGTGCCAGTAATCGTGGCCGTCGCAGTCGTAGCAAGCGCGATCTTGAGGCTGAACCAGGTTGCCGCCATCCAGTCCGGGTCACTGAAATAGGCACGGTACCATTTGAGGCTCAACCCGCTCGGAGGAAACTCAATATAGTCCTTTTCGCTGAGTGACATGGGGATGACGATGAGCGTTGGCAGCAGCAAGAAGAAAAGGACGCAACCGATCACGACAGCCAGAGTGATCATGCCGACGGTCTTGGCAAAGACGTGGAAGGCTGACGCGGCGTAATGGTCGCGAACCAGGGACAGACGATTTGGCGAACGTGCGAGATCAATGGACACTGTGCAATCCCTTGCTGAGCGAGAGCGTCTTTCGAAACAGGAAGACGAAGATGAGCGTCACGGTTAAAAGCACCGACGAAAGCGCTGCGGCGAACGGCCAGTCGAGCAGAACAGTCGTCTGCTGTCCGATCAACGTTGCCATCAGCATAGATCCCGGGCCGCCGACCAACGCCGGCGTGATGTAAAAGCCCAGGGCAAGGACAAAGCACAGGACGCTGCCCGCAAAGACACCCGGCAGGCTAAGCGGCAAGGTGACACTGATGAATGCGCGAAACGCTCCAGCACCAAGATTGCGCGCTGCCCTGACATAGTCGGGCGGCAAGGTCCGCAATGTCGAATAGATTGGCAGGATCATGAACGGCATCAACACATGCGTCATTGCCACAATGACCGCGCCCTGCGTGTAGATCAGCTTCAGCGGTCCGTCGGTGATACCGACATCCGCCAAAAGTGTATTCACGATGCCATTGCGCTGGAGAAGAACCACCCACGCGTAGGACCTGACCAGAACCGATGTCCACAAGGGTATGAAGACGCAGGCCGCAACCACCATGGCAACGCCATGTCGCAACCGCGCCATCAGATAGGCGACGGGAAAGCCGAGAAGCAGGCTTGCAATCGTCACAACGAATGCAACCTTCACCGTGCTCGCCAACACGCCGAGATAGAGCGGCTCGGCAACAAGCCGCCGATAGTGATCAAGGCTTCCGCCCTCAAAACTCAGCGCAACCAGCCGGGTGACGGGATAGACGAACCCGAGGACCAGTGCGGCGACAAGTGGCGTCACCAAGCAGACCGAAACGCTACGCGAATAAAACCGTGCGGATGCCTCAGTCGATCGTGGCTGGCGTGCGGCCATGGCCTGCGAAACTTCGGAAAGGCCGCTCATGCCGCATGCCTTTCCGTTTCTGGAAACAAGTGAATGGCTCCATCATCGAGCAGAAGGTCAACCTGATCTCGCTCGTGAAATGGCAATCCTCCATCGGCCGGCAGCTGTATCTGCAACACAACGTCCGGGCGGCTTTCCAGCCGTACCATGACAATATGGACAGAGCCCACAAAGACACAGGTCTCCACGACAGCCGCAAGGCAGCCCGCACCACCTTCACCACACCTGGCAACCCGAAGCCGCTCCGGGCGTATCGCAAGCTTTACTGTTTGCCCGGCCGATGGGCCGACATTTCGCGGACCTTGTGAACGAATGGAAAGAACAGTGTCGTCGGAAAGACGCACCACGGCCGTGCCACCTGCGTTCTCGAGGCAACTGCCTTCGATGAAGTTCATGCGACCGATAAAATCGGCAACAAATGCGGAATTCGGATGCCGATAGAGTTCTGTGGGAGGACCGAATTGCATCAACTCGCCGCCGGCCATAACCGCAACGCGGTCTGACATGGTCAGGGCCTCGTCCTGATCATGCGTCACATAGACAACCGTAGCGCCCAGCCGCTCTTGCAGGCGCTTGATTTCGAACTGCATCGCCTCTCGCAGCTTCTTGTCCAGCGCACCCAATGGTTCATCCATCAACAGAACAGGCGGCTCGAATGCCAGCGCTCGGGCTAATGCAACGCGCTGCTGTTGGCCGCCGGACAATTGTTGGGGGTAGCGCTCCCCATAACTTGAGAGCTGCACGAGTTCGAGCATCTCCTCGACCCGTGTGGCAATCCGCGTCTTGTTCGATCGGCCCCGCATCCGCAACGGAAATGCGATGTTTTGATGCACCGTCAGATGCGGAAAAAGAGCGTACTTTTGAAACACCATGCCGATGCCACGCCGGTTGGGAGCAACATGCGTTACATCTCGTCCTCCAATGACGATCTTGCCGGCGCTCGGTCCCTCAAATCCCGCGATCATGTTGAGCGCGGTTGTCTTGCCGGAACCGGAAGGACCGACAAGCGAAACAAACTCACCGGCACTGATTTCAAGCGACAGGCTCGTGACGGCCCTAACACTGCCAAAATGCTTTTCGAGCCCAACAAGCGATAAATATTGACCAATCAATTCTGACTTTCCTTTCAACTGTTCCGGTGACGCTCTGTGGCGTCTAACCTCTGAAGGGCCCGTTTGACGGCCCCGTACCAACAATCCCCATCGGGCGACCCGCAGGCGCAGCCAGGGCAAATCAACGGCGATGAAAAAATCCGCGCCAACCTGGCAGGCGGCACCCGTGACGATAATCAAGAAAGCTGCTAGGACTCGTTGATGCGACAAAAGCTTTGCAGAACTTTCATATTTCATTTTTGTTGCATCAAAAATTTGCATTGTCAACTGAGTGAGAGGTTTGAATGGCGGTCCATGTGAGCGAGTTGGCCGATATTGATCGTGCGGCGGAGAACCTTGGCGATGCGGCGTATCGCCAGATGAAGGAGCGGATTATCCGTGGCGTCTACCGTCCGGGGCATAAGTTGACGGTGAGGGCGGTTGCCCAGGACTTAGATGTCAGTACTACTCCTGCGCGTGACGCCATCAATCGGCTCGCAAGCGAAGCGGCGCTCGTCTATGCCGGCCCAAAGACGGTCGTCGTGCCTGTCCTTGATGCAAAAGCCCTGCAGGAGATCACGCTTATTCGGTTGGCGCTCGAGGGGTTGGCTGCGCAGCAGGCCGCCGAACATGTTGTCCCGCAGGACGTGCAGGCCCTTAGGTCTCTGCAAAAACAAATTAATTCAGCACTTGACGCTGGGCAGTACGCAGATGCCCTGTGGCACAACAAGGAGTTCCATTTCGCGATCTTCCGGCTGGCAAAATTGCCGCACCTTGTTTCGATGATCGAAACCCTTTGGTTGCGGATCGGCCCCTCCCTGCACGATCTCTACCCAGAATTTGCAAAGGAGCGGTTTGGCGTTCACAACCATGAGGTTGCGATGGAGGCGCTCGAGGAGCGCGATGGTGCAGCCGTCCGGGCTGCAATGGAGAATGATATTCGCGACGGCTATCGGCGTCTGAGGCGAGCCTGTCGCGAAAGGGCGATTGGCTCGGCGCAATAGAGAATTTGTTGCATGGACTTGACTGTTGGGTTTTTTGTTGCAACAAAAGTGTAAAGCTCGTACAAACGACGAGCCGAATTTGTTGCTCAGAAAGCCCAAGCCATGTCAGTTCAAGGAATTCATGCCGCGCAGGCCTCGCCTGCACGGACTAAATCGACACGTCTATTCCGTCGCGCAGTGCCGGTTTTCCCCGGTGGTGTGACCCGCGCCACGGTGGAGAAAGATCCTATCCCGTTTTACGTCGCGTACGGGGAGGGCGCCTATCTGGTTGACGTCGATGGCAATCGTCTCCTCGACCTCAACAATAACTTTACGACCCTTATTCATGGACACGGCTTCGAGCCGGTCCGTCAGGCTGCAAGCGATCTTATGCGGACGGGAACGTGCTTTGCCAACCCGACGCAACACGAGATCGGGCTTGCCGAGTTGCTTGTTGATCGTATCCCGGCCATCGAACAAGTGCGCTTCGTCAACAGCGGCACCGAAGCGGTGATGTTCGCAATCAAAGCCGCCCGCGCATTCACGGGCCGACCTGGAATTGTCAGGGTCGAAGGGGCCTATCACGGCGCTTATGATTGGGCCGAGGCCGGGCAGGCGGTGGCCTCAAACCCAGACGATCGGGCAGCAATCCCACGGGCAATACCTGCCTACCATGGCACTCCTGTAAGTGTCGCCGATGACGTCCATCTCATTCGCTTCAACGACGTGGACGGACTTGAGCAACGCCTACACGCCTTGCGTGACCGTGTCGCCTGCCTGTTGATCGATCCGATGCCCAGCCGCGCCGGTCTTCTTCATCCCAATGCCACCTTCATCGAGGCACTGAGTTCGGCTGCACGCAAGCATGGCATTCTCATCATCGCCGATGAGGTTCTCAATCTCAGGCAGGGCTACGCAGGAGCCTCGCCGCGCTACGGGCTCACCCCCGATCTCGTCACGGCCGGCAAAATCATCGGTGGTGGGTTCCCGATCGGCGCGATCGGTGGACGTGAAGAGATCATGCGGGTTTTCGGTACACAGGTGAACAAGCCTCTGCTGCTGCAGGGCGGCACATTTTCCGCCAATCCCGTCTCCATGGTCGCCGGTCGCGTCGCCATGGAAGCAATGACACATGATAGCTTCAATCACCTGGAGGCGCTTGGAGAACGGCTGCGTGACGGCCTTCGAAGCAGCATCAGCCGCGTTGACGCGCCATTCTCTGTCACCGGCGCAGCTTCGCTGTTTCGAATACACCCCAAAACCAATGCACCAACCGAGTTTCGAGAAGCTTTGCTGAGCGATGCGGAAGGCCTCGTGATGAGGGGACTTGCACGGCATTTCCTTCAACGCGGCATCCTCCTTCCCCATGGCGCCGCAGCCAGCCTTTCGACACCAATGACCAACAGCGACATCGACCTCATCCTCGCTGCCTTCGATGATTTCCTGAGTGTTCACGCCGCCAACGAGAGGGCGCAATCATGACCAATGCCGCAACTGAAACTGTCGCCGAGCGCATTGCCCACATCCTTTGCCGCCACCAGGTGGAAGTCATCTTCGCCCAGAGCCTTCCCTCGGCAGTTATTCTCGCAGCGGAGGCGGCTGGCATCAAACAGATCGCCTATAGGCAAGAAAACATGGGCGGGGCGATGGCCGACGGATATGCCCGCATATCAGGCAAAGTCGCTGTGGTTGCCGCCCAGAACGGTCCTGCCGCGACACTTCTTGTCCCGCCTCTTGCGGAAGCCTTAAAGGCGAGTGTTCCGATCGTTGCGCTCGTTCAGGATGTCGAACGCGACCAAACAGACAGAAACGCATTCCAGGATTTCGACCAGATCGCGCTCTTTCAATCCTGCGCCAAATGGGTCCGGCGCGTTCAAGTCCCAGACCGGATTGACGACTATATCGACGCCGCCTTTACCGCAGCTGCATCCGGCCGCCCGGGGCCAGCAGTCTTGCTCCTACCTGCCGATCTGTTGCGCGCGCCGGCTCAGCCGGCCACCCTTCCGAGATCAAAATGCCTCGGCCGATGGCCACTTGATCGCACGCGTCCCTCTGAAGAAGCCCTCGATGAGGTGGCACGGCGAATTGCATCGGCGAAGGCGCCTATCATCGTTGCAGGTGGCGGCGTGCATGGCTCAGGCGCCGCAGAAGAGCTGACAGCTTTGCAGCATGAAGCAAGCCTGCCGGTGATAACCACCAATATGGGCAAGGGGGTGGTCGATGAGTTTCATCCATTGTCTGCCGGTGTCCTTGGATCATTGACCGGCCCACGCTCGCTCGGACGTCACTCGCTGCCTTTGATTGAAGAAGCTGATCTTGTCCTTCTGGTCGGTACGCGAACCAATCAAAATGGAACGGACAACTGGCGCCAAATTCCAACCTCTGCGACAATCGTACATATCGATGTCGATCCGGCAGAGATCGGACGGAATTATGAGGCAATCCGCCTCGTTGGCGACGCCGCGGAAACACTTTCGGCCCTTCGGGAAGCACTTGGTCGCGTCGACCTTACGCGTCGCAATAATGATCGTGCGCGATTGGAGGAGCGCATCAAAGGCTTCTGGACCGCGTTCGAAAGTGATCGTTTAGACGTTGCAACCGCGACTTCCGGGCCCATCCGTCCGGAAAGAGTGATGGCCGAGCTTCAGTCCCTACTGACCGCTGACATGATGGTCGTCGCCGATGCCTCCTATTCCTCGATGTGGGTTGTCGGGCAGTTGCGTGCACCAGGCGTCATGCGGTTTATCACGCCTCGCGGTCTCGCAGGACTTGGTTGGGGTGTGCCGCTCGCGATTGGGGCTAAGGCTGCCCGTCCACAAAGCCCTGTCGTTGCTCTCGTTGGCGATGGCGGCTTCGCCCATAGTTGGGCGGAGCTCGAAACCATGGTGCGCATGCAACTTCCCGTTCTCATCATCGTTTTGAACAACGGCATCCTTGGTTTCCAAAGGGATGCGGAGACCGTGAAATTCGGCAGATACACGACGGCATGCCATTTCGCCGACGTCGACCATGTGCAGATCGCCAAGGCTTGCGGCTGCCCCGCGGTCCGCGTTGAAGATCCTTGTGATCTGGCCGATCTGCTCAAAAGCAGCATCATTGCTGAGGGACCAATGTTGATTGAGGTCATGACAGACCCGGAAGCACATCCTCCTCTTTCTCTCTTTGCCAATATGGATGCGGCAGCATGACAAATCGCCAAACGGAAAGGATCGCCGTGGTGACCGGCGGCACGACAGGTATTGGGCTGGCAACAGCCCAATACCTTCTCGCACGCGGCCACCGGGTTGCGATCTTCGGTCAAAACGAAGGGCATGTGCGAAACGCCAAGGACGATCTTACCCGTGAATTTGGTGCTGAGCGCCTGTTCGCGCGCACCGTTGATCTCGTGCAACCACCTCAGATCACCGCATTCTTTCGTGAGCTCGAGCAAAGCTGGGGAAGTGCTGGTGTTCTCGTTTGCAATGCCGGGGTCTCGCCGAAGGGTGTCGACGGTCCGTCCCCCTTCGATGAGGTCGACCTTAAAGAGTGGAACTCAGTTCTTTCGGTCAATCTAACCGGTGCAATGTTGTGCTGCCAGGCGGTGTTGCCAGGCATGGTCCGGCATGGATTCGGACGCATTGTGTTCGTTGGTTCGATCGCCGGGCGAACGCTTCCCCGCATCGCCGGTAGCGCTTACGTAACCTCTAAGGCAGCAATGGCTGGTCTCGCGCGTTCGCTTGTCTGGCCTTATGGCGCCCACGGCGTCACAGCCAACGTCGTTGCTCCGGGCAGAATTGCGACCGCCATGGCCGGTGCTATCAGCGCCCCAACCAATCAGGCGGCTATTGCGCGCATTCCCGCTGGCCGAATGGGCGTCCCGAACGAAGTTGCCGCTGCCATAGGCTTTCTCGCCGGCGATGAAGCCGCCTTCGTCAACGGGGCAATCTTGGATGTCAATGGCGGCGAGTACGCGCCAGCGTGAGGCTGAAGTTGAGCGTTTTCCGCAAAGGAGGATAGATGAACGGGCGAATAGTTATCCATACCGAAGACGCGGAGCTTTACCTGCTTCTTAAACACATCCTCACGCTTGAAGGTTTCTCGGCTGAAAACACCAACCGTTTGACCGAGCTGCTGAGCCGTGTTCATCTTGCCCCACCGCTGGCGGTCATTGTCGACGGCTCTGATCTCGACATGAATGCATCTGCCGTCTGCGCCCGCATCAGGGCCAACACAAAGCCTGAGGCAAAGGTTGTGTCTCTCGTAAATACGGCGAACGGCGGCGACGGTCATCACCTGGCCGCGTCAACCGGGGACTGCATCATACACCGTCCGTTCAATCCGGAGCGGCTGCTTGCATTTCTGCGCGGTTTGCGCGCCGATGTGGCGGCGCAATCCAGCACGCAAACACCAAAGATACTGCGTTACGCCGACATCGAAATGAACCTCAGTCGGCTTCGCGTCGAGCGCGACGGCCACCCGGTCCTTCTGTCGGCGCTCCAGTTTCGTCTGTTGCTGTGCCTGATGCGGGCTCCCGACGTTGTCCATACCCGCGATGACCTAATTGCCGCTGCTTGGCCACCCGATGCAGAGGTCGAACCGCGAACCGTTGATATTCACATTGGACATATAAGACGAGCAATGAAGCGGGCGGGGGCTGATGTCATTCGAACCGTTCGCTCTGTCGGGTACGCGCTTTACCTGCCATCGCATTGACTGAGCGGATTTAATGGCTTTGCAGAACTCTTCCTATTTGTGATCTTCGGCCGGCGAATCCAGGCGTGATTTCGGGACGAACCCCAACGTGAATCCAAAGAGCCGCCCGATCTTGGCAACCGTGTCGACAGTCGGATTTGCTTTCCCGGTTTCAATCTCAGCGACTTGTCTGCGCGTGATGCCAGTCAGTTCCGAAAATTGTTTTTGGTTCAAACCAAGTGCCCTTCGGATCTCAGAAACAGCCTGGGGAAGTCGCAGATCCCCAGCCGCCGCTCTTTCAGCCAGGCGCCGTCTCAATTCCCTCGTTTCTTCCTTGGTGGGTTTCTTCCATCGAGGCATATTCTCACACCCCCGGCGCTGAAGCGGCTGCGTCCAGCACCTTTCCAACAAGCTCGGCGCACCCTGACATTGCGAAATCCACGACTTCCGCGGGCACTCCCATTGCCAGCGATATTTTCGGTGCGTTGGCAAGCCGCTCTGCAAACGTCGCCATCTCCTCAAGAAGCGCGGCCGCTGCTCTCTCGTCCTCCATGAAAACTGCACGGCAGACCTGCCACCAATCAGGATCGCTGTCGCGGTGTGTGTCGCGCATCACTCCCCATCTCGTCGATCTGGCGATGCCTTCGATCGCAAGACGCATCGGCGCGAAATCGAACAGCGGCGCAAGTGTGATGCCTCCACCAGGAGTCTTGCGCAGAGCGGTGTTCCGTCCATGGTTGTCAGGATTACCCATCGCTCTATTGGTGAGATCGCGTTTCGCGTATTCCACGATATCGATGAATGGTTGGTCCGAATGGCGCTTCAAGACATTCACATAGTCTTCGTGGTCTGCGTTGTGTCCGAACTGCGCGACGCCAATGCTAGAAACCATGCTTTCCTGGCCGAAGCGACATAGCAGCCCTCCTTGGATTTCCCGATCAAAGCGTGGGATCATCAACACCCCTTGCTCATAGGCCGAGACTTCATGAACCCGCAGGCCGAGCTCTTTGGCAACGCGCGAATAGCCGGATTCCGCCTCCAGGATCAGCCGATCGCGTTCGTTGCTGCTCCTGAGTAGTTTTACGATTACGTGTCGGATGGCTTCGTTGTCCTTCACAAACGCGTCTGGATAATAGAGACCATCGAACGCTTGTGTTAGAGCGACCTTCGGCCATTCGCCTTGCAGGCCGCTCGATCCTGAGGCGATCATGCCGAACCGGTCGACGACTTCGATGAATTTTTCGCTGCGATTGAAGATGTCGTCTTCAGTGACCCCAGCGCGCGCCACGTTCTTAAGTCGTTCCCGTTCAGCCTCCGCTGCCTGCTTGATGCGGACGTTTCCCACCGGGCTGCCCGCTGCTCTCAGAAGGAGTGGGAGGTCGGATTCACGGTCATCCACATGCAGCCCAAGGTGCTCCGCGAGCTTACGTCGCGCGTGCCCCTGTGGCATGAGGTCTAGTAGGAAAGGAGGCCAAGTCGCCAGATATCGACTCTCAAGGTCTACAGGGAACCTGACAGACATGGCTCTGGCGTCGCCTACCTCACCGTTGGCACTATAATCTGCGGCGGCGAAATTGGCGAAATAGTCGATGTCATACTCAACGATCGACGGCCCCCGATAACCAAGCTGGGCGTCGAGGATCTCAATTGTGCCGCATTCGCGCCAGTCGCTTCTCCAGAATGCTTCGACAGTCAAACGCATTTAATAATCCCCTTTAAGGGATATATTAATAGAGCTTTCGGCTTTTTCCAACCCATCAAAAGGGTCTGTTGTTTTGGTCGAGATTTTACTGCGGAGAAGGACTGATCACAGAATTCGACTCCGTCGAGCGTCGCTACGCGATTATCCAGGATGCGCAGCTTGCGTGGCGACCCAGTGCACCCCTAGGTCAACCAACTGGCGTCATCTTCAATGGCGCGCGGATCGTCGGTGGGATCGCGGCTGGGATAGGCGGCACGCTTGGCGTTCCTGCGGTTACTACGGCAGGTGCTACCTGGGCCATTAAGGGTACTACGACGGCTACCGCTCCCAGCGTCGATCGGGCCTCACAATCTACTTTAATTTCTAGCGGGTAGCGCGCTCAGCACAGCGGCATGTCAAAGCACCGACCCCGCGCGTCGTTGGGCGGCACACATATCGCTCGCCTTGCTCGAAAAAAAGCCGACGAAGTGAGAATCCTAGGACCGGTCGACCGACGCCCGATCCTCTTCTCATCGTCACCGTCGAACCAACCCTTTAAGTCTGTTGCAATCGGCATAAATCCTCCTTGTAGGAGGATGCCGCGATGTCAGAAGAATGGCCGATGTACATTCTGCAGTGTGTTGTCGTGATCGGCCTCGTAGGCGCTCTGTTCATCAGGGCAGGCTAAACCTAGACCAAACACCCGCATCCTGCTTCGACAGCTGCTCAGGTCCGCCACTTCGGCGTGCGCTTTGCGTTGTGTAGCAACTCGCGGGCAGTAGCAAAGTGACCGAATAGGTACCTAAGTCTCTTCTCCTCCTCGTAGCAGAGGCGGTGTCGTTTGCAGAAATCGGTTACTGACCAAACTTTCGTTGCTGCCTCAGTAGCAAGTTTTTCGGTTTCTATACGCTCCATGTTGACCTCCCGATGATTTGCGTTCGGTCATCCTACTAAAGTCTAATGTAGTGGGAAATAAACTAAGGCATAGCCACTTTGGGCTATTCCAGTTGTGATGGCGCGCATCTCGCGAGATCGCAATTGTGCGGCCGCTCTCCTGTTTACACGATCGAGCGGCCGCCTTTGTTATTGCGCAGGCGTTGTGGTTGACGGTTGGGTGGTGGATGGCTGCGTCGACGGCGTCGTTGTCGATGGCTCGGTAGTGGACGGTGTTGTTGATGGTGTGGTGGTCGACGGTGCGGTCGTAGTTGGCTCCGTAGTGGATGGGGTCGTGGTGGACGGAGTAGTTGTCGACGGCTGCGTCGTTGTAGACGGCGCTGTTGACGGTTCCGTAGTGGTTGCCGGCGGGGTTGCCGTTTCTGTCGCAGTGTCCTTCGTCCCTGGCATCAGGAACATCACCGCCAAGATGATGATCACACCTGCGACGACTAGGCCAATTACGGTATTCCGGCTCATGCAGACTCCTCCTAAGTGTGGCTTTCACTTAGAAACATGGAGCGCAGCTTGGGGTTTTCAATGCGAGGAAGCCAATGCACGACAAGCTTGAGCGCTCGACAGCACACGCACCCATCATCTTCCTGGTCAAGCGTAGTGCCTCGAGACAAAGATCTCTCCGCAATACGGAGTGCGCTGGTTTTGTTCGGAAGCAGAGGCGAGGGCAGCTGGCGTAGAGTGGGGAAGTGAGTGGCCACGCCTTCGGTTTCCTGCCGAAGGACATCACGATCCTCCGCCACAACCGTCTCACTGAAGCCGGTGGCAGCCTAGGGCGGCATTCGTCTAATAGCGCTGTGCCTCCCTGCACCATCCAGCGAGCACTCTCCACTCACACTAAGTCGTCTTGCGATCTTTCAGCGTTGAAAATACTCCAAACCAGAATTTGTAGTCATCACTACGCGCCTCAGTCCAGGCGTCCAGAGCGCAATAAGCGGCGGCTGTCGCGGCCTGCGGCCCATAAAGATCGATTGCGGCGGTGACCGCCTCCTCGGCTCTGAAATTTTTCCAGATGCCGTCCTTACCGGCCGTATCGCTGATGCCGGACGATTTAACGAGAATTTTGGACAAGCTCAATCTCCCTGCTGTCCGGCAGGTGATGTTGATGTTGCCGGACGTTGGAACTCCGTATCCGTGAGCCACAGAAGCCGCTTGGCGGTTCTTATCGTGTCGTCCCTGGCAACATTATTCGACAACGAACGCTTGTCCTCGTCGGCTATCGATAGCCCTAAGATAGCGGCAAAGCTCGGGCTTTGGCAATCTTTTGTTGCATCAATGATTGCGAACATTATTGCAAAATCCAAACATATAGCGAAGTACACAGTACAATTTGAGGGGTGCAGCGAGTTGGTGGATTCTGATAGTAAGTTAGTTTGTGACATCAAAAGCATGAGGCAACGATGAAACGCCAGCGAAGAACAGCCGCGGAGGCTGCGCAATGAAACCTCTGATCCTTATTTGCCCGCGCAACGTGGACATCTACCTCCTGCTCACGCACATCCTGAACGTCGATGGCTTCCGAACCGTGCTGGCCAGTGAAGAAGAGGTCGTCGAGAAAGCAGCGGCGATGAAGCCGGAGGTGATTATCCTGGATACAGGCACAGACGCGGCATCGACTTTAAGGACAGCCGCGGCGATCAGATCCAACGAGATCACTGCCGCAATCCCAACAATAGCCCTCGTAGCAGCCGGCGAGGAGCGGCATTATCTGGATCTCTTGAAGGCCGGCGTAGATGAAAACTTCGTTCGGCCCGTGTTGCCCATTAGGCTATTGAATTATCTTCATTCTCTTTCAAAACTCGCCGCACGGCCGGCGGCAACAGAACCGCCGTTGACGAACACGCTGGCGGATACATTGGCATTTGGAGGATTGAAAGTTCGGGTGGGGCGGCGGCTGGTGATATATGAAGGGCGCGAGCTGCAACTCGGACCAATCGAGTTCAAGTTGTTGAGCCGGCTTCTCGAGGCTCCCGGCAACGTCTTCTCCCGCCAACAATTGATCGAGGTCGCCTGGCCGCCAAACCTCTATGTTCAGTCGCGCACCGTCGATGTGCACATCGGCCACCTGCGTCGTTCGCTGCGACGCCTGACCGGCGGCAATCTCATCCGCACAGTCAGGGCGTCAGGCTACGTCGTGGAACTCAAGCCGTCTATGGGCGAAGGTTGATTTAGTAATACTGTCTGTCTTGAATTTAGTATCTTATAATTCAGTGAAATGTGAGTTATTATTTAAGCTACTCTTTTTGTATTTTGCAGAAGATTCAAAAATATTTGCACAATGCTTCGTTGAATAGGATCGTTACAACAGCCAGTCTCCACTCAATTCATGTTCTGGAGGCACGAAATGTCGATAAACACCAAAACCGGTCCGAACGGCGCAAGTAGGAGCCTTCGCCGGAATACCGATAGTCTCATCCGCCATTCGCGAAGCCACTTCGATGCTGCGCATTTCCATGGACTCATGGCGCTCTATGCGCGCCCTTCAGTCGGTCGGGCTGTCGTTCTACCGCATGAAGGCGAGCGCCGTGTCGTTGATTTCGTGCGCTGCTCCTATCTAGGGCTCGATAATCATCCGAAAATTATCGATGGCGCAATCGAAGCGCTGATCAATTATGGTGCCCTGCATTGGTCTTGCGCGCGAACGCGCCTCAATTTCGCGATCATCGGTGAACTCGAAATGGCCTTGTCAGAGTTGTTCGATGCGCGCGTGATTGCGTTCAGCACTGTGCTGGCGGCAAACATGAGCGCGCTTCCGTTGATCGCTTCCGGTCACCTGACAGGTGGCGCCAAGCCCGTGATGGTTTTTGACCGCCTCGCCCATGCGACGCTTGCCTACCACAAGGGAACGCTCGCTGGTGAAACCAAGGTCGAAACGATTGAGCACAATGACATCGAGGCGCTCGAGGCACTTTGTAAAAGAAACCCTGCAGTTGCCTACATTTGCGACGGCGTCTATTCCATGGGAGGTTGTGTCAAGCTCGAGCAACTGCGCCAGTTGCAAGATCGTTACGGCTTGTTCCTCTATGTCGACGACGCCCACGGCATCTCCATCTTCGGAGGCAACGGCGAAGGCTATGCCCGGTCGCAGATTGACGGTTCGCTCGGTGACCGCACGATTATTGCAGCATCTCTGGGCAAGGGTTTTGGCGCCTCAGGCGGGTTGCTGATGCTCGGCAACGACCACCAGGAGCAGCTCTTTCGAAGGTTCGGGGTTGCTCACGCATTTTCCGCATCTTTGAATGTAGCAGCGATCGGCGCTGCACTCGCATCCCAAGCCTTGCATCGCACGCCGGAACTCCAAAATCTGCAGCTTGAGCTGCAGTCACGAATTGCTCTTTTTGACTGCCTCGTCCCAACGCAGCAGCGCGGCTCCTCGCTGCCGATAAGAACAGTCGAGATCGGTGACGAATTAAGAGCAATCGCGGCGGCGAGAACTTTGCTGAATAGAGGTTTCTACACATCGGCAATTTTCTTCCCGACCGTTCAAAAGGGACGCGCCGGATTGCGCATATGTCCGACAGCGGGACATAGCGAGGGCGATATCAAGGCAATCGGCGAAGCGATCGTCGCCGTCCTCGAAGAGTTCGAGCAAGCGGGGGTGGGATCAAATGCTGACTTCCAACGCTAAATTCGGCTTGCCCACGACCGCCAGTGAGCTGTGCATTGAGGTTCCTGGCGCCGCATATGTCGTCAGACGCCTGGCAGAACGTCCAGCACTTGGCCAACCGCTGCAGACGGACGATGGCGATCTCATCAAATTTGCAGCTGGCGGGAAGATCACAATGTGGGCGCGCGGCAATCGATTGTTTCTGCTTGTGGAGGCAATTGACCTCCTCACGCGTATCGCGATCGAAGACGTTCTGGCCGTGGAGCTTAGTTCCATCCACCCAACGCTTCCGACCTTGCTGCTGTGGCATGCCGCCAAGTTCGATCGCCTGCAGTCGACGCACCATCGTGAACAAGGGCGAACTTCAATTCCAGTGTAGCGACATGCGCAAAGCATGGGATTTCTCACGCCAGTGAGTCCGCCCCTGCCAGCCCGCTTCCGCCTCAATCCAATGGAGCGAATCGCCTATGATCAATAAAAGTCTATTGCCGCTCAAGGCGAGCTGGCCTGCTTCAGTCTCGCAAAAAGCGTATCCGATATCTCGAATTCGCGGGCCTTGCCCCGTCCGAGCGCGTTCTTTGCCCAGCCTTCCCTCAAAAGGCCGCGGGCAACCAGCTGGTCGATCGGCTCTGCCGCTCCGCCCCGCGTCAATCCTGTCTTTTCCGTGATGTTTGTCAGTGTCAGCGGGATGTTGGCCAGGTGCAAGGTATAAAGCAGGCTCAGCATTCCCAGCTGCTTGAGGCGAGCCTGCGGGGTCTCTCCCTCTACCGGATTGTCCATGATCTCGCTCATTGCGAGCGACGAAAACGTAATGCTCTGCCAGCGGGCGTCAAATGACGTTGGCATGGATTTAACTGTCATTTTTGTGACACGCAGGCGATCTGACAAATCGCTCCCCCAAGGTCTCACTAGTTGCTCCGCGAGGTTTTCGCATGGTTTTCAGCATCTCTAAGATCGTCCTATCCGGCTCTTTGTCGATTGCAATATATGCCGTGTACGAGACTAAATCCTATGCGGATAATTGGGCATGTGAAGTCCTTCTTTGCCTGTCGAACCCTGGCGGCCCAACCGAGTTTGCGGAATGCCGGCCGTCAATCCACAAGCTTTGGAAACATTTGGCGAAGGGGCGGTCCTTCCCCGTCTGTAGCGGTATCGGTTTTCGAGCGTCTCGTCCGGGGTATGAGCCCTATTACTGCGAAGCTGGGTATCGGCTGAGCCAGCGCAGCGGAGACCGCGGCCGCGAAGCGACATGCATTTCGTTGCGGCCGGTCCCAACAGGCAACGACAGTTGTACGAGGCGGTGGCTGGACGGGCGACAGGCGGGTCAATGGGAATGGGCACAAGGACGACGCGTCTGCGTAGCGTACCGGCTGAAACCGCCGCATGTGCGCCAACACCCCCGCTTCGTCGACCTAACGATTGATGGGGTGGCGCCCCAACGTGTGTGGTTTTGATCCGATGCCCGTCCTATTCGTCGAATTGGCTGAGTCCTGCGCACCGACGATCTCAAGCGAGATCCTCGCGGCTGTCGTCAGCATTGAAAGCGGCATTGCGCCGTTGGCGATCCGTATCAACAGTGATCATCCGCTCGGCGCTCCGCCGCGCAATATCGTCGAAGCCGCCGATATTGCGACCAGGCTCATTGCCGAGGGCCATAGCGTGGATCTCGGGCTCGGGGGCATAAGCCCGTCTGACCTTGCGAGCATGGGAATGAGCATCGTCGATGGCTTTGACCCGTGCGAGAACCTCAAGGCCACGGCGCACCTTCTGACGCAATACCGGATCGCTGCGGACCGCGCGGGGTTCGAAGGCACAGAGCTCGAAGCCGTCACGCTGCGCGCCTACTTCGGTCGAGGCGATGCAAAGATCGGTGAGATCGTCGGATACGACCGCCGTGTCGAAAAAGAAAAGGAGCGGTTGAAGCCACGCCTGTCCGAGCTGGAACTGGAAGATGTCACGCGGCAGGCACGGTCGCCGCACCGAGCAATGGGTAGCGGCGACATTGACCCAATGCCGAATGAAGGCGTCCCGCTCGGCGAAGCCGCAAAGGCACAAGAGGTTCAGCCGTTGCCCCGCGGCGGTCAGGATGACTGGGATGTATTCGCTTCGAAAGCGGGCTCTTCGGTTGTCGTTTTTTCCAAACAATAAAGGGAGTTTCGAATGGCCTTACGATCGCATCTAAAGCCTGTTGCTGCGTCGATATTGATCACCGCAGCGACGACCTTGGCGATGATGGAACCAGCCTTCGCCCAGGCCGCTGGCATTGAAAACGTGCTTCAGAACATCGTCGATATGCTGACCGGCAATATCGCGCGCCTGCTCGCGGTCATCGCCATCATAGTCATCTGCATCTCCTGGATGTTCGGTTACATGGATCTGCGCAAGGCAGGATTTTGGATCATCGGTATCGGCGGCATCTTCGGCGCCACCGAACTGGTCAACACGATCGTCGGATGATGCTCATGTCGCGCGCTGCTGCTGTTGAGGAAGACACGCTATTACTTGCTTGCACGCGTCCCATCATGGTTGCCGGGGTGACGATGGAGGCGATGGCGATCAACGTGATGCTGACGACGATCCTGTTCATCGTCGCCGGCTCGATTGTCTATGCCCTGGTTGGCGTGGTTCTCCATCTCGCTTTCAAAGCACTCGTCAAGCACGACCATAATATGTTTCGCGTCCTCGTTGCCTGCATTGAAACGCGAGGCAGGGCGCGCAACACGATTCTGTGGGGAGGCTCGACTGTCACTCCCTTGCGCCTTGATCATGTTTTGGCCGGGAGGATCTAGACCTTGACTAGTCTTGCTAAGTTCAAAGCCCGCGAACTGGAACCGGAAACCTTTATTCCCTACGTCCGTCATATCGATGAGACCGTCATTGGCCTCGACTCTCGCGCTTTGATGTCGGTCATCGCCCTTGAAGGCATCGCTTTTGAAACAGCTGATCCCCTCGATATCAATGCGTTTCACCGCGATCTCAACACGCTTTATCGCAACATCGCCGATGAGCGGTTGGCGCTATGGGCACATGTCATCCGTCGCCGCGACAATGACTATCCGCACGGCATTTATGCCAATGCCTTCTCCGCCAGCCTCAATCAAAAATACCGCGACAGGATGGTTGGCGAGGATCTCTTTCGCAACGATCTCTATCTGACGCTGGTGTGGCATCCGGCCCGCCATCCTGCCCGCAAGATTGCAACGTTGCTGACCAGGCTAAAGACCGCACGGGCCACTGGCTTCGAACTTGATCGCCAGGCCCTCAAACATCTGGTCGACGTGACGACCGACGTCTCAGCCGGCTTGGCGCGCTTCGCGCCACGCATTTTATCGATCTATGAGCGCGACGGCATTGTCTTTTCCGAGCCGAGTGAGGTGCTCCATCAACTGGTCGGCGGCAGGCGAGAACCGATCCCGCTTACGCAAGGGCGCATTTCTTCAGCGATTTACTCCGACCGGGTCATCATTGGCCGGGAAACCGCCGAGATACGACATGAAGCCGCGAGCCGTTTCGCCGGCATGTTCGGGTTCAAGGAGTACCCGGCGCGCACCCGCACTGGCATGCTTGATGACCTGCTCACGGCACCGTTCGAGCTCATCCTCACTCAGTCATTCGCCTTTGTCAGCAAGGCCGACGCCAAGGTGATAATGGGGCGCAAGCAGAACCAGATGGTCAGCGCTGGCGACAGGGCAAGTTCACAACTGCACGAGCTTGCAGACGCCCTCGACGATCTGGAATCAAACCGGTTCGCCCTGGGCGAACATCATCTGACGCTCGCAGTCTTTGCGCCATCGGTGACCGAGCTCAATGACAATCTGGCAAAGTCGCGCGCGCACCTCACCAATGGGGGTGCAGTCGTTGCCCGTGAGGATCTCGGGCTCGAAGCAGCTTGGTGGGCGCAGCTTCCGGGCAATTTTCGCTATCGGGCCCGCTCTGGCGCAATCACGTCCAAAAATTTCGCCGCTCTTTCGCCCTTCCATTCCTATCCCCGCGGTCAGGAGCACGGTAACGAATGGGGCCCCGCCGTCGCTCTCCTGAAAACCGCGTCCGGATCGCCGTTCTATTTCAACTTCCACCATGGTGATCTCGGCAATACTTTCGTCTGCGGCCCGACAGGATCGGGCAAAACCGTCGTCGTCAATTTCATGCTCTCCCAGTTGCAGAAGCATGATCCGCATATTGTCTTCTTCGATAAGGACCGCGGCGCCGATCTGTTCGTGCGCGCCGCAGGCGGGATTTATCTGCCGCTGCGAAATGGTGCGCCAACCGGATGCGCACCACTTAAGGGTCTTGAGCTCACGCCGCAGAACAAGGTCTTTCTGTCCCAATGGATCGCGAAGCTTGTCGGCTCGAAGGCGCGTGAGCTTTCCGTTACCGAAGTCCGCGATATTGCCGGCGCCATCGAGGGAATTGCTGACCTTTCGCGCGATGAGCGCACCATAGGGGCGCTGCGTGCTTTCCTTGACAACACCGATCCCGAGGGCATAGCGGCGCGCCTGCGTCGCTGGGAAAAAGGTGGGCCGCTTGGCTGGGTGTTCGACAATGAGGCCGACGACATAGGCATCGGCGCGAAGTTCCTCGGCTATGACATGACGCATTTTCTCGACAATGAGGAAATCCGCACGCCACTGATGGCCTATCTGTTTTATCGGGTCGAGCAGTTGATCGACGGTCGCCGGATCATCATCGTCGTCGACGAATTCTGGAAGGCGCTTGCCGACGAGGCCTTCCGCGATCTTGCCCAAAACAAGCTGAAGACAATCCGCAAGCAGAACGGATTGATGCTGTTTGCCACGCAAAGCCCACGCGACGCTATCGGTTCACCGATTGCACATACGATCATCGAACAATGCCCGACACAGCTATTCATGCCGAATGCGCGTGGAAGTCATGCCGATTATGTCGATGGTTTCAAGCTGACGGAGCGTGAGTTCGAACTGATATCGTGTGCACTCTCCAACGATGCGAGGCGGTTTATCGTCAAGCAGGGCCACAACAGTGTTGTCGCCGAACTCAATCTCGCAGGCTTCGACGATGAACTCGCCGTGTTGTCCGGGCGCACCGCCAATGTCGAACTGGGGGATCGTATCCGTGCGGACGTAGGAGACGATCCGTCCGCCTGGTTGCCGCTGTTCCAGCAAATGAGGAGTAAAAGCTGATGATCAGGAAGATGACAGCGATGATCGCTGCAGCCGCAGTGCTTTATGCAACAGGGACCTCAGGGCAGGGGATCCCGGTTGTCGATAACGCTGCAATCGCCAAACACATAGAGAGCATTGCCCAGTTGACCAAGCAACTGGATACGATGAAGGCGCAGCTTGATCAGGCGCAGCAGCTTTACGGCTCCCTGAACAAGCTGACCGATATGGCTGATATCGCAACCATCTTGAACGATCCGGCGATCCGCAACGCACTACCCGACGATTTCTCAGCCGTCCAAGGGCTGCTGAAGGGCTCAGGCGCCGGCGCCTTTGGCGATTCCGCCACGAGGTTCCTCGATGACAACAGCATCTATAAAACCAGCGCCAACGATTTCTACGCCTCAGAACTTGCTCGTATGCAGAACCGCAACGCCGGTCAGATGAGCCTCGGGCAGCAGATCTATGACGCGGCAACCAAGCGCATCGATGGCATCGACGAGTTGCGCAAACGGATTGCCGCGGCCGGAGACGCCAAGGACATAGCAGACCTTCAGGCCCGGCTGCTTGCCGAAACCGCCTTTCTCGAGACGGACACCCTGCGCATGCAGGCACTGCAGATGATCCAGCAAGCGCAGGTTCAGGTTGATCTGCAACGCCAGGCCGAAGACTGGCGCAAACGGATGGACGCAATGGGAGCCGCACTCAAATGACAACGTCGATGCCGACCCGTCTGCTGTTGCCCGCCGCCTGCTTGCACGGTGAGGTTCTCACCGAATTGAACCGCTTGGCCGAGGCGGTCCGTGGCAAGGCTCGGCTCGAGCGAACGAACAAGGCGTTTGGGGGCTAAGGCGGATGTACCAGGTCTTTGCTTTCCTCGACAATCAATTCAAGGCTCCACTTGAGAGTTTCATTTCTTCCGGAACATCCAACATCAGCACGTGGGTGGCGGGGCCGTTGACGGCGGCCCTCGTGCTCTATGTCGTCCTCTATGGCTATCTGGTTCTCAGAGGGTCCATCGAAACGCCTGTGCTGGAGTTTGCCTACCGCGCGATCAAGCTCGGCATTTTGGTGATGCTCGTGCGCGATGCTGCCGACTATCGGGCGTTTGTAACTGATCTATTCTTCACCAGTCTGCCGCAGGAAATCTCCACGGCGCTCAACACCGGCACCGTACCGAGTGCGTCGACATTTGATGCACTGCTCGACAAGGGGCAGGCGTCGGCCAACCAAATCTGGAACAGAAGCTCTTGGCCGCTCGACATCGCGACCGCGTTCGGTGGCCTCTTGATGGTCGTCATTACATTCGTCGTCGCTGCAATCGGTTATATCGTCTCCCTCTATGCCCGCGTCGCACTCGCCATCATTCTGGCACTCGGTCCCATTTTCATTGCACTGGCGATGTTTCAGAGCACGCGGCGCTTCACCGAAGCCTGGATCGGCCAACTGGTTAATTTCGTTATCTTACAGATCCTGGTCGTTGCGGTCGGCTCGCTGCTGATCACGACGCTCGACACGTCGTTCACCACCGTCGAAGCCTACGAGGACGTCTTGATGCGGCCGATAGCGATCGGAGCCATTGGGATCGCAAGCCTCTATGTCTTTTATCAGCTCCCCGGTATCGCAGCATCCCTTGCTGCCGGTGGTGCGTCGCTGACCTATGGCTACTCTGCGGCACGCGATGCGCATGAGAGTACGCTCACCTCCGGAGCAGTCGCTGTCCAGCGCATCGCGCGACGCGGTATGCACGCCGCCGTTCGCCGCTTGTCGGCACACGACACGTCGTGACCTGCCGATGCTCTTCCAGCAAGGTGCCTTAACGGCGCTGCGACCCCTTTACGGATGAACAAAGGACACCGGTCGATATGCCGCGAACTGTCTTCTGCCTCCTATTGTTGGCCCTGGTCAGCGGATGCAACACGATGACGTCTCATCTCCCGAAATGCGACGGATACGCCAAACGTCCGCTCAACCGTTCAATGTGGCAATGGGAGGGCGGCAAACAGCGTTCCGCAAAACCGCTCGGTTACCTGCGTGAACAGCCTGTTCCCGCGGCCTTCGAGGAGTTTGACGAACGCGCGTCCTATCGCAAATGCGCCGAGGCGCTGGGGCGCCAATGATCACCCCGGATGGTTTGAAGGCCTATTTCGACAGGGCGCGCCGTTTCGATCAGGATCGCTTGATAAGCGTCGAACGTTCGGCACGAATTGCCTGGACTATTGCGATTGTTGCAAGTTTCGTTGCCTGCGCCGCCGTCTTTGCCGTCGCTGCGCTCGCGCCATTAAAGACGGCCGTGCCATTCGTCGTGCGTGTCGACAATTCGACCGGTATTGTCGACGTGGTATCGGCCCTGACCTCGGGGGCTGGAAGCTACGACGAAGCGGTGACGAAGTATTTTGCTGCGCGCTATGTCAGGGCGCGCGAAGGCTATGTTTGGTCGGAGGCCAAGGAGAATTTCGAGACCGTCTCACTCCTGTCGGCGCAACCCGAGCAGATGCGCTTTGCCACCCTTTACCGCGGCAGCAATCCCCACTCCCCACAAAATGTTTACGGGCGCGGTTCGACGGTGAAAGTCACGATCAAGTCGATCTCCCTGATCAACGCAAACGTCGTGTCGGTGCGCTTTCTCAGCACCATCACCCGGGCAGACGATGTGCGCACAACTCATTGGGTGGCGACGCTCACTTATTCCTATGTCAATGCCCCGGTCTCCTCGACCGACCGGCTGGTCAATCCGCTTGGCTTCGTCGTCAGTGATTATCGGGCAGATCCGGAGGCGATCAATTGAAGACAATTTCATTGCCAGTCTTTGCCGCCCTTGTCGCCGTCACAACGGTGTTTCATCCAGCCTTGGCCCTCGATATTCCGAGCGGCGCCGGGCAGGACAACCGTGTTCGTTTCGTCAACTACCAGCCGTACAACATCACCCGCATCGTCGGCACGCTGCGCTCGTCGGTTCAGGTGGAGTTTGCGCCCAATGAGGAGATCGCGCATGTGGCGCTTGGCAATTCGGTAGCCTGGGAGGTGGCGCCAGCCGGCAATATTCTGTTCCTAAAACCGCGCGAAAACCAGCCGATCACCAACATCTCCATAGTCACGACAAGACGAGATGGCTCAAAGCGCAGCTACCAGATGGAGCTTACAGTGCGCGACGGCTCCGTTGCTGCCGGACAAGATACCTATTTCTATGTGAAGTACCGCTATCCCACTGACGAGGCGCAGCGCCGGCGCCTGGAAGCGCAGGCCCGTGGCCAAGCGGAGAAAGCCGATGCTGCAAATGACGTTTTGGCGCTCCATGAGCAATATGGCCCGCGCAACTGGCAATATTCGGTGCAAGGATCTGCCGCGATCGAACCGCAGGCCGTTTACGACAACGGCAAGCTTACAACTTTTGTCTTCGGCGACAATCGGGAGATCCCGGCAATCTACCTTGAGAGCTCCGACGGAACCGAAAGTCTCGTCTCAAAATCCATCTCCGGTGGTCTCGTGCTCGTTCATGCCATCAGCCGCAAGTTCATCCTGCGTCGTGGAACGGATGTGATCTGCGTCTTCAACGAGGCCCATACTCTTGGCGCTGACAACCCCGGGACACATACGACCTCTCCATCGGTGGAGAGGGTCGTCAAGGCAGCAGATGAGGACACAGCCCAAAGAGACGCACAATGACAGACGATGTTCCAACGACGATACCCGGCGAACGCGGACATGCCCAGCTTCCCCAAGGGTTCGACAGCAACCCGGCTCTCAGACGCGGCGCCGTTGTCGCAGCTATCCTCGCCTTCATCGGCTTCGGGCTGTGGTCGATGCGTTCGCAGACCCTTGACCCGAATGCCGAGCGTGAGGAGCGGGTGGTCATCCGGCAAGCGACGGACTTCGAGCCGGCAAAAGAGGAGCCAAAGACGGTGGAGCCATTGCCCGAAGTCAAATTGCCAACGCCGGTTGTCGCCGAAGCGCCCACCGAACCCGAAAAGGACGAGCTTCTGGAATCTGCCCGGCGAGCCCCAGTCATGGCCTTCAACGCAGGCCAAGGGATCGATCGCCGTTCCGAATACACGCAAACACCGCCGGATCAAGCTTCGACCTATCTGCCCATTAATGGCGCGCTTGGCGGCGAGGGAGGCGAGAACGAAGATCAGCGTTTCGACCGCATGCTGAAACCGACACGGCTCGAAGGTTCGCGCGCCGGACATCTCGGCAACCGGAACTATATCGTCGCGATGGGGACTTCGATCCCGTGCGTGCTCGAAACGGCGCTGTCTTCTGACCAGCCTGGCTTCGCGAGCTGTGTCATCAATCGCGACGTATTTTCGGATAACGGCCGCGTGGTGCTGATGGAGAAGGGCACACAAGTTGTCGGCGAATACCGCGGCGGTCTGCGGCGCGGCCAGAAGCGGCTCTTCGTCCTCTGGAACCGTGCGAAAACGCCAACCGGTGTCATCATTGCGCTTGCTTCACCCGCAACCGATGCGCTCGGTCGCACCGGTTTTGACGGGCATGTCGACAGTCATTGGTGGGAGCGCTTTGGCAGTGCTTTGCTCCTGTCGATCGTTGGTGATGTGGCGAGCTTTGGGGGAAGGCAATTACAAGATCAGGACGTCGGCGTGGAGGGTACGACGAGCGCCGGCAGGCAAGCGGCAGCGATCGCCGTCGAGCAATCGATCAATATTGTCCCGACGCTATACAAGCGCCAGGGCGAGCTCGTGTCGATTTTCGTGGCGCGTGATCTCGATTTTTCCCGGATCTACGAATTGCGGGTGACCGAACCACGTAGCACTGTTCTCGAACGTTCTGTTCTCGGCGACTTCAGCAAACGCGCGCGCGTGGTAACGAAATGAGGATCAGCGCGTGACGGGAACGTGCGACGCGCCTGTCGTGCGCCAGCTTCTCCAGCCGATCGCCGGGTTGCTGCAAAACCCCACACTCTATGAGGTGGTCATCAACCGGCCGGGCGAAGTCCTGGCCGAAGGGTCCGCTGGCTGGTCGCGCTTTGACGTTGCGGAACTGACCTTCGACAGATTGATGCGTCTTGCCCGCGCGGTTGCCAGTCATTCGCATCAGGCGATCGACGAGGCGAGGCCGATCCTTTCAGCAACTCTTCCGGACGACGAGCGCATTCAGATTGTTATCCCGCCGGCGACAACAAAAGGCACGGTGAGCATCACCATTCGCAAACCCTCATCGGTGTCCTTGTCGTTAGGCGGCCTCGACGCAGCAGGACTATTTACCGTGACCGCCGCGGCGGGTGATCGAGCCGACTGTCCGGACAGAAGGCTGTCTAAGCTTTACGAAGCCGGAAACTATGCGGCGTTCCTGGAGCAATCGGTTGTCGCCCGGAAGAACATCATTATTTCCGGGGCGACCGGCTCGGGTAAAACCACGCTGTCGAAGGCGCTGATCCAGCACATTCCGACGTTCGAGCGCATTATCACAATCGAGGATACAGCCGAGCTGGTCATTCCGCAACCAAACCACGTTCGACTGTTCTATTCGAAGGGTGAACAGGGCCTTGCGAAAATCGGTCCCAAGGAACTGCTGGAGTCAAGCCTGCGGATGCGTCCCGATCGTGTCCTGCTGCAGGAACTGCGCGACGGCACGGCTTTCTACTACATCCGAAATATCAACTCCGGACATCCAGGGTCCATCACCACTGTGCACGCTGACTCGGCGGCCCTCGCGTTTGAGCAGCTGACCCTCCTCGTTAAGGAATCCGACGGCGGGCAGGATCTCGCCCGCGACGATATCCGCAACCTCTTGAAGATGATGGTCGATGTGGTCATTCAATGCAAACGGGTGGAGGGCAAGTTCCGGGTGACAGAGATATGGCTAAGTCGCTCGGCATAGTGTCCTCCGCCACAGCGCCCCGGGGTGCTATCATCCGTCTCACCAAGCCCCTCATGACGAGGGGCGCCGCAAGTCCTCTAAGGATTGCGCGGCCCGATTGATCTCCGGCTCGCGGTGGCCTTTGCCTCTGACATTGTTTGACAGCAACCCGGTATTGCCGGATCGTTGGGTTCGCTGTGCATGCAAGCAGTCCCTTGGCGCAGCGTTGTCGGTGTGACGATGCCCGCTCTATTGAGCAGCAACCCCGTCGAGCGGTGCCCTCGAGCCCTTTTGAAGCCAAGCGTAGCCTGAACCTATACGGGAGGATAACGTGAGCGACCATGTCTACAAGAAGGTGGAACTTATCGGTAGTTCGAAAGTCTCGGTGACCGAGGCAATCGAGACGGCGATTATGCGGGCCTCTAAAACAATGAGAAATCTCGAATGGTTCGAGGTGGATCAAATCCGGGGACAGATCAAGGATGGGGCGGTGGCGTGCTATCAGGTGGTTGTGAAGGTCGGATTTCGGATCGACGATTGACACGCTAGGCCATTTATCTGTGCCGACGTACAAGCTGTCTCCGCTTGTCGATCGGGTATTCGTGGAGGCCGCGGCTACCGTTACGGCATACCGGCGAACTATACCTCTCGGTCAAACCGGACAGCATCCGAGATCCGCATGATCTTCGGCAGCTCGCGGACCTTCGCGGATCCTGCGAGCCAGTCCGTCGGCTGTCTCGGTTAATGACGAACGCGCAGCGGCCTCCCAACCCTGCACTATTTGCGGGCGATAGCGTTGCTCATGAGGTTCCAGCCCCATGAAACCCGCGCTGCCGGTTTTTGAACGCCCGTGTGCGATGGCGCGCACGAACCACGCGTCTCCTCGATCGCTCGCGTCGGAAACCATTCCCGTTCTCGATGTCGCCTTTCTAAGGGACCGGCCGCGTCCAGCGTCAACCCGCAAGGGGTTTCCCTCCGCTTCGCTGCGGTGACACTTGCGGCTCGGCCCCTTCTTCGGGCGCCATCGGGAATGGTTCCCGAGCAACCGAAGGAGACAGCACCATGGCCACCACGATCGCAACCCTTACCGAAAAGACCGACGGCACCCTCGAAGGTCTCTTCGCCACCATTAAGGTCAACGCCCCGATCGCCCTCATCCCGAATGGGCAGAAGACAAGCGAAGGCGCCCCTGACTATCGCATCATCCACCGCCGCACCGGCTTCGAGATCGGCGCCGGCTGGTACCGGAACTCGCAGCGCACCGGCGAGGAATACCTCTCGGTCAAGCTCGAAGCGCCCGAGATCGGCGTGATTTTCGGCAATGTCGCACCGGCACCGGGCGGCGAGGCGAACCGCAAGGTCATCCTGTGGAATGATCCAGCCTGAGCGTCGCATACTCCGGCCCCGCGGTGATCGCGGGGCCGCTCCGTCCAACCCCTTCATCTTGGAGAATACCAATGCGCCTCATCACCGAGGAAATCCGCGCGGCCCTCATCACCAACGGTCGACGCTTCCAACGCGATCCAGACTTCGATCCGCTTCCGCTCGTCAAACTGTTTACGCCCGACGCGGCCGCCACATGGTTGATCGCTGCTGCCGAACCGGAGGACCCCGATCTGCTCTTCGGGCTCTGCGACCTCGGCGTCGGGTTTCCCGAACTCGGTTCCGTTCTTCTCTCGGAGATCCAATCCGTTCGCGGCCGCCTTGGCCTGCGCGTCGAAAGGGACCTCACCTTTAAAGCGGACCGGCCAATTTCGGCCTATGCCAAAGTCGCTACTGCAGCCAGCCGGATCGTCGCCTAGCTGAGTATATAGCCAGGAGGGGCCGTAGTCGGCAGGCTACGGTCCCGGTTTGTTTGTCGTCATTGGCGAAATGCAACTCGTGGCGCTCTAACCGGATCTTGTCAGAAGCGAGGTCAGCCAGGTGCCTGCACATTCTGGGTGGCATACCCAACCCACCCTGTCTGCTCAGAAGTGTCAGGATGCCATGAGGGGCCGGAACGCTTCAAGGCCGCGCGGCCCCTCCAATTTTGCCGCAAGCGGCAAAATCGGCTCCTCCGCGCGCCGGCTCCGCCGGTCGCGTGACGCGAGCCTTGACCCCTTCCGACCCCTCATGACCGACGGCGTCATCTTTCACAAATTCAAGGAGATGACGATGACGATCGAACAGCACATCGAGGAACTGCGCGCTGAATTGCAGTATTGCCCGGACGCCGAGGAGCGCCACCAGATCGAAGCCGAACTGGAAGCGGCACGGCAGGAACTCGTCCGTCGCAACACCGATGACCCGCCTCCAAAATAGTGGCCGTGCGTCATCTTGCTTCGACCGCAATCTTTTGGACGTATCGCCGAGCGGTGACAGGATGTGATCGTTCAGGTCGCCGGTGCCTTGACGAACCGGTTGGGTTCGACCGCCGCATTCATGTCTTTTCTCCGGAAATAAATCGCCCGTCCGCAACGCAACGGACTGTGACCCTGGACAATGATGATCTGCTCGTCCTTGCGCATCGACTGGATGATTTCGTGCGGCATAATCAGCGGTCTGCGCTGAAGGCTGACACTCTCTGACCGCCTTGAAGCTTTGTCAGAGCTGCTCCCGCCGATATTGCGGGACCGGCCCTCGACCTCAACGGTCATTTCGCCACATTGAGCGGAAACGTTCCGGGCCGTGTCGAGCGCCTTGATTGCCGCATAGGATGCAAAGGCGCATCCATCGATCCATGAGGTCGCGCCATCACGGCCGAAGTGCTTTTCGAGCTGGCCGACCGATTGATACATCAACATCAGCGTGATGCCGTATTTCCGGCCGTAGTCGCGGGCATCCTCGAGCACGCGCATGAAGCCGAGAAGATCAATCTCATCGAGCATGAAGAGTGCGCGGCGGTCGAAGGCCCCGTCGGCCTGGATCATGGCATTGATCAGTGAACCGACGATGACGCGGGCAATGCCCGGATAGCTGCGCAGGATCGAGGCGGGAATGTTCAGGAAAACGTCGATCGCGCCCTTGACGATATCACCCGATTTGAATGCCGTCCCGCAGACGAGCGCGGCATAGTCGTCGAGCGATAGCCATTGTGTATCCTTCGACGCGGTAGAATAGACGCCACTGAAAGTCTGTTCCGTCATATTGGTGAAGACGCCCAGCGTCTCGCGGACAAAGGCCGATTGCGATGTTTCCTGAATGTCGCGCAACATCGCCAGGACTGACGGTTCGGGCTCGGAAACAATCTGGCGCAGACTGCGAAGATCGCGACGGCCGGCATAGTCCGCAGAGAGCATGATGTGCGCCAGCAAACCTGTCAGAAGATTGTGCGCCTGGTTCTGGAAATATGACCCCGTCGATGTTTCGATCCGAGAGCTTTCCGACAGAAGCATGTGAGCAACCGCGACGATGTCCTCTTCCTTGGATTTCGAGGTTTCAATCCAGTCGAGGACGTTGAAGCCCCAAGCGGGATTGGATGGGCCAAGTACGATGCAGTTTCGTTTGAGCTTCGTTCGCCGATGGGCAACAACCATCGGCGCTACTTCGGTCGAGGGATCGAGGCAGATCAGTGGTCCGGTATAGCGCAACGCTGTCGGAATAACATTGCTCGTGGTCTTGTATCCGCCTGAACCAGCGAAAAACAGCATATGAGTGGAATCGAAATCTTGCCTATAGGTGAGCAGCGGTGCCTTGCCGCCTTTCCCCCAGGTTGACCGGTCGTCAGGCCGAAAGGGGACACGGTGGATCGTCTCGAGATCGACCCGGTAGCGCTCGCCAATGACGATTTCGCCATCCGCCGGAAACTGAGTGGCGGCGGCAGACATAGACAGCCAGTCGGCGTCGCCGAAGGTGCCCCGCCGGGCTCGTTTTACCGGTCCACCGATGATTATGGACATACGGGCGGAGATCGCCACGATGGCAAAGCCGCCGATTGCGCCTGCGGCTGCGTAGAGATCGAGATAGGAAAACGCCGCTGCCCAGCTGACCACTCCAGTCTGAACGAAGGGGGACAGTCGGGCGTGTTCCCGCACACCGTAAAATCCGCCAATGCAGAGAAACGTGATGACACTGACAAGCGCGATCGGTCTGCGCCGGTGCAGAGGCAAGATTGCCACAGTAATGAGCCCCGAAATCGGTCCAAAGAAAAGATTGGGAATCGGGGACGCACGCATGAACCAATAGGCATACTCGGGCGCAACCATAGTCGCCATCGTCGGCCACTTGTAAGCTGTGATAAGCAAAGTCGCGAGGCTCACTGCTATTGGCACGAGTGCCAGCAGGACCATCGGGCTGAGTCGTCGTTTCGCCGCCATCCCGCACTCTCTGTTTATAGTTTGATCAGTGCGCGGGCCTCCGCCCGAAAGGCCTTCGCACCGAGGGCGCATAGCCGATCATGCTCCGCCGCCCCGACTGGAACCCGGCTCGCCTCGATCAGCGCTCCGAGCAGAAACGCCCGATCGGCGTTCCTTAAGCCTGCCTTGATGACCAATCCGCCGAGGATGATCTTTTCGCGGGTTTCGCGCTTGCGCTCTTGAGTCATCCTGCGTTGCAGCTTCCGTTCGAGAAATACAATCCGCTGGTCAAGCCGCCTAAGCGGATGGACCGTCGGCCCCTCAGACCCTTTCGCGAAATCGCGTGACGATCTCTGCAAAAATGGCGTCGAGCTCGCTGTCGGGAATGTCGAGTTCGGCGAGACCGGCTTTCTGCGCCATCCGGGCGAAACGCTCGTTGGCTTTAAACAGCAGGTTCTTGCGTTTCGCCCGCAGTGCTTCGATTTGAGCATCGATTTCCGAAATGGTTGTTTTTGAGCGCACTTTTCGTCCTTCCTCTGTCTCCAGCGAGATTCGATTATACTATCTTAAATGTCCTAGTCAAATCGTCGGAAATGAGGTATTGGAAAATGAAACTCCGAGCCAAAGATGAATCATGAAGTCCTACTAAGTAGGCGTATGGCGCAATATACGTCGCAGTTGCGACGCGCTTGGGAGGGGAGATTGACCTGAATTGGCTATCATGTTTGTGAGGGCTCAGGTGATCAGCCGGAGTGCCGGACGCAGTATCATCTCTGCAGCTGCCTATCGTCATCGCACCAAGATGATGGACGAACAGATCGGCAAGGAATTCCGCTACTATGGCGATGCTGCGGAACTGGCGCATGAAGAACTTGCTTTGCCCGCCGAAACACCCGCATGGCTGAAGGCGGCCATAGATGGGCGGACGGTCGCTGGTGCCAGTAAAGTGCTTTGGAACGCGGTCGACCGTTTCGAGACGCGCTGCGATGCGCAGCTTGCCCGCGAGATCATTCTCGCGCTTCCGGTGGAATTAAACCGCAAGGAGAACATCGAACTTGTGCGCGACTTCGTGCGGGAAAACCTCACGTCGCGGGGAATGGTCGCCGATTGGGTTTATCACGACAAGGACGGCAATCCGCATGTTCATATTATGGCAACGCTGCGCCCTTTGGCCGAGGAGGGGTTCGGGCCGAAGAAAGTCGCGATCGTCGGTGAAGACGGCCAACCGGTACGCGTCAAAACGCCCGACCGACCTGAGGGGAAAATCGTTTATCGGCTGTGGGCAGGCGACAAGGAAGCGATGAAGGAGTGGAAGGTTGCCTGGGCGGAAACGGCAAGCCGCCATCTGGCGCTTGCCGGTCATGACTTCCGCCTTGATGGTCGTTCCTACGATGAACAAGGACTTCGCGGACTGGAGCAACGGCATTTCGGTCCGGATCGTGCTGCGCTTGTTCGTAAAGGCATCGAATCCTATTTTTCACCGACTGCATTGGCCAAGCGCTATGAGATTGCCGACCGGCTCACGGATGATCCGACCTTGTTGCTCAAGCAACTCGCCATCGAGCGATCGACCTTTAACGAGAGGGATATCGCCCGCGCGCTGCATCGTTATATCGACGATCCGATCGTCTTTGCCAATATACGCGCCAGACTGATGGCATCGGACGATCTGGTGATGCTGCAGCCGCAACGGCTAAACAGTGAAACCTGCAAAGTAGAGTGTCCGGCGGTGTTCACGACGCGCGCTCTGGTCCGAACCGAATATGAAATGGCACGCTTGGCAATTAAGTTGTCGAAGATGAAAGGCTTCGGTGTCTCTAAGTCCCGCGTTGACGCTGCCGTTACATCAATTGAATCTGAAATGTCTGCCGGTGGTGTTCGGCTCGCAACAGAGCAAATCGATGCCGTCCGGCATGTTACCGCCGGTGGCGCAATTGCCGCGGTCGTCGGTGTGGCCGGCGCCGGTAAATCGACATTGTTGAGTGCCGCCCGTACTGTTTGGGAAAATGAGGGGCGGCGTGTCGTCGGTGCGGCACTGGCCGGCAAGGCTGCTGAGGGATTGGAGGAAAGTTCCGGTATTCTCGCCCGCACCATCGCCTCCTGGGAACGTGCCTGGGAGCGAGGTAACGATCTTCTCGGAAAAGGGGATGTGCTGGTCGTAGACGAGGCCGGAATGGTGTCGTCACAACAAATGGGGCGTTTGTTGAAGCGTATCGAGGTCGCGGGCGCAAAGGCGGTGCTCATTGGTGATCCGATGCAGCTTCAGCCGATTCAGGCCGGTGCGGCTTTCCGAGCGATTGTCGAGCGCATCAACTCTGCAGAGCTGGCCGGTGTCCGGCGGCAGAAAGAGGAATGGGCGCGTACGGCCTCCAAGCAATTTGCCCGCGGCGATGTGAAAGCGGCGCTTGCCGCTTATGGCGAACGCGGGCATATCGTTAGCGCCGAGACCCGTCAGGCTGCCATCGAGCGCATCGTCGTAGACTGGACAGCTGCACATCGCGAATTGGTAGTGAACGCCAGGGCGGAAGGTCGCAAACTTCGTGGCGACGAACTGACTGTACTTGCGCATACCAATGACGACGTGAAGGTGTTGAACCGTTCTATTCGCAATGTGCTTTCGACGGATGGATTGTTGTCGGACAGCCGGCCGTTCCTGACCGAGCGCGGTATGCGGGAGTTCGCGGTTGGTGATCGGATCATCTTTCTCGAAAATGCCCGGTTCGTCGCGCCGCATGCCAAGAACCTTACTGTTCAGCACGTGAAGAACGGCATGCTCGGGACGGTTTGCTCGACGGCAGCCGGAAGCGGGACGGCGCTGCTCACGGTGCGGCTCGACAATGGACGCGATGTCGTTTTTGCCGAGGATACCTATCGCAATGTCGATCATGGGTACGCCGCGACCATCCACAAAAGTCAGGGTTCGACTTTTCATCGCGCCTTCGTGCTGGCGACCGGCATGATGGACCAGCATCTGACGTATGTCGCGATGACCCGCCACCGCGATCGCGTCGATCTTTATGTCGCTGCGGAGGATTTCCAGCGGAGGCGGGAACGCGACAGAGCGCCGCGTGCCGACTACACCGACGGGGTTAGCGGCGAGCTTGTCGAAACAGGAATTGCGACGTTTCGACCGCGCGACGATGTTGGTCCAAGTCCCTATGCCGATCTTCGTATTGAAGATGGAATGACCCATCGTCTGTGGGGCGTCAGTCTGCCGAAGGCGCTGAAGAATGGCGGGGTGCAGGTTGGCGACACCGTAATGCTTCGAAAGGATGGAACAGAGAAGGTCACGGTCAAGGTTCCAGTCAACGATGAAGACACTGGCAAAAGACGCATCGAAGAGCGTGTTGTCGAGCGCAACATCTGGAGAGCGGGTCTGATCGAAAAAGCAGAGGACCGACAACGACGGATTGCCAAGGAAAACCGTTTGCCGGACTTATTTCCGCAGCTGGTTAAACGGCTCTCGCGTTCGGGCGGAAAAACGACCACGCTCGATTACGTGACGGAGGATGCATACCGATCACTGGCAGAGGACTTCGCGAAGCGTCGCGGAATTGAGGTAGTGTCTGGCTGGAGTCTTGTTGAGAAGGCGGATCGTACGCTGAGCTGGCTTTCCGATCAGCGTGGTCGAGTGGTTAGACTATGGCAACGCGCCAACTCCGCGCTTGATATTGCGGCTGAGCATGCCGAAGGCATTGAGGCAAGCAGCAGTGCAGCCAGGCGGCAGGTTCCTAAGGTCAGTGCGGATGAGAATCCAGAATTACTCCCGGCAACGATTTCGTTCTCGCGGACACTCGAGGAAGATGCTCGACTTGCGCACCTCGCATCACCTGCCTGGGCGGAGCAGGAAGCGATCATCATGCCTTTGCTCAAGCGGATTTACCGCGATCCGGCGGCCGCGCTTGCGGGGTTGAACGAACAATCCTCGAATACCGCCAAGGATCCGCAGCTGATCGCAGACCGGCTTATTCGATTCCCGAAAGCACTCGGGAAACTGCGTGGCGGCGCTAACCTTGTCGACGGTCAAGCGGCCAGGAAGGAGAGGGCGGCGACCTTGTCAGCTGTGCCAGAGCTCGCGCTTTTGGCGCGAGCTCTGGCGACGGAGTTTCGTAGCCAAGAAGAGCGCTTCCTCAACCGCGAGCGAATGCGCAGATCGCATATGAGCTTCGTTGTTCCGGCACTTTCCAAAAATGCAAGAGCGCGGCTTTTGGAGATCGAAACGGCCTGGGAGAAAGGGGGAGATGAGGCTTATCGATCCGCTTTCCGGATCGCCACGGAGGATCGCTCAGTAGTGCAGGAGGTCAAGGCCATCGACGATGCCCTGACCCGTCGGTTCGGATGGCTTGCGTTTTCCGACAAGGCAGATGGCTTCGCTAAGCGCGATACGGCGATGCGTTTTCCGGAAAGCATGGTGGAGGAAAGGCAGGCCGAACTGACTGTGCTGTTTTCGGTCGTTAGACGGTTTGCGGCGGAGCAGCGCATGATAGAAAAACACGAGCCCGCTCAACTCATCGCACCGGCAGCATTTGCTCCGCAGTATTCGGTCGCGCGCTTGCCAATGTTGCCAGCTGTAACCGAATTCAAGGTCAGTGTGGAGGATGAGGCGCGGCTCAGGGCGGTGGAGGCCCAGCATTACAGGCAGGAGAGAGCGGCACTCGGGCGAGACGCAGTTCGGATCTGGCGCGATCCGGCCACCGCGGTTGCGACGATCGAGAGCCTTGTAACAATGAAGATCGACCCCGAACGCATTGTGCATGCCATTGTCGCTGATCCCGCCGCCTATGGCGCCTTGCGTGGCTCGGACAGGGTGTTGGAGAGGCTCCTGGCAGCAGGACGAGAGCGTCGGGAAGCAATACAGTATGTCAATATCGCTGCCGCCTCCATTCGCGCCATGGGATGCTCCTACGCCGCCGCCTACGAGGCGGAGCTGTTGGCGGTCAAGAATGAACGAAACCGCATGAGTGTCGCTATACCAGGGTTGACCAAAGAAGCTGAGAGTGAGCTCCGCCGTTTAACGGAACAGACGGCGAAGAATGCGAAGCATCTCGCGGGGAAGGTTCGGGCGCTTAATCCGGAGATCCGTGCGGAGTTCGCGACTGTCCGCAAGGCGCTCGATGCACGTTTCGGACCGGGAGCACTCACCCGCGGCGACAGACATGCGATTAAAATGGTGCCGAAGTCGCAATGGGCGGCGTTTGAGGCGATGCGCCATCGTATCCGCGGGCTTCTGCCCGCCACCGGCGCCTACGAAGCAGAGGAGGCAAGCGTCGAGAGCCAGCGCCGCGCGATCAACCAGGCACGAAGCCCGCGCTAGACTAAATGTTCGCCTTGGGACCGGGTGACCCGTCTCACAATATGCAGGTATCGAGGGTTGCGTGAGTTATCCTCGCACAGAGCCTCATGCATAGGAGACGGGCCGTGGCAGACACTATCACATATGTCGGATTGGACGTTCACAAAGAAACGATTTCGGTCGCGCTCGCTGATGGCGGCAAACGTGGGGACGTGCGCGCGTTTGGCCAGATCGTAAACACGCCAACGGCCTTGGCCCGTATGCTGGCGAAGCTTTCACAGCCAGGGCGGACGCTGAAGTTTTGCTACGAAGCAGGACCCTGCGGCTATGGCATTCAGCGCCAACTGTCTGCCGCAGGTCATGACTGCGTGGTTGTCGCCCCCTCTTTGATCCCGCGAAAGCCGGGCGATCGCATCAAGACAGACCGTCGAGATGCCAACAATCTGGCAAGGCTTCATCGCGCTGGTGAACTGAGCGCCGTCTGGATCCCCGATCCCGCCCATGAGGCGATGCGCGATCTGGTGCGGGCACGCCTGGCTGCCGTGCGCAGCCTGCGACAGGCGCGCCAGCAGCTCAGTGGATTCCTCCTGCGCCATGGCTGCCATTATGGCCGTCCAGCCTGGACGCAGATGCACCGCCGTTGGCTGGCAGGCCTCCGCTTCGCGCAACCGGCCCACTACATTGTGCTTGAGGATCATATCGCGACGATCGAGGCTGCTACGGACCGGCGGGATCGGCTGACGAAGCAAATCGAGATCATGTTGGGCGATTGGTCATTGGCCCCGGTCGTCCATGCATTGCAATCGCTGCGTGGCATGGCTCTGGTGACCGCAGCAACGATGATTGCCGAATTGGGCGATCTCAGCCGCTTCACAAACCCACGCCAATTGATGGCGTATCTTGGACTGGTGCCATCGGAGCATTCGAGCGGCGCAACCCGACGCCAGGGCGGCATTACGAAAGCGGGGAACGGAACCGCACGCCGCATGTTGATCGAGGCGGCCTGGAGCTACCGGTTTCCAGCAAGGGTGAGCCGCGAGCAATTGCTGCGCCAGGAGCAGCTTCCAAAAACGATCCGCGATACGGCGTGGAAAGCGCAGGTGCGGCTGTGCGGCCGCTATCGCAAGCTCACGAAGGCCGGAAAGCCAGCCACGACCGTGACCACAGCGATTGCGCGCGAACTGTCGGGCTTCGTCTGGTCGATTGCATGTCAGGTCGCGCGCCCGTTGAACACCGCCAAAGTCTAGATCAGCGAGGAGGAGAAGAGCCGATCAGAAAGCCATGTGCACCTGGGCAAGGCTGGGGGCACGGTCACGGCAGGAGAACCCTCGTTTCCACTATCAGCCGGTTTAATTCCGACGCTGCCAACTAGACTGAGGACGCTCCGCGACGCATCAGGTCCGGCGGTAACCAACCCGCGCATCAGAGCATGATCAACCGTCGTTCATTGACCGTGCCTCCTGCTTTCCCCAGGACGCACTCATACGAAACACGACGTCCGAGAACATCGGGCGGGAGAATTTCTATGCCTGCGACTTGAAAAGGCGAACATGAGAGTGGATTGATGCCGAAATTCGGATCTACAGTAGAAGCGCATCCTCCGATCAAGTGACGGTCTTCGACACCGAAGGCGTAGGTTGCCCGCAGGCGTGCGCCCTTGCCAGATCGGGCCGAAGGGAGCCGGAGAGCGGCACATGACTATGATCCGGCGTATCAACGCCGCGACCATTTCTAGCGTATCAAATCACGCAGGTGTTGCGGCATTGACAGAAGCGCTCTTACCAAGCTGGCACCGTGCCCCCGACGATGCGCCACGTTCCAGCCGCTCGAGCTGTGAACAACGTCGGGCGATGTTGCTGCCGCGAAGCTCCTTGAAACAGAACGCGCGCAATCCCCTCGCGGAAATTCTGCGCCGCAGCCAACTCGGTGCCAGTGATTGCTAGCGCCGCGCTGCGCGGCTGCTCGCAGGCTCCAGCCCCTTGCCGCGATAGGCCACGGGGATGCCCAGTGTCTCGTGGGTCGTTGCCAGAGTTTCGAGCCAAGTTGCCAGTTCGGTGGGTACCTTCTCATCGCCGGTCTCCATCGCCTCGATCCACGCTAGATTGCAATGGAGCGCGCTCGCGAGATTGATAGGCGTCCAGCGAAGGGCAAGTAGGCATTGGGTAAAACGCGCGGGGGTCATTTTAGTGCTCAAGTTTGCGGGTGCGTCGGTTCGATGAGGCTATACACGCAGAAATAAGTCAAGGTGATGACTTGTCGCGGCACGATGATGTGATCGCGTTCTGGTCCACAGCAATCGTCGACACTAGGAAAAACTGCTGTGATCGTTAAGAGGGATGTCCAACTTGCGTTCGTCGACGCTGGCCGCTAATCCCGATGTTGATGGCAGGTAACAGCGACTCGCGCGGGCGAGTGGACCAGGACCGCCAAGACCGGGGCATTGACCGTTGAACGCGACCATTTACCAGTCTGCCATCAACATTGCCGCAAAGGTCGGCATCTATCTTTCGCTCGCGATATTCATTCCCGCGCTGGTCGATCTCTATTTCGGCCATCGGGACTGGAAGGTTTTCGCTGTTTCGGCGTGTCTGATGGGTAGCATTTCGCTGGTCACAGTGGCGGCTACGCAGGGCGGACCACCGGCCTTCAACCGGAAAATGGGCTTTCTGCTCGTCAACCTGTTGTGGCTCGTCGTCTCGTTTGTCGGTGCCATTCCATTCTGGCTATCCTCGGTCAATCTCGATTTTGCCGAGGCGCTGTTTGAGTCTGTCTCAGGCATCACCACCACCGGCTCAACTGTCATTGCCGGTCTGGACAATGCGCCACCCGGTATTCTTGTTTGGCGTTCGCTGCTCCATTGGCTCGGCGGCATCGGCATCGTCGCGCTCGGGCTGTTCGTCATGCCGTATCTGCGCGTCGGCGGACTGTCGTTCTTCAAGATGGAATCGTCCGATACCACCGAGAAGCCGTTTGCGCGCATCGTCACCTTCACGCGTGCCTTTATCCTGATCTATATCGTCCTGACGGTCACCTGCGCGATCATCTACGGCTATCTCGGAATGAATCGCTTCGATGCGATCAATAACGCGATGTCGACGATTGCGACCGGGGGCTTTTCGACCCATGACGCGTCGCTCGGCTATTTTAACAGCCTGCCGATCCTGTGGGTGGCTACCTTCTTCATGACGGTCAGCAGCCTACCGTTTTCCGTGCTGATCATCTTTATCGTGCGCGGCCGGCTGGACACGCTGAAGGATCCGCAGATCATCGTGTTCCTGTCTTACCTCACCGTGCTCGCGATCGCAGCCAGCTTGTTTCAGCGGTTGGAAAACGGCGTCGATTTTCACGAGGCGCTGGCGCATTCGTTCTTCACGGTGTCGTCGATCCTGTCAACGACAGGCTTTGCCAGCGATGACTACATGCTATGGGGCGACTTCATCGTCGCACTCGCCTTTGCGGCGACCTTCATGGGCGGGTGTTCGGGCTCGACCGCTGGCGGCATGAAAGCCTATCGCTTCATCATCATCTTCAATTCCATTCGGGCAGGGCTCTTTAGGCTCATCTACCCGAACGCGATCCACACGGTGCGCTACGGCAAGGCACTGGTCGATATCGACGTGCAGCGGACCGTCTTTTTGTTCTTCACGGCCTATATGATGATCTGGGCCTTCGGCAGCATGGCCATGGGCGCCTTTGGCTATGACCTTTTGACGTCGGCGTCGGCGATCGCCACGGCGCTTTCAAATGTCGGTGCCGGGCTCGGCCCGATCATCGGGCCGGCTGGAAACTTCTCTACCTTGTCCGATCCGGCGCTTTATCTGCTGTCGGTCATGATGCTGCTCGGGCGTCTGGAAATCCTGACCGTTCTGGTCATCCTGACGCCGCTGTTCTGGAAGGATTAAGGCACGAGCGTTTCCGGTTTAACCGGAATTTCACAAACGGCTGTATCTCTTTGTTTTTTTGACAGGAAACCGCTACGCACTTGCCCTGGAAATGCTCCAGGAGCCCAAGCGAGTTGGGCTCCTATACGGTTCAGACCGGCTCCGCTTCGCGCCGGGTCGCTGAGTTGTCGACGTAGTATTTTTCGAAGCGGTGGCGATAGTGTTCGGCGGCGCCGAAGTCGCTGTATTTCGCCAATTCCCGCATATCCGTCTTGTTGAGGATGACGCCGAGGATCTTCGAGTTGATCTGCGGTTCGGCGTGGAGCAGGTCGCGCACGAGCCGCGACGGTGTGCGGCCCCATTCGGCCACGAAGAGGAAACCGTCGGCAAGCGGCGAAAACGCCTTGCCATCAACGACAGGGGCGAGTGCTGCGAGGTCGACGATCACATAGTCGAAGGACTTGCGCGCGTTCGCGATCAATTCCTCCATGGCCGGCGAGGCGAGCAGCTCGTGGCTGTCATGCGGGTAGTGGTTGGTGGCTTCGCCACCGACCGGGAATATCGCAAGCTTCGTCTTGTGGTCGATCTTGATGCCGGCCGGCCAGGATGTCTCGCCGGTTAGCGCCTCGACAAGACCGGTCTTGGGCGCCGGCGTGATCATCTTGCTGAGGCCGGGCCTGCGGATATCCGCATCGATCAGCAGCGTCCGCTTGCCGCTGGCGGCGAGAAGGGCGGCAAAATTGGCAGCGACGATCGATTTCCCTTCATCGGGAACCGCCGACACAATGCCGACCACACGGCAGGCATTTCCATGCAGCATCTGGTCACAGGCGAGCTTGGCGTTGCGGAACGTCTCGGTAAAGGAGGAGCGCGGCGCGTCGAGCACGATGCGGCTGACGCGTTCGAAGGGCACCGGCTCCGGTGCCGGTTGGGGCGGTCCCTTGTCCTTCACAAACCGGGCACGCATATGGTCTGTGGCTGTCGTCGGGCGCGGGCCGATCAGCGGGACATAACCGAGCGACCGATGCCCGAGGATCGAACGGACGTCGCCTTCGAGACGGAACGTGCGCTCCCGGAATTCCTGAAACGCCGCAAACGCCCCACCTGCCATCATGCCGAGCACGGCGGAGAGGGCGAGGATCATCGTCTTCTTCGGGCTTGACGGCGAAACGGGTACGCCGGCTGCGGAAATCACCCGCGCCTTGGCAATCGGGAAGGAGCGCTGCTGTGCGGCTTGCTCATAGCGGCCGAGATAGGATTCATAGAGCGTCTTCAGAGCTGCGGCCTTCTGCTCGAGTTCGCGCAGATGGACGAGCGAGCGGTTTGCGTCGGAGTTCCGGCCGGTGGTTCCCTCGATGTTTTCGCGCAACGAGGCTTCGCGCGACCGCGCGACCTCGTATTCATTGCGATAGCTCGAGGTCAGCTGCTGCAGTTCCTGATAGATCTGGCGGCCGATATCGTTCTTCTCCGCCCGCAGCGATACCGCCTGGGGATGATCGGCGCTAAAGCTTTGGGTCACCTCCTGCTCGCGTTTGCTGACGGTCAGATAGCGGGTCCTGAGGTCGCGGATCACCGAATTGTCGCCGTCCTTCGACGAGATCGTCGCATTGTCGACGGCCTTTTCAGGGCCCTGTTCGACGATCGCCTGAAACTGCTTGTAGCGGGCCGAAGCGGAGGCCGTGTCGGCCTGGGCGATGATCAGCTGGCTGTTGAGATCGGCGAGCTGTTGCTCGGACATCAGTTCTCCCCGCGCCGAGGTCAGCCCGTTGTCGGTGCGGTATTGCTCGACCTCAAGCGAAGCGACCTGGGATCGCTGCCTCAGGTCGGCAAGGCGCTCCTGCAACCACACGGATGCCCGTTCGGTCGCCTCGAAATTGGCGTTCAACTGGTCGGTCAGGTAGGAATCGGCATAGGCGCGTACCACCTGCGCTGCCAGCTGCGGATCGCTCGAACGGTAGGCAAGGGCAACGACCGAGCTTCGCGAGACGCGTTCGACGGCGAGGCCCTGCTGGATAAGCGCGGCTGCCTTCTGTCGCCGGCCGCTGCGTGCGGCCTCTTCCGAAACCGCAGAACCGCCCGTAAACACACCGGTGATCGACTTCATCCAATCCTTGACCACAGCGAAAGCCGAGCGTGGCGGATTGACGATCGTGTCGTTGTCGGCAAGGTTGATCTTGTCGACGACGCGCAGAGCCAATTCGCCTGATTTGAGGATCTCGACGGCGCTGGCAAGTTGGGTGTCGAGCAGCTGGCTGTTTTGTGGCGAAGCCTCTTCTTCCGCGAATTTCGAGAGGTTCTCGTCGAGCAGGATCTGCGTCATCGAGGTATAGTTCGGCGTGGCGAAAAGCAGGTAGACACCGCCGAGAACGACGAACAGGGCAACGAACAGCCCGACTGTCTTGCCGCGACGAACCACCACCGAAAAAAGCCGGTCAAGGTCGATGAAGCCATCGGTTTCCTCGGCTTCGCGGGGCAATACGCTACTGAACGGTAGACTTCTTTGTTTCATTGGGTCGCTCTGTCCGTTTCCATATAGCTATCGGCCGGCGCCCCCACATCTCGGGGCGCCGGAAACCGGGTTTATGCCGCGCGGATGCGGCCTTCGTGAGACAAAACCATGTCCCTGACGGATTCGTAGACCAGATCGCCGATATCCGAACGAGCAAGAGCAAAGGCGACGTTCGCCTCGATGAACCCATGCTTGGAGCCGCAATCGAAGGTTCTGCCATCATAGGGGTGGGCGTGGAACGCCTGATCCTTGGACAGTTTCAGCATGCCGTCTGTCAGCTGAATTTCGTTGCCGGCGCCGCGCTGCTGTCGAGCGAGAATGCCGAAAATCTCAGGCTGGAGAACGTAGCGACCGTTGAGGTAGAAATTCGAGGGCGCCTCTCCCGCTTTCGGCTTTTCGACCATTTCGGTGACCGCGAAACCATGCGAGACGGACGTTCCCTTGCCGACGATGCCGTATTTGGAGGCATCCTCCGGCGCGCATTGTTCGACGCCGACGACATTGCCTCCGGTTTGACGATAGAGATCCATCAGGCCGGCCATGCAGCCGCGCGCGCCATAGGAGAGCATGTCGGGCAGAAGCAGTGCAAAAGGCTCGTCGCCGATCAGGTCGCGCGCGCACCACACGGCATGTCCGAGGCCGAGCGGCGCCTGTTGCCGGGTGAAGCTCACGGAGCCGGCCTTGGGCAACATGGCCTCGAGCTCGGAAATCTGGGCGTTTTTGCCTGAGCGCGTCAGCGACGAAATCAGCTCGGGCGTATCGTCGAAGTGGTCTTCGATCGCCTGCTTGTTACGGCTGGTGACGAAGACGATATGCTCGATGCCGGCCTCGCGGGCTTCATCGACGGCATATTGCACGACCGGACGATCGACGATCGTCAGCATCTCTTTCGGCACAGCTTTGGTCGCGGGAAGGAAACGCGTGCCGTTGCCGGCAACCGGAATAACTGCTTTTCTGACAGTTCTGATACGGTCCATGGCATTATCCTTTTCTCGTGTGAGGGCTTTTGCCCGAGGTGGATCGTTCAGCCGCCACCGTCATTGTGGCGGGCTTCAAGCGCGACAGCGGCGCAACCAGGCGGCGCAGTCGCACGGCGATCGGCATCCTGAGATGCCGGAGCGCGCGAGGGCTGGAGAGCGCGGTTCTGATGGCGCCGCCCAGCGATCTGGATTTGATGTGTTCAACGAGTGCCAAGAAGGCGCGCGCCTCGTAAAGGCTGCGGCTGCGCTTGCGCTGCATGGCCATCGCGCTCGCGTCGATGGCGTGGGTGCCGAGGAAATCTGTGTCAGCGGCGATCATCGCATCGATGTGGCGCAGTTCCAGCACGCGCGAGATGGAGCCTTCGCGGATGTGATAACGATAGCCGGAGGACGGATCGACGACACAGCGTCCGCCTTCGGCAAGGGCCGAGGCCAGCAGGATATAGTCTTCGCCGATGCGGATCTCTTCCTTGAAGCGCAGGCGGATCTCTTCGAGAAAGCGGCGCTCGAAGATCGGCTTCATGTAGCCGAAATTATAGGTCGACCGGAAAAGCACGTTGGATTCGATGAAGGCGGCAAGGGTGAGAACAGGTGTATTCTCAAGCGTCGTGTCGTCAAACATCCGTTCGCGCCGGCCATCAAGGTTCAGGACTTCCAGATTGTCGACGGCGATATCAGCGCTTTCGCGGCGTGCCCGTGCGATCATTCGTGCAAGTCTTCCGGGGCGAACCGTGTCGTCGGCATCGAGGATGGCGACCCATTCGCCGCGGGCTGCGTCGAGACCGGCGTTGCGCGCGCCGCCAGGCCCCCGGTTGGCCGGAAGTCGAATCAACCGGATACGCGGATCGGCGATAGCCTCGACGACAGCCGCCGTATTGTCCTGCGACGCATCGTCGACGACGATGACTTCGACCGAGACATCTTCCTGGGCGAGCGCACTGTCGATTGCGCGCGTGATCGTATCAGCCGCCTTGAAGGCCGCGATGACGAAGCTGACATCTGGATTGGTTGTCGTCATGGCGCCGCCACTTCCGATGTGCCGTATTGCTCGAGCTCGCGAACGCCGAAAAGGCCGCTGACGACGCCGGCATGCATGACGGCACGCAGGGCATAGCGAGAACGCGCAACTGCCGAGGCGAGCAGGATGAGGCTTGCGGCAGCGCAATACCCGGACTTGGCGGCGGCACGAACGATCTCGACGGCTTTTCCGCTGCCTGCCGAGGCCTGTGCGAGCAGGCGTCCATGAGTCTGACCCGAGCGAAAGCGTCGTTTTGCCAACCATTGGAAGCTGGCGCGCTTTTCCGGCACTATTTCGTAGACCAGGGCATCCGACGCATAGGCCAGACGGCCGCCGGCCTTGTGCATATGGGTGAAGAATTCCGTATCTTCACCGCCGGTTCGGCCGAGCGCGAGGTTGAAACGCCGGCCGGCAAGTGCCGGCGTTTTTCGATCGAGCAAGACGTTGCAGGTGTAGCCCGTTATGATCTCGCCGCCGACCCAGACGGGTCGCGTCGAGTGGAAGTCACCGCGGCGCATCCAGGACGGCGCCGAAAGGTCATATTCGGCTCGGACCGGGCCGAGAACCGCCTCGACCCCGGTGGCTGAGGCCGTCTCCAGCAGACGCACCAGCCATTCGCGAGCAACCGTTTCGTCGTCATCGACGAAGGCGAGGTAGTCGCCCGATGCGTTATCAAGGCAGGCGTTACGGGCGATCGAGATGTTGCTCGCCGGGCAATGCACATAGTCGATCCCGAAGGGAATTTCCGACCTCAATGCGTCGACAAGACCTTCGGCACTTGGCTGTAGATCGTTGTCGGCGACGATGATCCGAATTGCCGTCCCATCCGGCACGGTAATGGCAGCCAGCGAACGCAGGGTTTCGGCAAGCTCTCGCCGGCGAAACGTGCAGACCGCGATGTCGACCCGAAGGCCGGCGGCCATTTTCTTCGTTGCCTCGATCATGGTGCGACCCGCCTGTTGCGAAGGTCGAGCAGCTCGCGCCAGAAACCGGCGGACCAGGCGAAATGCATCACCATGGCCGAAACCGCTGCCAGCGGGCCGTAGGGGTTTTTCTGGCCGAGCGCCATCCAGGCCCCGTAGCCGATGCAAGCTGCAGCCCAAAGTACGACCGGCACGGCGGCGACCCAGTTGATGACGGCGAGCAGGGCGCCGATTGCGATCGGTGCCACGGCGAGCGGCAACAATTGACGCAGGCTTGGCGCGACGCGATGCTTCAGCACGTTGCGGGCTCGCCCGCGGCCGTAGCTGAAATACTGCCGAAACAGCGGCCCGATCTTTGCCCGGGGGTAATAGACCATGCTCGTTCTGTCGGTCATCCAGATGCGATAGCCGGCCTTGCGGAACCGATAGTCGAACTCGGCATCTTCGTTGTGACTGAAGCTCTCGTCGTAACCGCCGATCGCCTTGAAGGCTGCAATGCGCATCAGCGCATGATGGCCGTGGTCGGCCCAATGGCTTGTGGCCCCGAGCCGGTGTTTGGCGCCGCCATTTCCGAGCTTGGAATTCTGGGCATAGGCCGTCGCCTTCTGAAACGGCGTGAAGCCGACTGTCTCCATGGCAACGACGACGGAGTCGGCGCCGGTTGCGATCACTTCGTCGACGAGCTTCTGGCAATAATCATCAGGATAGGTGCCATGCGCATCGATGCGGATCAGAAAGTCGAAGGATGAGCCATACTCGGCCACCGCAAGATTGATTGCGGCGCTCTGGATGCGCTTGGGATTATCGAGCGCCAGGACGGACGGATCGCCTTGGGCCAGCCGCGCTGCGATTTCGCGGGTGCCATCGGTACTGCCGCCGTCGGCAATCAGGATGACAGCATTAAGTGGCGCCAGTGACGGACGAAGCTTGTCCACCAGAGCTTCGATATGTTCGGCCTCATTGAGGCAGGGGATGACGATCAGGCTGCGCGTCGACGTCAGATCTGTTGTGTTCATGACAAACCACCTTCGTTTTGACGGGCTTGAGAAAGGGGCGTCGCGGGCTCGGGGGCCGTCGATGCAATTGCCGAAAGGCGCCTCACGAGGTTCTCGCAATCGGTGTGGCGAAAGACCCAGGTGTCGGTGTTGCAGGCGGCAACCCGCCCAGACGCATCGGCGTGGCTGTTGGCATCGACCGCTCCAAGGAGCGAAACGAGGTTGTCCGGCTCGGGTTCATCAAGCAGAAAACCAAGACCGCGGACCGCCAGAAAACGGGCCGTCTCCGTGCCGCGCATGGCGATCGGAACCCGTCCGTGTCGGCAGCCCTCATAGAGCCGGTTCGGAAGCAGCCATTTGGAGTTCTGGCCCTCCTCGAAAAAATCGATCGCCCAGGTGAAATCGATCTCGTCGTAGATCGCGCCGAGGTCTTCCGGGCTGCGGTAAGCGCCGTGGAAGGTCATGTGCGGCTCATTGCGAATGAAACCGTCGAAATCGTCGAACTCGGAATAGGCGGGCCGGCCGCGTAGTACGATCTCGAAACGGCCCTCCATGCGGCGCGAGAACGTCGAAAGCAGTTCGAGCGACTTGCGGCAGCGTAGCGCACCGAACCAGCCGATCCGCCAGGGGCCGTCTGGTCGCGCTGTGGGGGCCGCGGAAACCTGCAGGCAATCTCGATCGCCGAGCTCCAGCACCTTGTTCTCCAGCAGCATGACTGGCGTCTCCAACCCGGAGAGTGGGCGGAAATAATGCTCGACGAAGGCGGGAGAACTGGTGATCAAAAGCCGCGCATTGCGTCCGAGATAGGCTTCGCTGGCGCGCATGGCGCGTCCAGCCACGTCCTTGCGCAGAAGCAGGCGGTGAATGTCGAGGCATTCATAGACAATAGGGACATCACCGCCGAACATGGAAACCGCCTTGTTGGCGACGGCGAGCATGTCGAGGTTGCGGGCGATGATCAGGTCGGGCCGGCCGACCGCGCGCAGCTTGGCGGGTAGCGACAGGCAGGCCTTGGTGATCGCTGAGACCCGCTGGGCAAAGCGACCGTCGCGCGTCGTGCCGAGCTCGATCGGATCGATGCCCTCGATCGCGGCCAGTGCGTTCGCGCCCCGGCGAAAGCCGGCCAGCGTCACGCGCGCACCGCCTGCCTTCAACATCAGGATTCGACGGCGAACCGCGGGGTCAGCCAGATCCTGCGCGAAATAAAGTATCTGCAGCATGAAAACATCCGTTTTCGTGCTTAGCCCGAGCCAAGCTTGATTCAAGAAATCGTGCATCGCAACGGTGGCGTTGCGATGCACGGATGCGGCGGCGTTGTGCCGTCCTCAGTTCAATTTGCAGGCGACGGACTCGGCGAACTGGCACTTGTCGTTGGGTGCGGTGAAGGCGATCCGGTCAACCTGCAGCGCTGTCGGCCCCTTGTAGTTAAAGGTGCCCATCCAATCGCTGAGGGTGTCGGTGCCCCACAGGCTGAAGAAGATCTTCTGGGCGTTGGACGGGATCTTGGCGGGATCGGTCACTTCGTGAACCAGTTCACCATTGACGTAGTAACGGATACGCTCCTTCTCCCAGACGAAGGCGTAGTCGTTGAAGCCTTGGTTGGCGCCGCCCGGTACGTCGGCGAGCTTCTCGTTGCCGCCCTTGGCGGAGACGTACTGATTGAGCTGCACCTTTGCCGGGTTCTTGCCGAGCACTTCGAAGTCGATCTCGTCATGCGCCTTTTTGTCGGCAGGACCGATATAGGTAAAGAAGGCTGAGTTCAGCCCCGATCCGTCGGCGGACTTGATGCGGGCTTCGTAGGTCCCATAGCCGAACCGCTTGCGGGTCTGGACCTCGCCGCAGGCATAGTTGCGTTCGCCTGTCTTGCCCTCCTCGAACTTCAGTTCAAGGATGCCGTCAACGACCACCGCCTGCTCCTTCGACCAGGTGCAGTTCTGGTGCGGCCCGTTGTTCCAGCCATCCGAAACATACCAGTGGCCGGTGTCGAGCGTGTCGAAGTTGTCGAGGAACGACGTGCCGGTGGCACCTTCCTGTGCCATTGCGGAGCCGGCAAGGCCGGTGGCGAGACATGTGAGAAGGGCGAGGCGGTGAGGTCTGATCGATCTCATGGTCAGGTCCTTTGCTGTGGCGAGTAGTCGGAGCGACGGCCGGTATCCGGGCGCGCGTTGGCTTGGGAGGAGCCGGTGCGGCTGCCGGTCAGGACGGCGGTGAGGCCCGGTGCCAGGCGCTTGGCAAGCCCATGCGCGGCAACGAGAATGGCGATCGTGATGAACGGGATCGTGAAATAGAACAGGCGATAGTCGGCGATCTCGGTGCGATTCCAGACCATCCAGGAAACGATGAGCAGGGGGTAATGGGCACAGAAGATCCAGAAGCTGAGGCCACCGGTACGCGCCAGGCGTTCGCCGAGCCGGGTGCGCACGAGAAGCGCTGAAACGGCCCAGGATCCGACGATTCCGGAAAGTGCTGTCAGGCTGCGCAGCATATCGACCCAGACCGGGAACTCCGGACCCGTCTGGTAAAGAACGATCGAGAGCGCGACAGCGGCGGCGAGGAAAACGGCGGTGATCGATCGGGCATAGGGGTCGAGCAGCTTGGTATCGATGCGATGCAGGCTCAGATAGATACCGGTGCAGAAGCCGAAGAGGATGGATTTCTTCAGGAAGATGCCATTCGGCAGTGGAAGCACGGCGAAGGCGAGCAGAACGCCAAGCGTTTGCAGCGGATAGCGCTTGATCAGCCAGGCCAACAATGGCGAGAGCAGGATGCATAGCAGCAGATCGCGCAGAAAGTAGAGTGGAACGTTGATCGGCAGCGCCTCAAGCGCGAAAGCAAGGCTCAGCCATTCGCGTGGCGTGGCATTGACCACATCGGGAAGGTAGCCGAAGCCAATATTCTTGAGCTGCGCCACATAGACGAGTGCGAGAAACGCGAAGTTCCACAGAAGGAAGGGAAGCAGCACCGTGCGCGCCTTGGTCCGAAGCGTCTTCTTATAATCGAACGTATCCAGACCGCGTCGGAACATGAGATAGCCCGAGATCGCGCTGAGGCAGGGAACGCCGACGCGAAACAGGCTGTCGCCCAAAAACACGCGCAGCCAGTCCAGAAACCCATAGGTTCCCAGGAACGGGCTGGTTTGCGGATCATGCGGCACATGTACGAAGACGATGCCCGAGATCAGCACGATGCGCATCAAATTGATCCGCGAGGAAATGTTCGCGTCCATAGCCACGATATCCGTCACTCCTATCTGCCAGCGTCATTTTCGGCGCCGTTTCAACAGAGCAGACTAGAGCCCGCATCGATTAAACTAGGGCAGGGGCGTGGATAAAAATATGGCGCTGCAACAAAAGAATCAGCCATGATTTGTTGCGGTGCAGCATTCGCCACATTTCGAGTTAGCGGCAAAACAACAGGGAATCGACCCCTTCAATCCTTAAAAGCGCACGTATTGTCGCATGTTGCGGAATATGTTCATATTCTCATGAACCAAAGTCTGTGATTGAACGCACGCCGATTAATTGCGATCAAAAATTGCAGATTTTTTTCGTTGATCATTGTCAAATCGGAGTTTTTTTGCTGCCGGCGGCGCGAATTGCGGCGAGTGTAAGGCAGGGCCGAGCTCGCCATTTACGATCATTCCGCAGGTTCTGGCGAAACACCCACCGCGCCGCGCTGGCGGATCATCCGATGTAGTTTCACCAGCAACTGCCGCTCGGTCAGAACCATCAGAATGAGATAGATGAGACCGCCGATGGCAGCCCCGATCAGCACCTGCAAGATGGCGTTGGGAACCAGGGGGCCGAATCGCTCGAGCAGAAAACGCACGGCAAGCGCCATGGCAAAGGCCGCAAACATCGGCCGCGTTGAGACGAAGAAGCCTCTCACGAACGGCATATGGTCGGCCCGGAATACCACCCATGAATATCCGACCAGCGTCAGAACGTTGACGATGCAAAGCGCGATCATCGCGTCGATCAGCGAGCCGTTGATCGCCCCATAGGCGACCGCGCCGGTGGTGATGACAGCTCGGATCACAGCCCACCAGAACAGGATGGCGCCCTGGCCGATGCCTTTGAGATAGGGTACGTAGGTGCTGCAGGGGGTCAGGATGCCCTTGGACAAAGCCAGAAGGCCGAGAACCGGCCAGGCCGCTGCCCATTGGCTACCGAAGAGGACGAGCATCGCTGGTTCGGCGAGCGCCCACAGCCCGAACATCATCGGAGCAAGCAGCACTGTGGTGACCTGCGTGCTCAGCATCAACGCCTGCGACCGGCGCTCGCGATCCTCGCCCATATGGCTGAAGGCGGGGAAAAGCACACCCATGACAGCCGAAAGCACGATCTGGTTTGGAATGCTGGAGAAGCGGTTGGCGGCGGAATAGGCACCGGCATCAGAAAGGCCGAGATAGCGGGAGATCACCACCATCGGCGATTGGAAGGTGATGAAATTGGCGATTTCGGAGCCCATCATGCCGAGACTGAAGCGGCATAACGTCCATACGCGTTGAAACGAAAAAACCAGCCTCGGCACGTAGCCGGAGACGGAATAGAGCCCGAAAAGACGGATCAACGCCGATACGAAGAGCTGCCCGAGGAGCGACCACACGCCGAACCCGACGAGCGCCATGGCAACGGCGACGAGAGCGCCGAGCGTCTCCGAAATCATGCTCCAGGCGGCATCCTTGCTGAAATTCATGCGCCGGGCGAGGAGCGCATAGGCGACATCGCCGCCAAGCTGAAGCGGGATGAGCAGGCTCATGATCTTCAATAGGTAGGCAGCTTCCGGCGCGCCCAGCAGCGTTGCGAGGGGCGCGGCAAAGACAAAAAGCCCAAGCGCCATTGCCATGGAAATCGCCAGATTCGCCCAGAACGCGGAGTGGACAAGGTCCATTTCCTCGTCGCGCTGAATGATCAGCGCGGAGGCCAGACCGGCGCCGCCGATCATCGCCAGAAATTGCACGACGGTGAGCGCGACCGCGACCGTTCCGAACTCTTCAGGCGTCAGGATGCGCGCAAGAATAGGCACGGTGACAAATTTCAGCCCGAATGTGCCTGTCTTTGAGAGCACGCTCCAGCCGACGTTACGGGTGACGGATTTGGCATTGACGGTTGAGGGCATGGCGAACATCCCGTGAGCCCTTTGAAAGAATGAATGACAAAGGACAAGCGATAGACATACGGCCGCGACCCAGTGGGAGGAGACCACGCAAGACTCTTTGTAGAGAAGCCGCAGGGGCGAAAAGATGGCAAAGCTGACGATTATTATACCTTACTACCAGAAGGAGCCGGGCATCCTTCGGCGGGCGCTTTCGTCCGTCTTCGCCCAGACTTTTCAGGACTTCCATGTTTTGGTCGTCGACGATCAATCTCCTTATCCTGTTGATGAGGAGCTGGCGCCGCTCAGTGAAGACATGCGCGAGCGCATCACGATCGTGCGCCAACCCAACCAGGGACCGGGCGGCGCACGCAACACCGGGCTCGACAATGTTCCTCAAGATTCCGAGTTCGTGGCATTCCTTGATTCCGACGACGTCTGGACACCGGATCACCTGAGAAATGCCTATCAAAGCCTGACGCGATTCGATGCCGATTGTTATTGGGCGTCGATAACGGGTGGCGATGCCTTCTACTATCATTTTGGCGTCGCCGATCTCCTGAAGAGCGATACCTGCATCCGGCTGCAGGAGAGCCCGCTGGTCGTGGAAATCCCCGATCTATCCAACGTCATGCTGAGGAATTGGAGCTTTCTGCACCTTTCCTGCATGGTGATCGGGCGCTCGCTGTTCGAGACGATCCGCTTCGACGCCGCACTCCGGCTGGCAGCCGAGGACGTGCTGTTCTTCTGCGATTGCGTGCTGTCGGCGCGGCGTGTGGTGCTTTGCGATGCCGCGGGTGCGGAACGCGGCGAGGGCATCAACATTTTCCATTCGATCGACAACGATTCGCCGGAATTTCTGCAGCAGCAGTTCAACACTTTCGTGGCGCTTGAAACGCTTGAGGGCAGGTTTTTGCGCCGGCCGCAGGAAATCGCCTCGATCCGCTCCTACCAGCATACGGCCCGCCGCCAGGCCCTATGGAGCCAGGCACGGCGACTGCGTCGCAAGAAGCCGCCACAATTCAGGCTGCTTGCGCGCTGGGTATGGCGCGATCCGAAATTGCTGCAAAGCGCGCTTGAACTGGCCGTCGGCAAACTATCACCGCAACGCTGATCACGAAGACAGCATCCCTCAGGAGGGAGAAAGACCCGTCGCTTGCGGCGCCGGACACATTTTTATTTGAGAGAAGGGACCGCTTATGAAGCCCTATTACTGGGAATCACATCACGGAAATTTTGGAGACGACCTCAATCTTTGGCTCTGGGATTTCCTCTTGCCTGGTTTCCGCGACAGCCATGACGACATTCTGCTCGTCGGCGTCGGTACGGTGCTCAATCGAGCGTTATTACCTGACGGCATGCGAAAATTGGTGCTTGGCAGCGGCTTTGGCTATGGCACGCTTCCAGATATGCGCGATACGGCGGAATGGGACATTCGTTGTGTGCGCGGCCCGCTGACGGCCGAAAAGGTCGGTATCGAACCCGAACGCGGCATTGTTGACCCGGCCGTGATGGTCGCCGAAATGCCGGAGTTCCAGAACTTGCCCAAGATCCATAAGCATAGCTTCGTGCCCCATTGGGAGAGTGCGATTGCCGGCATGTGGCCAACGACATGCGGCACGGTCGGCCTGCACTACATCGACCCACGCGGAGAGGCCGGAGCCGTGATCCGGGAGATCGCGCAGTCCGAACTGATCGTAGCAGAATCGATGCACGGTGCGATCCTGGCGGACGCCTTTCGCGTTCCGTGGGTCGCAGTCTCGACATCGAACAGCATCAACAGCTTCAAATGGAACGATTGGGCCCGGACGGTCGGGGTCACCTATCGCCCTCGCCATGTCCCGGTTTCAAGCCGGGCGGAAGCGATGATCAAGGGAACCCGGTTCTGGGGCATGGGTTTTGATGTCGCCGAGACCTATGGTGAAGACCCGAACCGGCGACAGATCGACGGAGACCTCGTCGTCAGCGCGACGCAGCCAAGGCAAACTTTCTTGCGTGGAGCGGCCAAGCAGCTTCTGGCGGCGCCGTCGACGCTAGCATTGTGGCAGGCAAGCAGAGCGCAGCCGCAATTGAGCGAAGACCGCGTCCTGGCCGAACGCAAGGCACGCTTCCGCGACGTACTCGATACGGTTCGTCGCGATTATCTCTAAGGGCTGAGATCAAGCGGCGCCCCGAGCGGGCGCCGTTTAGCCTATCATTGGCTCAACTCAGCGGAAGCCGGCAGCAGGTAGCGCAGCCGCCCCGAGCCGCCGAGCCCCACCGGAGCGTCCGGCTTGCCCGGTCGCATACGTTCGGTCTTATCGGCAAAGATCCCACCGGCGACTGCCGGAACTGCCCCCGGCTTGCCGAGCAGGTAGGTGACGGCGGCGATCGGGCCGCCCTCGCGCTTCAGGTCGAGAAAGCGCCGATGTTCGTAACGTCCCCGGATGTGGCGTTCATGCCGGCGGATCACGGCCGTCGCTTCTGCACTCAATTGATTGTCGGCGAGGATGGCACGGTCGGCCTCGTAAAGGCGCTTCAGGTCCTCGGTGCGGTGACTGCCGCTAAGCGAATTGCCACGCACGATCGCCGCATAGCCGCAGCTGTGGATGATCTTGTAGCGTGCACCTTTGGCAAGCGCCCGCAGATAGAGGTCGTAGTCTTCACCGAGGCGGAGGGTCTCGTTGTAGGCGAGTTGATAGCTGGACAAAAACGCACGCCGCATGAGGGGTTTGAGAAAACCGATCTCGCCACGCCTGACACCGCGGCGCGAGATATTACCTTCGACGAAGCCGGTGAGATCGAGAAGGCGCGGCTCCGGTTGGAACCGGCCGACGTCGGCCGCAGCGCTGGCGGCAGCCCTCTCGTCCATGAAGGCGATGTTGTCGGCGACAAAATCCCAATCCGAAACCTCAAGAAGCTTGGCCAGCCTGCCGGGCAGAAAAAAGTCGTCGGCATCGAGGATGGCGAGGATAGGCGAGCGGCTGATCGAGATCGCGTGGTTTCGCGCTGCAGCCGGCCCCCTGTTTTTCTCAAATCGCACGATGTTCAATCGTCCGGTGTCATCGGCAGCGGACAGGGCGGCTGATGCAGTCGCGTCGGTCGAGCCGTCGTCGATGACGATGACCTCGGCAGTCTCCGGCTCGGCTAGCGCCGAAGCGACGGCCCTTGCGATCGTTTCGGCGGCATTTTTTGCGGCGATGATGACACAAACGTCCATCGTTGCAGCTGCGGTCATTGTGGCCTCCAGCGTTACGTCGGGCATGGCCGGCATCGGTATTCCTTGCCGGCCCACCGCACGATGCAACGGGATCATGTCGCAACCGCGTCAAAACGTTGACATTTTTGTTGTGGGCATTGCGGAGGGCGAGGGGAGTTTCCCATCGTGCCCTACGGGTTGAAGTGACCCGGCCTGTTCAAGCGCCCCGGCGAAACCTTACCCGCCTGTTTTTCATCGGTCGTTGCGCGTGCGTTCTCGGCCGCCTGCCTGTCGCGTTCGCGCGCCTTCTTCCAGACGAGAAAGACAACAGCCAGGAAATAGCCGACCTGCATCAGGACGGCGCAGACCAAGGTTTGAATAAGGGTCGAGGTAAGCGAACCGTTCAGCAGATAGGTGACGATGGCAAAGACCGCCAAAGCGCCAATCATGCTCGCAAAGACGCGTGGTGCGAACATCGCGCTACCTTGCCTTCGGGGCTGTTGTTGGTGTCTCCATATGAGCTAAGGCCCTTCCCACCACAGGGTTTCAATATATTGGCGGTTATCCCTCGGTTCAACCGACAATAACCGCAGATGCAATATGAGCCGCTATAGCCCCTAAAATGTTTATGTCGCCTTTAGAACAGGCCGCCTCCGATCAAATTCCGTTGATTGCCCGGCGTGGGGCGGATGCAAGGAATCAGTTTGCGGCCGGCCGTATCGAGTTTGGTCGGGGTTTAACGGGGCGAAATGTGTCGCTCGATATTCCACCCTCCGTGGGTTTCGCCCTGTTTCGCTCGTCTCGAAGTTGGCCTCGCTCTCACTTTGTTATCAACTTTTGTTACAAGATTCGCGTTTGTGAAGGATTTGTGCGTGCAGTGCAAAAGAATGCTGCGCCGCAAAAAGCGCCCGTGAAGTTGACGGATTTCAATTTACAGGGCGGGAAAATCTTCTGATGCAAGACGAAAGCAAACATCACTAGTTCAAGGTAAGGTCAATTTTTTCATGAGTAAATTCGGTTTGCCCGCGAACTACATCGAAATCGACTGGAAGCCACTTGGCTCGCCATGAATAGATGATCTTCGGTCCCGAAGAAATATTACATATTCGCGATCGATGATATACGTCCGCGAACCGCGGGCACGGCACCGGCCATCATTTCGCCTTTAAAAACCAAATTCTAACCATACACTCATTCTTGGATACGAGTGCGCCCCCACAGGGGACCGACCAATCGCCAACGTAAATGGAGTCTTCTCTATGAAGTCTGCGACTCGATCGGCCAATTCGCCGTTTTTCAGTACCGCAGAGTCGGGAGCATTTCGTCCGGTAGGAGGAATATCGAAGCGTGGCTTCGATATTTTTACCGCTTCACTGGCTCTCGTCTTTCTCAGTCCGCTCTTCCTGCTCTTGATGATGCTCGTCAAGTTTTCCGATGGCGGATCCGTTTTTTACGGTCACCGCCGTATCGGCCATAACGGCCGTGCATTCCGCTGCCTGAAATTCCGCACGATGCGGGCAGACGGAGATCGGCTCTTGCAGGACTATCTCCGCAACAATCCGGCCGCCTACGAGGAATGGCGTGCGACGCGCAAGCTTCAGGACGACCCGCGCGTGACCATTGTCGGCAGCGTTCTGCGCAAACTCAGCCTCGACGAGTTGCCGCAGCTGATCAACATCATCCGTGGTGAGATGAGCATCGTCGGCCCGCGACCTGTCGTGGAAGACGAACTCGAACTCTACGACGCCGCAGCCGTGTTCTATCTGCAGTCTCGCCCGGGTCTTACCGGCCTGTGGCAGATCAGCGGCAGGAATGACGTTTCCTATGCCGCCCGCGTCGCCTTCGACACGCACTACGTACAGAACTGGTCGCTGATCCGCGACTTTTTCATCGTCGTCAAGACGATCCCCGCAGTCTGCTTTTCTCGCGGCAGCTACTGACAAACGCTGCGCCACGGAGCCTGACGACCTCGTCGTCGGACGCCGGCGCGCGCGACCAGCAACCGGGAAACCGTAATGAAACATCAAATTGCCAAGGGGAGATCGCGTATCTCCCTCCGAAAGCCGTATTCTCTGAAGGTCGCCATGCTGGCGGCCATAACTGTGTTCGGCACCTTGCCTGTCCATGCCGACGAGTACCATCTCGGGGTCATGGACAAGTTGAAGATCCGCGTGGCCGAATGGCAGACCGCAGAAGGTGCTGTGCGCGACTGGTCGGTGGTCAGCGGCGAATACACCGTTGGTGCCTCCGGCATGGTCTCCATCCCCTTCATCGGCGATCTGCCGGCGGCGGGCAAAACGACCAACGAGATGAGCGAGGCGATCGGCCTCAAGATGCAGACGCTGTTCGGCCTGCGTGATCGGCCTTCGGCGTCGGTCGAGCTCGCGCAGTATCGTCCGGTCTATCTTTCCGGAGAAATCCAGAAGCCCGGTGAGTACCCTTACGTGCCGAACCTGACGGTCCTCAAGGCCGTCAGCCTTGGCGGCGGGTTGAGACGTTCGGAAAGCGGACAGCGCTTCGCACGCGACTACATCAACGCACGCGGAGATTCGAGCGTGCAGGTCTCCGAACGCAACCGGTTGCTTATCCGGCGCGCGCGCCTGCAGGCGGAGATCGCCGGCAAGGAAAAGATCGAATTGCCGAAGGACTTGAAGGACGCGCCTGACGTCGCCGGCTTGCTTGAAAGCGAGACTGCATTGATGGTTTCGCGCGACAAAAGGCAGAAACGCCAGCTGGCGTCGCTGGCCGATCTCAAGTCTCTGCTCGAAAGCGAAATCCAGGCACTGGCGAAAAAGTCAGAAACGCAGAACCGTCAATTGGATCTGGTGATCGAGGACCGGGACAAGATCGAGGGGCTTGCCGAAAAGGGGCTGGCGCTGAGCGCGCGCAAGCTCGCGCTGGAACAGCGCGTGGCGGAGCTGCAGTCAGCTGTTCTGGATATCGACACGGCGTCTCTGAAGGCAAAGCAGGATGTCAGCAAGGCCACCCAGGACGATACCAACCTGCGCAACGATTGGGATGCCCAGCTTGCCCAGGACCTGCAGAACACCGAAGCTGAGCTCGATACGCTGTCCATCAAACTTGGTACCAGTCGCGACCTCATGACCGAGGCGCTGCTGCAATCGGCCGAGGCGGCACAGTCCAAGGACGACATGTCGGACGCTGTCATCAGCTATTCGATCGTCCGTGAAAAGGATGGCAAGGCGCAACAGATTGCCGCCGACGAGAACACGCCGGTGCTGCCGGGCGACGTGATCAAGGTCGAAGCCAATCTGGCGATGCGCTAGAGCCTTTCCAAGGAAAAGTGCGAAGCGGTTTTCCGTCAGGAAATGCTTGGAAATAAAGAGATGGAGCGTTTCTGTGACTCTGTTTAACCCGGCTACGCTCTAAGGAATCGTGATGAGGATTTCCAAGGCAAGCCTCGTTTCTCCTGGTGCAAACCAGGCCTACGGTACGTTTGCGCTGGCGATATCGTTCTTCGTCTTTGCCTATTCCTCGCGGTTCGGGCAGGCGTCGATCCTTGTCTACTATGCGCTGTGGCTGCCGTTGGTGCTCGTCGACTATCGAAGCGTGCTCGGCAATTACGGCAGATATATCTGGATCCTTGCCTTCGCCGTCTTTGCCTGCCTTTCCGTCTTCTGGTCGGCAGCGCCCGGGATGACGGCAAGGACGGGAGTTCAGTATCTCTCGCATGTCGTTTGCGCGCTGATTGCCATGCGCACGATCGACATCCGCACGCTCGTGCGCGGCGCACTGGCGGGCGTCGGTATCGTGCTCACCTATTCGCTGCTGTTCGGCGTCTACCACCTCGATCCGCTCGACGGTACGTTCAGCTTTGTCGGCGCCTTTTCCTCGAAGAACCAGCTTGGCTTTTACGCCTCACTCGGGATCTACTTCGCCTTCATCGCCCCAGTCGCGCTCAGGGAACGCGGGCTTTGGCTCGCCGCCGCCGGGGCCGTTGGGCTGATATCAGCCTATTCGCTGCTTGCCTCGCAATCGGCGACGTCGGTTCTGACGGCCGTCGCCATCGTTGGCTGCTGGCTCGGCATGCGCGCCGTGGGCATGCTGTCGCCCGGTCATCGCAAGGGACTGTTCTTAGGTGCTGTTGTCGTCGGCGGGATCACCGCCATCGCTGCGACCTATGGCGGCGGCGTCGACCTCGTTCTCGGCCTCTTCGGCAAGGATTCCACGCTTACGGGGCGAACCTACCTTTGGCAGCAAGGGATACACGCCGCTTTATCCTCGCCTGTCGTCGGGGTGGGCTACCAGGCCTATTGGGTCCAGGGCTTCTCCGAATCCGAACGTCTCTGGGAAGAGTTCTTCATCGCCACCCGCTCGGGCTTCCACTTCCACAACACCTTCATCGAGGCGATGGTGGAGACCGGAGCAATCGGGCTCGTGCTCCTATGCACCGTGCTTCTGGTCACTGTCTTTGGCCATATCAAACGGTTGCTCGCCTATGACCATCACATCGAATCCTCGGTGCTCTTCGGCGTCGCCATGCTGCTTTTCGTGCGGGCATTTGTCGAAATCGACATCATGAATCCCTATCACGTCGGTTCCTTCCTGCTCTACTTCGCAGCCGGCAAGCTGACGATAAGGCAAGGCCGGCGCGTCGTCACCGAGCGGCGCCTTGCAGAGGGCAGGGTGTTGGCGAGCCATCATCCGCAGCTGAGGTTCTGATGGCACCAACGCCGATGAAAACCATCCACGGCATCCAGTATCTGCGTGCGCTTGCGGCGCTGGGGGTCGTGCTCTTTCATGCAGCCGAACGGACAGGCCATCACTTCGCGATCGGCGCAGCCGGGGTCGACGTCTTCTTCGTCATCAGCGGCTTTATCATGTGGGTGATCAGCGACCGACGCCCGGTTGCGCCGCTGGCATTCCTTAGAGAGCGGCTACGTCGGATTGCGCCGATCTATTGGCTCGCGACCCTGGTGATGATCGGCGGTGGCGTTGTCGGCCTCTTCCCGAACCTCGTGCTGACGCTCGGGCATATCCTGGCGTCCTTGATGTTCATTCCCGTGCGTTCGCCCAGCAGCGGCGAGATCTGGCCGGTGCTCGTGCAAGGTTGGACACTCAATTTCGAAATGTTCTTCTACGTCGTCTTTGCGGCATCTTTGATGCTGCCAAGGGACCGCCGGCTACCGGTGATGGCAGCGCTGTTTGTGTCGCTGGTGCTGCTCGGCCTCACGATCACTACGCAAAACGCGCTGATTTTGACCTATACGCGCCCGGTCATCCTGGAATTTGTCGCCGGCATGATTGTCGCCGAGTTCTGGCTGCGGGGCAGGACCGCCGGGCCAGGCCTCGGCATTGTGCTTGTCCTTGGCGCATTCACCGGATTTGCAGCCCTTGCCGTCCTGCGCCTGCCGTTTGACGAAAGAATATTAGGCCCGCTGGCGGTCATGCTCGTCGTCGGCACTCTTGCGCTTGAAGCCGGCGGCTGGTTTCAAAAATGGACATTACCGACGTTGCTCGGCGATGCCTCCTATTCGATCTACCTCTGGCACACCTTCGCCATATCGGTCGTCGTCAAGGCTGCGGCGATGATCGGGCTGGATTCAGTGCTGACGCTGCTCTGCGCTCTGGCCGCCGGCTCGCTGGCTGGTGTTGCGGCCTATCTCCTGATCGAGCGTCCGCTCATTCGACGCACCCGCTCCAGATTGCCTCTGAACCGGGTACGCGAGGCATCCTAGGCATCTAAGCCTGGGGTGCGATCAGCCGAGGTGCCCGATGTCAGGCGCCCTGGTTGCGGCGGGAATGCCAGTTCCAGGCCGTGCGCGTGATCGCCGCCAGGTCGTATTGCGGCTCCCAGCCGAGGACTTCGCGAGCCTTGTCGTTGTTTGCGACAAGCGTGGTCGAATCTCCCTCGCGGCGATCGACATAGTCGATGCCGAAGCTGCGGCCCGAGACATCGGTAATGGCGTTCAGCAGCTCCTTCACCGTCGTGCCGGTTCCCGTACCGAGATTGAGTTCGACGCTGTCGCCGCCTTCAAGCAGGTATTCGACGGCGCGGACATGGGCGTCGGCGAGGTCGAGGACGTGGATATAGTCGCGTACGCAGGTGCCATCGCGGGTGTCGTAGTCCGTGCCGAAGACCTTGAAGCCGTCGCGGCGGCCGAGCGCGGCATCGATTGCCAGCGGGATCGCGTGGGTCTCGGGTTCATGCCACTCGCCGATCCGCCCCTCCGGGTCGGCACCGGCGGCGTTGAAATAGCGCAAGATGACCGAGCGCAGGCCCTTGTACTGGCCATAGTCCTTCAATGCCTGCTCGCAGACCCACTTCGTGCGGCCATAGGGGTTGATCGGGGCCTGGCGGTGCTGTTCGTCGATCGGCACGCTCTCCGGCAGGCCGTAGGTGGCGCAGGTCGACGAGAACACGAAGGCTTCGATGCCGGCGGACAGTGCTGCCGACAGAAGGGTCAAGGTCCCGATGACGTTGTTGTCGTAGAACGAGACCGGATCTTTGACGGATTCCCCGACCTCGATCATCGCGGCGAAATGCAGGATCGCCCGCGGTTTGTGGCGCGCAAGCACCTCATCGAGACGCTGGCGGTCGCGGATATCGCCCTTTTCGAGAACGCCCCATTTGACGAACTCCTCGTGGCCGTTCGACAGATTGTCGTAGACCACGGGTTCGAACCCCTTGGACGCAAGCTGAAGGCAGGTGTGCGATCCGATATAGCCGGCGCCGCCGACGACAAGAACCTTGTTATTTGTCATGAATATCTCAATCTCGGGCTTGGAAGGAATTGGCAAAGTTTTCAATGAACAATGGCCGAATTGTCAATGCCTCTTGAAGCGTTTCACGCGTGATCGAACGCTCTCTTTTCGCACGATGATCCGCATGCCGCTTGAGACCAGCAAAAGAAGGCAGGGAAGCGGCCGCGGGAGAAATATCTCCGTCGGCTCTGAGGCGGAGATGCTTCTTTCGCTTCGCATGAAACATATAGCATATTAATTTACTAGATTTAGTTGATAAGCCGGCGCCTAGTCGTACGATAGCCTCCAGACATCTAGAAGGAAGGCTCCCATGACGACGAAACTGAAACGGCTCGCGCTGACGCTGGCGACACTCTCCGCCTCCGGCTTTTTCCTGTCCGGCGCTTTTGCACAAGGTGCAGGCGATCCGATCAAGGGCGGGACGCTGATCTATCTCGAGCAGCAGGCCCATACTAATCTCTACCCGCCGGCCGGCGGCTTTTACCCAAATGGCGGCATCCTCAACCAGATCACCGACAAGCTGACCTACCAGAACCCGAAGACGCTCGAGATCGAGCCTTGGATCGCGGAATCGTGGACGGTCAACGCTGATGCGACCGAATACACCTTCAAGATCCGTCCTGGCGTCACCTTCTCCGACGGCACGCCGCTGGATGCCGCTGCCGTCGCAAGGAACTACGACGTCTTCGGGCTCGGCAACAAGGAACTGAAGCAGCCGGTCTCGGAGGTCATCAATAACTACGCGCGCAGCGAGGTCATCGATCCGCTGACCGTCAAATTCTACTTCAAGAAGCCGTCGCCGGGCTTCCTGCAGGGCACGTCGGTGATCGGCTCCGGGCTCGTTGCCGCAAGCACGCTGGCGCTTCCGTTTGAACAACTGGGCGATGCCACCAAGATCGTCGGCTCCGGTCCGTTTGTCGTCGACAGCGAAACGATCGGCAAGGAGCTGAGCCTGAAGGCGCGCGAAGAATACGCCTGGGGTCCGGCAAAGCTGGAGCATCAGGGACGGCCCTATCTCGATGGTATCACATACATCATCACCGGCGAGGATAGCGTGCGCATCGGCGCTCTACTGGCGGGCCAGGCCGATTTCATCCGGCAGGTCCAGGCTTATGACGAAAAGCAGGTCGAGGCACAGGATTATCAGATCTATGCCCCCTCGACGCGCGGCGTGAACAACAGCGTCGTCTTCCGACCCGACAATCCGCTCGTCGCCGATGTCAGGGTCCGCAAGGCGCTGCTGCACGCGACCGACGCCAAGGAAATCGTCACCACGCTGTTTTCCGCCAACTACCCACAGGCGACCTCCATCATCGCCTCGACGGCGCTCGGCTACCGCGACATTTCGGCGAAGCTTTCCTTCGATCCGGAAAAGGCAAAAGCCCTGCTCGATGAGGCCGGCTGGACGGTCGGCGCCAACGGCCTGCGCCAGAAAGACGGCAAGGAACTAGTGCTGACGGCCTATGAATCTCTGCCGCAGCCGCAGAACAAGGAAACCTTGCAACTGGTCGCCCAGCAATGGGGCAGGCTCGGCGTCAAGCTGACGGTGCTTGCCGGCGACAGCGGCAGCAGGATCGTCGACGATCTCGACCCGCTCAAGACACCGGTTTCACCGGCCATGGTCGGGCGCGCCGATCCCGACGTGATCAAGAGCCAGTACTACCCAAAGAACCGTGACGTCCTTCGCCAAAAGGGTGGCCAGAGCGACAAGGTCCAGAGCTTCGCCGATGACAAGCTGAACGGCCTGCTCGAGGCGCTTGCTTCGGAGCCGGACCGCGAGAAGCGGTTGGCGATTGCCGGTGAGGTTCAGGACTATGTCGTCGACCAGGCCTATGCGGTCCCGATCTTCGAGGAGCCGCAAGCCTTTGCCGGTGCGCCTTACGTCCAGGGCATCGCCTTCGAGGCGGTTGGCCGCCCAAGTTTCTACAGCACGTGGCTTGCCGAACACTGACATCGACCGGTCGGCCACGCCCATTGCCGTGGCCGACCCTCGCAATGAGATCAAGCAAAGGAACGGCGAATGTCCGGATATTTGCTCAATCGCCTGGGGCAGGCGTTGTTCGTCCTATGGGCGGCTTTTACCATCTCCTTCGTGTTGCTGCAGGCGATGCCCGGTGATGCCGTCCTGATCAAGTTTCAGAACCCGGAACTCGGGCTTAACCCGCAGCAGATCGCCGATATCCGGGCATCCTACGCCGCCGACAGCGCCATCTGGGTGCAGTATCTCCAGACCATCGGCCGGTTTCTCACCGGCAACTTCGGCTATTCCGTTCAAGTGGGCGTTCCGGTCAGCACGATGCTTGCGACCCACCTGCCGGCGACGCTGAAACTCGCGTCGCTTGGTTTCGCGCTTGCCGCTGTCTTTGCCGTCGCAATCGCCTTCGTTTCGAGCCTCACGCCCTTCGCCTGGCTCCGCGGTGCACTCCAGTCCGTGCCGTCGCTCTTCATCTCGATCCCGACCTTCTGGCTCGGCATCATGCTGATTCAGATCTTCTCGTTTCGTTTGAAACTCGTACCGGTCATCAACCCCGGCCCTTGGCAGGAACTCATCCTGCCCGTCGTCACGTTGGCAGTGCCGATTTCCGCGCCGCTCGCCCAGGTCTTGGTGCGGAACATCGACGATGTGCTCACACGCCCCTTCGTCGCGGTTGCTCGCGCCAAGGGGGCAACCCGCCACTGGGTCCTTTGGCGCCACGTTGCCAAGAACGCGCTGCTGCCGACGCTCACCATTGCCGGCGTGCTCTTCGGTGAACTCATCGCCGGCGCCGTCGTCACCGAGACTGTCTTCGGCCTTAACGGCATCGGAGGGCTGACGGAAAGGGCGGTCGGCAGCCAGGACGCGGCCGTGCTCCAGGCGATCGTTGTGCTCTCGGCCTTGGCCTTCGTCGTCATCAATCTCATCGTGGATCTGCTCTTTCCTGTGCTCGATCCGCGTCTTCGGACAAAAGCAGGAGCCACCGCATGACCACGTTCGATACAATCCACGATGACGCCATCGCGTCAGGGCACGGACACCGGGTGGGCGGGCGCTTCTCGCTCCCCCATTTCATCCGCCGGTTGCCAGTGGGCCTGGCATTGTCCTGGCTGGTTCTCGCCATCGCCTTCCTCTGGGCAGTCGCTCCGTGGCTTTTCACCATCTACAATCCGCTCGAAGGGGTTGGTGGGGAACAGCTTCGGCGGCCGGACGCCAGCCATCTGCTCGGTACCGACGCGCTTGGGCGCGATCTCTACGGCCGTATCGTCTACGGAGCGGTTCATTCGCTGACCGGTGCCTTTGTCGCTGTGGCACTTGGTCTTGTCATCGGTACGGGCCTTGGCGTGGTCGCCGGCTCGGTCGACCGGCGGCTTGACGATGTGATCATGCGGCTTGTCGACGTTTTGCTGTCTATCCCGCCACTGCTGTTGTCTCTCAGCATCATCATCCTGCTCGGCTTCGGGACGGTGAACGCGGCGATCGCCGTTGGCGTCACCTCTGTTGCCGGTTTTGCCCGCTTGGCGCGTTCGGAAGTTGTTCGTGTCCGGCGCAGCGATTATGTCGAGGCGGCTTTCGGCAGTGGGGGCACCTTCACCTCCGTCCTCTGGCGGCATGTGTTGCCGAATTCGTTGACGTCGGTTCTCGCGATCGCCGCGCTGCATTTCGGATCGGCGGTGCTGCAGATCTCGACGCTCGGGTTCCTGGGCTACGGCGCACCGCCGCCGACGCCGGAATGGGGCTTGCTGATTGCTGAGGGCCGAAACTACATCTCGACCGCCTGGTGGCTGACGACCGCGCCCGGCATCGTCGTCGTTCTGGTCGTTCTGGCCGCCAATCGTGTCAGCCAATCCTTCGGCAAGGTAGCCGCATGAACACCTCAATCGCTGCATACACACCGATGCTAGAGGTCGAGAACCTGTCGATCTCCTACCATGACGGCGTCGCCCATCGCCGTGTCGTGCACGATGTTTCGTTCCGGATCGAGCCCGGCGAGGTGGTCGCGCTGGTCGGGGAGTCCGGCTCCGGCAAGACGACAACGGCGCAATCGATCATCGGCCTGCTCCATGCCAATGGCCGCATCGACGGCGGCAGAATCAAGCTCAACGGCACGGACATTTCCCGCTGGTCGGATCGACAGCTCGATGCCGTGCGTGGCGCCAAGATCAGCCTGGTGCCACAGGATCCGGCAAGTTCGCTCAATCCGGTGAAAACGATCGGCGCGCAGGTTGGCGAAATTCTTCGCATTCACGGCGCCGCCAGCGGTCGCGACGTGGACGCGCAGGTGATTTCTCTTCTAGAGCGTGTCGGGCTGAGCGAGCCTGCGCTTAGGGCGCGGCAATATCCGCACGAGCTTTCGGGCGGCATGCGCCAGCGTGTGCTGATCGCGATTGCGGTCGCGCTGAAGCCGCAACTCATCATCGCCGATGAACCGACAAGCGCACTCGACGTGACGGTGCAGAAACGCATTCTCGACCTGATCGACGAATTGCGCACCGAATACGGCACATCCGTTCTACTTGTGACCCATGACCTCGGGGTCGCCGCCGACCGAGCCGACCGGCTTGTCGTACTGCAGGGCGGCCTGGTGCAGGAAGTCGGCGCGACCAAAGTCGTGCTTGCCGCACCGCGAAGCGCCTACACACGGCAACTGATTGACGACGCGCCGTCGTTCTCAGCCGTTGCGCGCCGGGTCCCAGCGACCGCGCGCCAAAAACCCACATCATCAGACGATGATGTCGTTATCGTCGAAGGTCTTGCGCAGGACTTCGTTCGCCGGGATGGCGATGGCAAATCCTTTCGCGCCGTCGACGGTCTCAGTTTTCGGGTCCGTCGCGGCACGACCCATGCCATCGTCGGCGAATCCGGCTCCGGCAAGACCACCACCATCCGCGCGATTGTCGGCTTTCAGAAACCGACTGCGGGCCGTATCGAGATCGATGGCACCGATCTTTCGTCGCTTCGCGGCGAATCGCTGCGCCAGTTCAGGCGCAAGATCCAGCTGGTCTACCAGAACCCTTATGGCTCGCTTGATCCGCGCCAGACGGTGTTCGACATCGTTGCCGAGCCGCTCTTAAATTTCGGCAAACTCGCCCGGCCGGCACGCGAAGAGAAGGTCCGGGCAATCCTCAGTCGCGTCGGCTTGCCGGAAGCGGCGCTTGGCCGCCGCCCTCACGCGCTTTCGGGCGGTCAGCGACAACGGGTGGCAATCGCCCGCGCACTCGTTCTCGACCCCGACGTCGTCGTTCTCGACGAGGCGGTCTCGGCTCTGGACGTGACGGTGCAGGCCCGCATCCTCGATCTTCTCGACGAACTCCAGCGCGATCTCGGTCTGACCTACCTGTTCGTGTCTCATGACCTCGCAGTCGTTCGGCAGATCTCAGACACGGTGTCCGTGCTGAAGGACGGTCGTTTGGTCGACGGAGGACCCGTCGAGGACGTCTTCGAACGGCCGGGCAGCGACTATACCCGCGAACTCATCAACGCCATCCCCGGACAAAAACGAGCAGTCCTCGTCTGACGACGCAGGAATGAATGACAGGACAGAAAATGACGAATACGACGCCACGCAAGCGACTGGGGTTCTTTACGCGTCTCCTCGACGACGTGCCCGCCGGCACGCGCTATCATTATGCGGCCGAGCAGATCGCGACCGCCGAACGTTTCGGCTTCGATACCGCCTGGGTCGCCCAGCATCACTTCCATGCCGACGAAGGCGGTTTGCCGGCGCCACTCGTCTTCCTGGCACATGTCGCCGCGCAGACGTCGCGGATCAGGCTCGGAACCGGCGTCATCACCCTGCCGCTTGAAAATCCGATACGGGTTGCCGAGGATGCGGCTGTGCTCGACCTTCTCTCCTGCGGGCGGGTCGAAATCGGCTTCGGTACCGGTGGCACTCCGTCGTCCTTTACGGCCTTCGGCCTCGAGAGTGCCGAGCGCGGAGACATTTTCGCCCGGCATCTGCGCGTCGTGCTCGACGCCTGGGCCGGACGCAGCCTTTCAGGCGGCGACCAACTTTATCCGACGGCGCCGCAATTGCTCGACCGGATTTGGCAGGCCACGTTCTCCGTCGCAGGCGGGGAGAGGGCAGGGCGGGCCGGCGACGGCCTCATGCTGTCGCGCACCCAGCCCCGGACCGCCGAACGACCGGAGGCGTCGCTCGCCGAATTGCAGAACCCGATCATCAACGCCTATCTCGCGGGATTGCCGGCAGGCAGCGCACCCCGAATTTTGGGTTCACGTAGCCTGTTCGTGGCAGACAGCCGCGCTGAGGCATTGCGCCTGGCCGAAATCGGCTTGCGTCGCGGCGCCGAACGGCTGATTGCGGCCGGCCACAAGCCGACGGGCAACTCGCTCGCCGAACTGATCGCCGCTTTCGACGTCCATGTCGGGACGCCCGACGACGTGATCGAAAGCCTCCGTGCGGATACGACGCTCGATCGGGTTACCGACCTCGTCTTCCAGGTTCACTCCATCGATCCGCCCCACCCTCTGATCCTGCGCTCGATCGAGCTAATCGCAACCAAGGTCGCACCGGCGCTCGGATGGGCGCCGGAGGAAAAATTCGCCCCCCGCCGCCTCGGAGCCGTCGGCTGACAACGCCGATCACCACAGTGGCACCCGGGGCGCCGCTAAACTGAAGGAAGGAGACTTACCGTGACCACATCGACACCCGATATCATCGACCTGCTGGCCGGCATCAAGCCGGGCTCATCGCTTGATCGCATCCGCACCCAGCGGCCGGAAACACGCGAGCAGGCGCAGAAGAGCTATCTCGCACTCTTCGAACCTGAAAATTTTGGCGACGTCTCTCATGCCGAACGGCAGGCAATTGCCAGCTTCGTCGCGGGATTGCATCGGCATCCGGATATTTTTGAGTTCTACGTCAGCCCACTGGAGGAAGGCGAAGCGAACCGCTGGGTGGTCGAGGTGTTGAAGGCCGAGATCGGCGCGGCGCAGGCCGTCGGCCCCTATGGGCGATATCCGGCCGGCGCTTTGAGCGTCGAGGACGCACCCGGGCCGATCTACCAGGTCTCTGATGCCGGGCGTGAAGCGCTCGGAGCAAAGCTTGCGGCAGCCTTGGAACATGCGCATCTGCTTGTCTTCCATCTCCGTGACGCAAGCCCTGGGGCGCTTCAGGCGCTTATCGATGCCGGCTGGACGACGAACAGCATCGTGACGCTGTCGCAGCTTGTCGCATTCGTTGCGTTCCAGATCCGGGTAATCGCCGGCCTTGGCCTGCTTGCGGCCTCCGCTAGGCGCGCTGCCGCCTGAGCCTTAGAAGGAGTTTGTCATGACTGACCACATCATCACGCCCAACATTGAAAATCGTCCTGTCGCGTTCACGCAGGCCGAGATCGGCTGGACACCGTGGCTGGAACCGCTCGCGGAGGACGATCTGACGGAGGCACACCTTGCCGGTCTCGTCGAGGCGTCGCGCGCCAAGTCGCCCTACTTCCGCTTGCTCGTTCGCGATCCCCAGGTTCTGGAGGCGCGGACGAAGACGGACAAGGATATTTTCTACAACACCCGCACGGGCCTGCCGCGTGCCGAGCGCGAGCTTGCAGCGACCGCCGCATCGCGGTCAAATGGATGCATCTTCTGCGCCTCTGTGCATTCGCGTTTCGCATCTCATCATTCCAGGCGGGGCGACGACGTTCAGAAGCTTCTCTATGAAGGTGTGGATGCTGATCTCGGCGAACGCTGGAACGCGATCGTTGCAGCCTCGGTCGCACTGACGGCTACGCCACCCACATTCGGCGATGATCATATCGAACGCCTGTCTGCCGCCGGCCTCGATGAACTCGAGATTGCCGACGTGATCCACGGCGCCGCCTTCTTCAACTGGGCGAACCGCCTGATGCTCTCGCTCGGCGAGCCGACACCGGCGGTACAATGATCTGAGATTGAGGGGCGCGGCCAAGCATGCTGCGGGGTCCCGGCAAATGCCCGCATCACCGCGGTTGAACCGTGCCGATGGGTAGCACGGTCCGGCCATGCCGCATCGATCAGCGTCCAAGAAGGCCAACCGAACAAGGCGCGAGCATTGCTCGCGCCTTGTTGATATTCGTTATCGGTACCGAACCATGACGGATGGCCATCTGACGTTCAGTGCCAGTCTGCCAACCGAAAGCCTATTGGGTCGGGGCGAGCGGTGGCTCGACCTGTCTGCGCACGAGCTTTCCTTCCTCAGCCTTGTAGAAAAACTGGCTTGAGACCAGCCATCCCTTGAGTGGTCGAAGTGGTGGAATGCACGTCAGCAACATGAATGGGCCGGTGACCAGAAGGTGTATCCACAGCGGAGCGCTGAATTGCACCTCCAGCCATACGCCGAGCAGCACGCTCGGCACGCAGCCGAAGCAGATGACGAAGAAGGCGGGGCCGTCAGCGGGATCGGCGAAGGAGTAGTCGAGATCGCAGACCTCACACTTCTTGCGCATCTTGAGGAAGCCCTCGAACAGATGCCCCTGGCCGCAACGCGGACAACGACCGCGCAAGCCAGTTTGCATCGGAGGTATGGGAGGCCAGTCGTGATCCGAAGACATATGCGTTCCTTTCAGGCGTCTGCGGCGCAGCCATTCCGGCGCGCCAGCTGATATGCCTGGGTGCGGTCGACGAATGCTCCGTGCCGCCTCAGGCCTGCAGGGATTAAGACGCCTAAAAGCACGCATTGTCAATTTATTGTATGCATACATTGCTGCGACAATTTCGCCGGCCGCAAACAAAAGACCTCAAACGACGAGACTCGATGCAGCCGGAGATTGCTGAAGCAGATCTGCAATCGTCATCAGGCTGCGCTGCAACTCCTCGTGCGTCCGTGCCGCGCCAAGGCCGAGGCGCACGGCTTCAGGTGCTAGGTCAAGCGCGAAGGCATCGCTGGCCACGACGCTGATGCCTGATGCCCGCAGCCGACCGGAAAAATCGCCTCGCGTCCAGGGTAGTGGCAGGTGTAGCCATACGTGGAAGCCTTCCTGGTCCGTCTGGACAACGTCCCTTGGCAACAAGCGGCTGACCATGGTCTGTCGGATCGTCACTTCCTGGCGGATCGCGCCGAGGACCTCCCTTGCCGTCCCGTCCTCAATCCAGCGTGTTGCGATCGCGGCGTTGAAGGGGGGAGCCATGCCACTCGTCGCGCGTATCGCGCCCTCGATGCGCACGCAGCTTTGGCGATCCGGAACGACGAGATAGGCAATCCGCAGCGCTGGCGACAGGCACTTGGCGAGACCGGCAATGTGATAGACGAGGTCAGGCGCAAGTGCTGCCAATGGCAGCGGCGCGGCGATTGGTAGCGCTCCATAGGCGTCGTCCTCGATGATTGCTACGCCGTGGGTTCGGGCAATGGCAACGATCGCCTTGCGGCGCTCAAGCGGCAGTGTTGCTGTGGTCGGGTTGTGGAGCGTGGGGTTACAGTAGAGCGCTCTTAATTTCGTGCTTTTGCAAATCGCTTCAAGCTGTTCTGGTACAATGCCATTTTTGTCGATAGGAACGCCGACGATATCGATGCCGAGATGGGCGGCGAGCGCCCGTAGGCCGGGATAGGCAATGGTTTCCGCGGCGATCACATCGCCGGGCTTTGCAAGGCTGCTGATCGCGGCCAGCAGGGCGCTTTGTGCTCCTGCGCAGATCAGTACGCGCTCGGCTGGGATTTCTCCCAGGCGCGGCTGTAGCCAGTTGGCCCCGACAGCGCGATTGTGAAGCGTGCCGCCGGGCGCCTGATACCGCATCAACAGATCGAGCCCATGTTCGACCTGCAGGCTGGCGATGTCGCTCCACAGGCGCATTGTCAGGGCCGCGTCGTCGAAAAGTGGCGGCAGGTTCATGCTCATGTCGACAAGGCCGTCGGCTGCCGGCTGCAATCCCTTCATTCTTTTCGCCTTGACATAGGTGCCCTGGCCGACGCGCCCTTCCACCAATCCGCGGTGTCGCGCCTCGTTGTAGGCGCGACTCACCGTGGTGAAGTCGATGCCCAATGCGCTGGCGAGCGCGCGCTGGGGCGGCAGCCGCGCGCCTTCGGACAGGCGACCTTCGGCGATATCAGCTGCGATGGCGTCGGCAATAGCGATGTAAAGCGGTCCGTTCGCTTTCCGGATGGCCGGCAGCCAGGTCGTCTCCGATGCATCCGTCGTCATGGCACTACCTCAAGATCACATTGTATGGATATTGCATGTTTTACCATGCTGGCGCAAGCCGCCGTATTTCGGGGACGGGCTAGCGTGCTCGGGGCCACCGAATCGCTGCGTCGAGCGGCACAAACGGTTGCTCCATTTCCGTTACTGCGGAAACCTAGGAAGCTTTTCGACGTTCAACCTACCCGGCGCTCGACAGTTGAGCGTTCGATGCAGGCATTTGGTTGCATTTGTCCTGACTGCTCGCCGGGCGACCGGACCCCATCGCCGATTGGGTTGCTGCCGAGGCTGGTAGGTTTCAGTCTTTTTCCCCCTCAAGGCAAATCTTGTTTGCCATATCGCGTGGCTGTCATTTGCGCGAAGGGCAACAATGTCATACGCTTAAGCCGTGACGCGCGCTTTGTATGGTTGTTTTCGCCGACGAAGCCAGCAAACGAGAAATGCAACAGAACCGGTCCATCCCAAGGGGCCGTGGAGCAGCGCCATGCATATCCTAAAGCCGAAGCCCATTCGTTCGTTTGTCGCAACCGGGGAGGGTGGGTTTAGCGACACAATCGGGATCAAACGCGCCATTCGCGCCTGTGGCAAACGGTCGGCCATCGGCCTCTCTGCATTTCTTGTGACGCTGGCGCTCTCGAACCTTGCCTATGCGGCGAACTGCAAGGATCCATCGGCGCCGGGCGCTGACTGGAGCGATTGCAACAAGAAACAACTAATGCTTGGCGGGATCGATCTCGAGGGTGGGAACCTGGTCAACACTGATTTCACCCTGACGGATCTGAGGGGCGCGAATCTCACGGCGGCAAACCTGGAGAAGGCGACGCTGGTGCGTTCGTCATTGGCCGGGGCCAGGGCCGACAAGGCGAATTTCGCCAAGGTTGAAGCCTACCGAACCAGTTTTGCCGGCATCTCGGCGGAAGGCGCTTCATTCAACAGTTCTGAACTGCAGCGAACGAATTTCACAGGAGCCAAATTGACGGGCGCCGACTTCGAGAAGGCCGAGCTCGGGCGCGCCAACTTCGAAAAAGCGGTGATCACGGGCACGCGTTTCCCGATGGCCAATCTGTCGCGCGCCACTTTCAGCGGCTCTAGCTTCGAGGGCCCGATCGACTTCACCGATGCGTTCATGTTCCTGACGCGCATCGAAGGGGTGGATCTGTCGGCCGCAACCGGGCTCGAGCAGGAGCAGGTTAACCTGACATGCGGCGACAGCGCCACCAAACTGCCGGCCGGGCTATCTACTCCAGCCAATTGGCCGTGCCCGGTCGACTGAACGGGATCGATCTCAACGGAGATGTTGCTTGGCGGCAATCGCCAGGCATTGCTTGAATGCCTCGAGATCGGTCAGCCGGTCGGCTTCGGCCACTTCGCGCTTTATGAAGGTTCCGCCGCGCGCCAGGATGCCGCCATCGAGCATCAGATTGTCGGCCATATCGAAATCCTCGATGCTCAACCCGTCCTGTCCAGCCATGCGGCCGTCCGGGCGCGTGCCGGCCTTGCCGCCGTAATGGCCGTGGAGGATGCGGTCGTAATAGCTGCGCGACGTGTTGGTGTAGGCATAGACATGGCGGCCACGGCCGCACATGAAGCCGAGCTCGAAAACCGTGCCGACATCGGCGCTGATGCCGCGAAACGGCGTCAGATTGGCGATGATCATGTCGCTGGCCAGCATCATGCCTTCATCCACGCCATAGATCGCAACGCCGCGTGCATGCTTGGTTTCGGCCGGCGGAATTTCCAGGTCGCCCGGCACGAGTGGCGTGAAGCCGGCCGCACGGGCAAGTTCGGCCTTCTGTGCCTGGATCTCCACGGCATTGCTCAGGAACACTTCAGGCCCGGCCAGATATACTTTCACGATCATGCTCCTTGCAGATTTCCCAGTCCGTCAAAGGAGGTCAGCCTAGGGAGGTCGCGGGCGGGCGCCTAGTAGGCGTGGTTGCACGGCCGGCGCTTACCCACCGATATTTCGGTACTTGTCCGCGCTGATTGCAGGAGCGGTCGATGATGGCACGGCATGGACAGGCGGCTTCGTCATCCGCTATCTCTCAGCCGTTCTGTCCAGGCATATCCATCAGCGGGGTCCATCGATGCCAAGTCAGCCTTTGACCACCTATGTCGGCGTTGCACATCCGTGGATGTGCGACACGATGGGGCATATGAACGTTCGCCACTATGCGGCGATGTTCGATGATGCCAGCTTCCAGCTGCTTGGTCATATTGCCGGGATCGAGGTTGAAGGCGAGCCGGGCAGGGGCTGGGCCGACGTGCGGTCGGAAGTGGAATACAAACACGAGACGAAGGCAGGCACCCTACTCACCATTCGCTCGCGGGTGGTCAAGCTGGGCCGTTCCTCCGTGACCTTCGAGCAGATCATGTCAGGCACGCTTGATGATGTTGTTCACGCCGTCAACCGAACGGTGACCGTTCGCTTCGATCTTTCGGCGCGCACGGCAATGGCGCTGGAGCCGGCGGCACGCGCACGCGCGGAGGCATTGCTTCAAGCGTGATCTGCCGCCCGCGGTCCGTCGTCAGTCCGTATAGATCCGCTCTTCGACAGGGGTTTCGGCGATCAACATCTGCAGCCCGGCAAGCAATGCCTTTTCTGCACGGTTCAAGGCCTTGTCGGGGTTCGTCAGCAGGAAGATGTCGATCGCCGGCGGTGCTTCATAGGGTGGCAGCCGCCACAACACACCATCGGCCACGTCGCGGCGTGCCACATGCAGCGGCAAGGGACCGACGCCGAGGCCGGCGACAATCATCCGGCGAACTTCTTCAAGGCTTGAAGAAACGCCAACGACGTTGGCATTGAGCTTGGCCTCGCTACGCAGAAGCGCAACGGGCCGCAATGCATCAGCGATATGGTCGGTGTGGAACGACACCGAGGTCTCCCCCTTGAGGTCAGCAAGTTTCAATCCTTCCCTGCCGAACAGCCGATGGTGCGGACCGCAGAAGAAGCCGAAGAACTCGCGAAAGACCAAGAGGTAGTCGAGCGCCGGGTCGCGGACGCTGACAAGGCAGAGGCCGAACGATGCCCGTTTCTCCCGCACCTGGCGGGTGACTTCGCCGCTTGCCGCAACCGAGATGTTCAGCGTCGCGCGCGGATAGTTGCGATGAAACTCCATCAGCGCCCGATCAAAGATCGGCGATACCACATGGCTGGCGACGGCGATCGTCACATGCCCGGTCACGTCGTCGCTGACCCCGCGCACCAGTTGCGGCAGCTGGGATATGGTTCCGAAGACCTCGACCGCCTGCTCGTAGAGAAGTTGGCCGACCTCCGTCAGGTCGAAACGCGTCGCGTCCCGCTCGACGAGCCGACGCCCGACACGGTCCTCCAGCCGCTTCAACGCGTTGCTGACGCTCGGCTGTTTCAGGTTCAGCCGTTCCGCGGCGCGCGTGATGCTTTTGACCTCGGCGATCACCACGAAGGTGCGCAGAAGGTTCCAGTCGAGCTCCCAGACGAGCCGTTCGGATCGAGGTGTGACCATTCCTGAAATCTATGCCCTCTATTCCCATTATCTATTTGCGCAATGCTGATGCAAAGGCAATCATGAAATTCGGAAGGCGCCTCGATGCCCGTCCCAAGCGCACGAGAAGGCGCATTCATCCAGAGGAGCAAGGAACATTTCATGAAGACCATTTTCTCCGGCCTTTTGGCCGCTACGCTCACCATTGCCGCAACCTTCTCCGCCGTTTCGGTGCGCGCTGACGACCTCGAAGCGGTGAAGTCTGCGGGTGAACTGAAGATCGCGATGAGCGGGCAGTATCCCCCCTTCAACTTCGTCAATGAACAGAACCAGGTTGTCGGCTTCGATGCCTCGATCGGCCAGGCGATTGCAGAGCGCGTCGGCGTCAAGGGCACTCTGGTGACGACGGCTTGGGACGGCATCATCGCAGGCCTGCTCGCCAACAAATACGATACCGTCGTCGGATCCATGACGATCACGCCCGAGCGTGAGAAGGTCGTCGATTTCGTCGGTCCGTATTATCACGCCGGCCGCGCGGTGTTCGTCGCCGAAGCCTCCGCCGTTCAGAAGCTCGACGAACTCAAGGGCAAGACGCTCGGCGTCACGCTCGGGGAAACCCATGAGAAATGGGCCCGCGAACAGGGCGGCTGGGACGTGCGCACCTACAAGGGGCTGCCCGAGCTGATGATGGAACTGAAGAGCGGCCGGGTCGATGCGATCGTCGTCGACAACATTCCGGTCATGGTGGCCGTCAAAGAAACCGGTGAGAAGGTTCGCCGTCTGGAAACGCCTGACATCGAAGGTGGCAGCGTCGCCATCGGTATCGCCATCCGCAAGAACAATCCGGAGCTGAAGGCTGCAATGCAGAAGGCGCTCGAGGATATGTTGACAGACGGTTCCTACGAGAAGATTTCGATGGAATGGGTCGGTAGCGACATCCGCTGATCGCTGGCTTCTACCCGTCTCCGGCCGCCCATTGACGGCAGCGGCCGGAGATTGTCGCGTTCTCCCCCCGGAGTTTTCCAATGGACTTTTCGCTGGTGCAGCGCGTCTTCCCGTTCTTCGTGGAAGCGGCGTGGATAACGATCGAGATATCGGCGCTTTCGCTGGCGCTTGGGCTTGTCGTCGCCTTTCTCGTGGCGGCGGCGAAGATGTCGCGCTCTTGGCCTTTGCGCGTCTTTGGTTCTGCCTATGTCAGCCTGTTTCGCGGCACGCCCTGCCTGATCCAGCTTTTCGTCCTCTATTTCGGCGGGCCGCAGATCGGCATCAATCTCGAGCCGTTCGCCGCCGGCGTGATCGGGCTTGGGCTCAATATCGGCGCCTATATGGCCGAAGCCATCCGCGGCGCGATCCAGTCGGTCGACCGCGGCCAGACCGAAGCTGCCCGCTCGATCGGCTTCAGCCGGTTCCAGACGATGCGCAAGGTGGTGCTGCCGCAGGCCGCACGGTTGATGATCCGCCCGCTCGGCGTCAACGCCGTGGCTCTGGTGAAGGGATCGGCGCTGGTATCGACGATATCCGTGGTCGAACTCACCTACACGGCCCAGCGCTATATCGGCTCGACCTACAAGCCGTTCGAGATCTTCGGCGTTGCCGCCGTGCTCTACATGCTCATCGTCTATGTCGTCGCGCGGATCGTCGATCTGCTTGACCGACGCTACGCCATAGCCTGAGGGGGAGGCGCGCATGCAAGGTCTCGATTTCAGCGTCGTCCCGCCCTATGCCGATATCCTCTGGATGGGGGTCTGGTGGACTGTCGTCCTTACCGTCTCGGCGGCTGCTATCAGCTTCATCTTCGGAGTCGTTTTTGCCCTGGTTGTTCTCTATGCGCCGAAGGCGGTGGCCTTGCCGGTGCGCGCCTTCATGTGGCTCTTCATGGGCACACCGCTGCTGTTACAACTGTTCCTGATCTACTACGGGCTGGGGCAACTGGGGTTCAAGATCCCGGCACTTCTCGCCGGCATCATCGGTCTCGGCCTGCACTTTGCCGTCTATAACGCCGACATTCTGCGCGCCGGGATCGTGGCAGTGGATGTCGGGCAGACAGAAGGCGCGCGCAGCCTCGGTTTCGGCCGTTTTCAGACGCTGCGCTACTTCGTCGTGCCGCAGGCCGTGCGCAACACCATTCCGGCCATGGGCAACAACCTGATCGTGCTGTTGAAGGAGTCCTCGCTGGTGTCGATCATCGGCATTGCCGAGTTGGTTCATGCTGCGCAGCTGGCGATCAGCGAAACCTTCCGGCCGTTCGAATTCTACATCACGGTCGCCGCACTCTATTACATCCTAAACCTCGTGCTCGAAGCGGGTCTGCGCCGGGTCGAACAGAACGTGGAGGTATCACGATGACCGCCCAGCGACCCATGGTCGAAGTCAAGAGTGCTCGCAAGGCCTATGGCGAGCTTCAAGTCCTGAAGGGCATAGACTTGTCGGTTGCCCGGGGGCAGATCGTTGCGATCATCGGCCCGAGCGGCTCCGGCAAGAGCACGCTGCTGCGCTCGATCAATCATCTGGAAACGCTGAACGGCGGCGAGGTGTGGCTCGACGGCGTCCAGGTCAACCAGAGCCTGCGCGGCCAGGCCTTCGAGCGCCACATCAACGCGGTGCGCCAGCAGATGGGCATGGTGTTCCAGCACTTCAATCTCTTCCCGCACCTGACGGTGATCGAAAACGTCACGATGGGACCGATTATCCTGAAGGGCATGGCGAAGGCGGCTGCACGCGAGCTGGCGGTCGAGCTCCTGTCGAAGGTCGGGCTGGCGGAGAAGGTCGACGCCTATCCCTCGCGGCTGTCAGGCGGCCAGAAGCAACGTGTCGCCATCGCCCGGGCACTCGCGATGCAGCCGAAGGTCATGCTTTTTGACGAGGCGACCTCGGCGCTCGACCCCGAACTCGTCGACGAGGTCAATGCGGTGATGAAGCAACTCGCCGCCGAGCACATGACGATGCTGATCGTCACGCATGAGATGCGCTTTGCCGGCGAGGTCGCCGACCGCGTGCTGTTCATGGATGGCGGTGTCGTCGTCGAGCAGGGTGCGCCAGCCGAGATTTTCCGCGAACCGAAACAGGAGCGCACGCGGGCTTTCCTCAAGAAATATCTGGCGGCGTGATGGATGCGATGAAGATGACCAGCAACCAATTCCCCGATTTCGGCCTGACACCTGAGCAGCGCCGCGAAGCGGTGCTCGGCCACTACTTCGAATACCCCGGAATGGATGGCGAGCGCGGCGAAATCTGGTGCTACACCGACGCCTATGCCTACCCGCCCGGTGCAACGGTCCGGCTTCAGGTGAGTTCGACCGCAGCCCTGTTCGAACTGGAGATCGTACGCGACGGCGCCGTCGAAACACCGGTCATGAAGCGAAGCGGCATTGCCGCCCGCTGGCAGGATACGCCGGACCAATGCTCGGTGGTCGGCTGCGGCTGGGAGACGACGCTTGAATTCCAGGTGGGCGCGGACTGGTCGTCCGGTGCCTATCGCGTCACCTTGACGGCTGAGGGCCGCGACCGTTCGCCCATTCGCTGTCACCATCTGTTTATCGTGCGCCCCGAGGCCGGCCGCAAGCCGGGCCGCGTACTGCAGGTGGCGGCGACAGGATCCTGGACGTCTTACAACACCTGGGGTGGATCGAACCATTATCAGGGCATCACCGGCCCCGATCGCGACCAATATGCAACGACCGTCAGCATTGACCGGCCGTTCTGCCGCGGCTTCGTCCAGCTCCCAATCGATGCGCCGCGGGTGCCGCTGGAGATCTATTCTCCGATGGCAGTGGCGCCACGCTACCCGCACATGGAATGGGCCTATGCCAACGGCTATTCCAAGAAATATGCCTCGTCCGGCTGGGCAAGCTATGACAGTCATTTCTTCCGCTGGGCCGAGCGCGAAGGTTATGCTGTCGATCTCGCCAGCCAGCATGAATTGCATTTCAATCCGGAAATTCTCGACGGCTACGATTGCGTCGTCTTCGTTGGTCACGACGAATATTGGACCTGGGAGATGCGCGACGCAGTCGACACCTATGTCGAGCGGGGCGGCCACGCCGCCCGCTTTGCCGGCAATTTCATGTGGCAGACGCGGCTGGAGGACGGCGGCAAGCGGCAGGTATGCTACAAATATCGCTCGCGTGCCGAGGACCCGGCCTACCGTTCCGCCGATCAGACGCGCACGTCCGGCTCCTGGGAGGCGGCAGAGATCGGCCGCCCCGGCGCTTCGACCTTCGGGCTCAATGCCACGCGCGGGCTCTATGTCGGCTGGGGCGGTTGTGCCCCGCGCGGCGCCCGCGGGTTTCCGGTCTATCGTCCGGAGCATTGGGCATTTGCCGGAACCGGTATCTACTATGGCGACATCCTCGGCGCCGAAGGTCATGCCTTCGGTTATGAGGTCGACGGCCTCGACTACATCATCCGCGGCGGTCTGCCGGAGCCGACGCAAGACAGCGGCGCCCCGGATGGTCTGGAAATCCTGGCGCTCGGCATGTCATCGCTGAAGGAAGAGAGCGCCGATATACCCGCCGACGATCAGTTCCTCTCCGACGCGGACGCTAAGTTCGTGGCGGAAACACTGATCGGCGATACCGGAGAGGCGGCAGTCGATCGCGTCAAGCGCGGCTGTGGCATGATCGTCAATTTCCCACGCGGCAAGGGCGAGGTGTTCCACGCCGGCAGCTGCGAATGGGTTGCCGCCCTGATGCGCGGCGACGCGATGGTCGAACGCGTCACCGCCAATGTTCTTAACCGTTACCTCAAACGCTGACAGAGACCCGACATGCTCAAGACGACAGCTTCCAACGAACGGCCCGCTTCACACCTGTTCTACCAGTCGCGTCTTCGCCGGCCGCTGGTCGACCGGGCCGAGGGCATCTATCTCTGGGATCAGGATGGCCGCCGGGTGATCGACGGTTCGAGCGGTGCGATGGTGGTCAATATCGGCCACGGCAATCGCAACGTGCTCGAGGCGATGAAGCGGCAGATGGATCGCGTGACCTTTGCCTATCGTCTCCACTTCGAAAACGAACCGGCGGAAGAATTGGCCCGCCGCGCCGCCGAAAAGCTGCCCGAAGGCATGGACAAGATCTTCTTCGTCTCCGGCGGGTCGGAAGCGGTCGAATCCTGCCTGAAGCTCGCCCGCCAATGGGCGGTTGCGACCGGCCAGAAGGACCGTTGGAAGGTGATTTCGCGGTTTCCGTCCTACCACGGCGGCACGCTCGGCGCTCTGGCGGTCACCGGCTATGCGGCGCTCTCCGATCCGTTCTCGCCGATGATGCGCGAAATGCCGAAAGTGCCGGCTCCAACCGCCTATCTCGACCGCGACAATCTCTCGATGGAGCAACGCGGCATCAAATATGCCGATATGCTGGAGGATAGGATCCAGTCCGAAGGCCCTGATAGCGTGCTGGCGTTCATCATGGAACCGATCGGCGGCGCCTCGACTGGCGCCCTGGTCGCACCCGACAGCTATTACAAGCGCATCCGCGAAATCTGCGACAAGTACGGTATCCTCTTGATCCATGACGAGGTCATGAGCGGAGCCGGTCGTACCGGAAAATTCCTTGGCGGCGACCATTGGGATTGCAAGCCGGACCTGATCGCGCTGTCGAAAGGCTTTGCCTCAGGCTATTGCCCGCTGGGCGCCATGGCAGCACCATCGAGGCTGGTGCAGCCGGTGCTCGACGCCGGCGGTTTCCAGCATGGTTTCACCTATGCCGGCAATCCGCTCGCCTGCGCTGCCGGCCTTGCGGTGCTCGACGAGATCGATCGCCTGGGCCTGATCGACAATGCAGCTGTCATGGGTGGTGCGCTCAAGGCCGAACTGGTCGCGCTTTCCGAACGGTTCCCGTTTATTGGCGATGTGCGCGGCAAGGGTCTGTTGCTTGCCGCCGAGTTCGTTTCTGATCCTGAGACGATGAAGCCCTTGCCGAAGGAATTGAACGCACATCAGCGGGTCGTTGATCTCGCCTATGAGCGTGGACTGATCATCTATTCGCGGCGGACACGCGGCGGCGTCGAAGGCGATCATTTTCTGGTCTGCCCGCCGATGATCATCACCAGAGAGCAGATCGGCGAGATCGTCGCCATCCTCGGCGATGTCCTCGAGCAGCTTGCCGCTGAGCTCACTCTTCCCGTCAACCGTTGAGATCGACATCATGACGAAAACCAAGACGTCGCGCAGGAAGGTCATCATCACCTGTGCGGTGACGGGCTCGGTGCACACGCCGACCATGTCGCCCCATTTGCCGATCACGCCGGACCAGATCGCTTCGGAAGCAATCGCTGCGGCGGAGGCCGGCGCCTCGATCCTGCACCTGCATGCGCGAAATCCCGTAGACGGCCGGCCTTCCGCCGACCCCTCGCTGTTCATGCAGTTCCTGCCGCGGATCAAGCAGTCGACCGACGCCATCGTCAACATATCGACCGGCGGCTCGTCGCTGATGGCGCTGGAGGACCGCCTGGCGGCGTCCTTGCGGGCCGAGCCGGAAATGTGCTCGCTGAACATGGGGTCCATGAACTTCGCCCTGTTTCCGGCGCTCGACAAGCCAGTGGCGTGGAAACACGAGTGGGAGCCGGAGCTGCTGGAGGCGACGCGCAGTTCGATCTTCAAGAACACCTTTGCCGACATGGAGTTCATCCTCACCCGACTCGGTCAGGGATGCGGCACACGGTTCGAATTCGAATGTTACGATGTCGGCCATCTCTATTCGCTGGCGCATTTCCGCGACCGCGGTCTGGTCTCCGGTCATCTGTTCATTCAGTTCGTCTTTGGCATTCTCGGCGGCATCGGCGCCGATCCGGAGAACCTGACGCATATGAAGCGCATCGCCGACAAGCTTTTCGGTGACGACTATTCGTTCTCGGTGCTGGCCGCCGGCCGGCACCAGATGCCGATGATCACTATGGCGGCTGCGATGGGCGGCAATGTGCGGGTGGGGCTGGAGGACAGCCTTTACAATGGCCGCGGGCAACTTGCGACCAGCAATGCCGAACAGGTTCTGCGCATCCGCGCCGTTCTCGACGCCTTGTCGCTGGAGGTTGCCACCCCTAAGGAAGCACGTGATCTTCTTGGCCTCAAAGGCGGAGATCAGGTGGCATTCTGACGCCGCTGGTAACAGGCGCGTCATCGATGCCATAGGCTCATCGGCAGAAAAGGGGACGGAAGTGACGACGACGCACGGGAGGACCGCAGATATCCGCATTCGCCCCGGTGAAATCAAGGACGCCGAGGCGATGCACGGCGCGATCCAGGCTATGGGCCGCGGGCTCGATATGGCCGGCAAGGTCACCTGCACGGTCGATGACTACCGTCGTTTCGGTTTCGGCCCCGATGCCGGCTTCGGCAGTCTGATTGCTGAGGTTGAGGGAGAATTTGCCGGCCTTTGCCTGTTCTTTCCGATCTTCTCGACCTGGCGCGGCCGGCCCGGCGTCTTCGTGCAGGATCTGTATGTCGGCGATCGCTTCCGCGGCCTCGGTATCGGCGAGCGCCTGCTGCGCGAAGTGGCCTCGTGGTCGAGGGCGCGGGGCGGGGACTACCTGCGGCTGGAAGTCGATGTGGAGAACGAGCCGGCGCAGCGCCTTTACCAGCGGCTTGGCATTACCTGGCAGACGAAAGACCGCGCTCATGCCGCCTATGGCGAGGCCTTTGTGGCTCTCACCGAGGGACTGAAAGCTTGACGATGCAGGAACGGGAGAGAGCATGAAAGCCTTCTACGCACAGGAACAGAAGCGACACGACCCGAAGGCTTTCCTTTCGAGCGGGGCGCCGCAGCCGAACCCGGAGCAGCCCGAACGGGTTGAAAGGCTCCTGATCGGCGCCCGTGACGCCGGATGCTCCGTCGTTCGGCCGCGCGACCACGGGCTCGCCCCGATTGCCGCCGTGCACACGCCCGAATATCTCGACTTTCTCGAGCATATCTACGCGCGCTGGCAGCGCATCGCCGAAGCCTCGGACGAGGTGATACCGAACATCCACCCGCTGGCCCGCGATGGCCGATACCCGGCTTCCGCAGTAGGGCAGGCCGGATATCACATGGCAGACACCGCATGCCCGATCTCCGGCGAAACCTGGGAGAGCGTGCGCTGGAGCGCCTGGAGCGCGGTCGATGCGGCAGATGCGGTGCTGGCTGGGGATCGCGCCGCCTATGCGCTCTGCCGCCCACCCGGTCATCATGCCTTTGCAGACGTTGCTGGCGGCTTCTGCTTCCTCAACAACTCAGCCGTTGCGGCGCAGCGTTTTCTGTCGAACGCGTCGCGCGTGGTGATCCTCGATATCGATCTGCATCACGGCAACGGCACGCAGGGCATCTTCTATCAGCGCTCCGATGTGCTGACGGTCTCGATCCACGCGGATCCTGTGCGCTTCTACCCCTTCTTCTGGGGACATGCGGACGAACGCGGCGAGGGGCCGGGCCTTGGCTACAACCTCAATCTGCCGCTCGAGCGCAAGTCCGGCGACGCCGATTTCCTCGCAGCCCTCGACGTCGCCTTCCGCCGGATCCGCGCCTACGCGCCGGACGCGCTTGTGGTGGCACTCGGGCTCGATGCGTTCGAGGGCGATCCCTTCGGTGGCCTGTCGGTCTCGACATCAGGCTTCGCAAGGATGGGCGCGGCGATCGCCGGTTTGGGCTTGCCGACGGCCATCGTTCAGGAGGGCGGCTATCTCTGCGATGCGCTGTCCGACAATCTGACGTCTTTCCTCACGGGCTTCGGCGCGACGGCCAAGCTCTGAGGCTGCCGTTACGTCAACGAACGGACGTTGTAATCTATTGTGTCAGGAAAGACGCAGAAATTATTGTTTTTGTTGTCGCTTTCTGCAAAGGCAATGGCGTTCTGAACATGTCGCCCACTTCGGGCAACAGGCGGCTCGCCTCATCGAGGAAGCCGCGGATCAGCGGCAGATGACGGCGCTCGGCCAGGCAGATCGCGTACTCGTCGATGATCTCTCTCGCGTCGTCGATCGGCACGAACGAGAGCCTGATGTCATGGCCGAATTCGAGATCGGCAACGACGCCACAGCCGACGCCATTGGCGATTGCCTCGCGCACGCCCTCGCGCGAGGAAATCTCGACGATCTGATGGATCGAGATGGAGTGGTCGGCGAGATTCTTCTCGAAGATCTCGCGGGTGCGCGAGCCGCGCTCGCGCATGACGAAGGAGAGACCTTCGAGTTCCTTCATGGTGACGCCGTCGCGCGATGCCAGCGGATGGGATGCCGGCACGCAGAGGCCGAGGCGCATGCTCAGAAAGCGGACGCCATGGAGGCGCGGGTCGTCGGGGATCTGCGCGGTGATCGCGACATCGGCGCGATAGTCGATGATCTGGTCGATCACACGGGCGGAATTATCGACGGCAAGGGAGAATGTCAGTTTTGGCCGATCAATCTTCAACCGCGAAAGAATCGGTAGCGCCAGGATGGGGCCGTCGGCGGCAACACGCAGATGACCGCCAGTCGTGCCGGCCTCGCCGCGCAGGAAGGCGTTGGCCTCCTTCTCCGCCTGGAACAGGCGCGAGGTGATTTCGAACAGGCGCTCGCCATGGGCGCTGAGGCTGACGCCGCGCGCCTTTCGATCTAGCAGGTTCTGCCCGCATAAAGCCTCCAGGTCCCGCACATGCTGGGACAATGTGGACTGGCTGATCGCCATGTCGCGGGCAGCCTGGGAGAAGCCGCCGGACTGGGCGACGATGTGAAACGCTTTCAATTGAGTGATCGACATTGCTTCCGGTTCTGTTGCCCGCGGGCATGGCCTGTTGGATCCGCGCGCGCATCATTGTCGGAAAAGCTGACAGGCACATGACACCGGCGGTGACCACACCGATCGGCCCCCCCCGAGGTGGGGTGAAACCGATGGCAGCCATCGGAAAACGCTATGGCCGTTTTACGTTTTGTTAAGCAACTGTCATCTGCGCGGTAAGGGTGGCGGCTAACGGTGACGCACGGCCAAGAGCCGATCCCGTTCACATTTAGAGAGAAAGCCGACATGACTTCCTCCCCCAATTCGCTTGCGACTCCGATCCAATCTTCGTCCGATTGGCTCCTGAACATCCCGCGTGTGCAGGCCCAACAGGGCATTCTCGTGTCGCCCGGCGGCACGGGCAATGTTTCGTCCTACAGCCTGGTCTACGACGCCTACTTCCCGTCGGCTGGCTCCAGCGGCTGGATCCCGTTCCTGCAGACGGATGTCACCAACACGTCTGATGGCGATATCTTCGGCAAGGTTGGCGGCGAGAGCTTCGGCCTCGGCATCAACAGCGACTATCGCGGCACCGCCAAGCTCGATGCCTGGAACCGAATTGGCCTGACGATCGACAAAGACGCCAGCGGCGGCGTCTCGATGAAGAAATACATCAACGGCGAGTTCGTCGCCGAACAGAAGATGACCGGCACGCTTGCCGCCCGCTTCACCATCGACAAGGCCAAGGGTTTCCTGATCTTCGCCGACGAAGACGGCGAAACGTCTTCCGGCTATCTCAGCAACTTCCTCTTCATCGAAAAGGTGCTCACGGGTACGGAACTGTCGGCGCTCGGCAATGCCAAGCCGGAGGGCATCGTTCCTGATGCGCTGAAGACTGATGCGCTGTCGTCCAACGGCACCGAGTTCCGTTTCGGCGAAGGCTCGACCACGCCGGCCTTCGGCCAGGGTTCCTTGAGCGGCCAGGGCACCACCGTGTCGACGACGACGCCGGCAACGGCCGGCATTCCGGCCGTCGGCCAGGACACGACGCCGAACCCGGGCTCCGTCGTCAAGACCACCGCCATCAAGGACATGATGGTCACGCCGGATGCGGCCAATGTGACGATCGACCTGTCGCAGCATTTCTCCGGTGAAAACCTGACCTTCACCGTCCAGAACAGCAAGGGCGAGGTGCTGAATGCCGTCCTCACCAATGGCAACAAGCTGGTGCTGGACTTCGCAGCGCTCGGTCACTCCGACGTCCGCGTGACGGCAACCGACGCCGCCGGCCATGCGGTCAGCGATGATTTCCGCGTCCGCGTCGCCGGTGCGAATGCCTATACGATCGCCGTCTTCCCGGATACGCAGGACTACACGTCCAACGATGGCATCAAGCACTTCTTCGGCGACATGACGCAGTGGCTGCTGGACAATCGCCAGAGCCACAACATCGTCTTCATGACCCATGTCGGCGACATCACCCAGAACAACCTGTCCGGCCAGTGGGACATCGCCGAAGCTGCCCTTCGCAAGCTCGACGGCAAGATCCCCTACGCCCTGCTTCCGGGCAACCATGACCAGGCCAATGGCGGCAGTGCTGCCGACCACTCGTCGATCTATCTCGACCAGCGTTTCTCGCCGGACAAGCAGGCAGAAACCAGCCCGGGCACCTTTGGCGGCGCCTACGATCAGGAGCTGATGAGCGCCCGCAACACCTACAGCACGTTCACGGCCCCCGATGGCACCAAGTGGCTGTCGATCTCGCTCGAGTTCGGTCCGCGCGACGACGTGATCCGTTGGGCAGGCGACGTCATCGAGGCCCATCCCGATTATCGCGTCATGCTCGCCACCCACTCGCTGACGAGCTATGCCGGCCGCCAGGACAATCTGGCCCTGCCGCTCTACGACGAAGGTGCAGGCTACGACTACGGCATGCGCACCGACCAGCGCGGCGCCAACGACGGCGAATATGTTTCGCGCGAACTGCTCGCCCGCTATCCGAACATCGTCATGACCTTCTCCGGTCACATCTTCGGCGATGGTGCTGAAACCGACATCACCTACAATCAGTACGGCGAGCCGGTCTTCCAGTTCCTGGTCAACTACCAGAATGGTGTGTCGCGCGAGATCACCGGCAACGGCAACGAAGCGAAAGGCAACAATGGTGGCAACGGCGCCATCCGCCTGATCACCATCGATCCCGACAACAACCGCATTTCCACCGAGACCTACTTCACCGGGTTTGACGACTACCTAGACGGCTTCCGCACCAAGCCGGAACTCGATCGCGACGGCCTGACCGGCCCCTATCGTGGCCACCAGGAAGTGTTCGAGAACATTGACGTCAGCGGCGGCAATGCACGCGCCATGGCTGAAGCCGGTGACGACATCATCGCTGACGCTTCTGCGGGTGCCTCGTCCGCCAATGTCGCGCTTTCCGGTGCCAAGTCGCTGCTGCCGGCAAGCGTCAAGAGCTGGGTCTGGACCAACGAGAACGGCGACGTGGTGGCTGAAGGCAAGGACGCTAAGGCCGAGCTCGAGCTTGGCAAGCACAAGCTGACGCTGACCACCACCGATTTCAACGGCATCAAGACCAGCGACACCGTCGACGTGATTGTCCGCGGCGATCGCACTCTGTTGGTCGAAACCTTCAACGACGGCAATGCCAACGGCTGGGCAACCGATATCGGTGCGGCCGACGGCAATACCGGAAACTTCCTGTTGAAGGGAACGGTCTTCTCGCGTCCGACCGGAGCAGCTGGCCTTGCCGCACCTGAGGCCGCGCTCTTCGACCAAAGCGATGCCGCCCGCAACAAGCTGGTCTTCGTCGGCGAAGGCTCGTCCACCTGGACGGACTACGTCTTCGAAGCGTCGTTGACCCAGCTCGACAACGACGCGATCGGCGTCCTCTTCTACTACAAGGACGCCAACAACCACTATCGCTTCACGCTCGATGGCGAAACCAACCGCCGCCAACTGGTCAAGGTGGCCAACGGCGTCGAGACCATCCTGGCATCGGTGAACGAAGGTTCGCCCTACAATATGGAAATCCCGTTGACCGTGGCTGTCACCGGCGGCGCCATCAACATCTTCCTCGGCGACAAGAATGTCTTTGCCGGACCGGTCATGGACGCCAATGCGCCGCTTAGTGGCGGTACCGTCGGCCTCTATTCCAGCGGCCAGCGCGCTTCTGTCTTCGATGATATCGTCGTCACCAAGGCGGACACAACGGCAAAGGCCGGCATCGCCCAGCGGACCTACGACATCGACGGCGACGGCAAGGCTTCCGTCAAGCTCGACGCCTCCGGCTCGTTCGGTCCGAAGCAGTTGCTCGACTACGTCTGGACGGACCTCGCCGGCAACGTCATTGCCAATGGCAAGACCGCCAACGTCAATCTCGACACCGGCGTCAACAAACTGCTGCTCAAGGTGACGGCTGTGGACGGTTCGGTCTCGACCGATCGTGTCGATATCACCGTTGTCGACCGCACCAAGATCCTTGTTGCCGAAGACTTCTCGTCGCCGCAGTCCCTGTCGCGCTTCAACATCGTCGATGAGGGCGAGCTTGGCGGCATCGGACCTGATGGAAAGGCCTCCGAATGGCTGCTTGCCGACGGAAAGCTGGCACAGACGACGGGGCTTGCGAGCCGCGAACTGACTTGGAGCGGGGCAACTGCCGCGGATCTGTGGAAGCGTGGCTGGAGCCCGCTTGGCGACGGCGTCAACGTCCTTCGTCTCGGCACTTATGCTTTGTTCAAGGATCCGGCAGCACTTGCCTGGACCGACTATGCGGTCGAGGCGACGATCCAGACGCCTGACAAGGACGGCCTCGGCTTCCTGTTCCGCTACAAGGACAACAAGAACTACTACAAGCTCGAGCTCGATGCCGATGGCATCCTCGACCGCAGCCCTGGCAATGGTGCTGGCAGCATCTTCAACCTGGTGCGCATGAAGAACGGGGTCGAGGAGATTCTTGCCCAGGTTCCGGGCAAGTATGAGCCGGGCCAGGCGATGAAGCTGCGCGTCGAAGTCGTCGGCGACAAGATCACCGCCTTCCTCAATGACGAGGCACTCTTTGCCTATCCGGTCGGCGACCGTGGTCTCGATGCTGGTACCTTCGGCCTCTATTCCTGGGGCAATGCCGGATTGTCCTTCGACGATCTGACGGTTGTCGATCTGAAATCGGGCCTCGAAGGGGGCCAGGTGATCAACGGCACCAATACCCGTGACATGCTGGTCGGTGGTGAAGCCGGCGAGACGATTTACGGTCTTGGTGGCAACGACACCCTCATCGGCAACGGCGGCGACGATCGCGTCGATGGCGGCGACGGCGACGATACGCTGATGGGTGGTGCCGGACGTGACGGGCTTGTCGGCGGCAAGGGCAACGATGTGCTGATGGGCGGCGAGGGTGCCGACATTATTGCCGGCGGTCTCGGCGACGACCTGATCGAAGGTGGTGCCGGCAACGACGTGCTGATCGGCGGTGACGGTTCTGATACTTACGTCTACGGACGTGGCGAAGGCTCCGACGAAATCGTCGAAACGGCCGCTGCATCTGCTGATAGCGACGTTCTCGTCCTGCACGACATCGCCCGCGGCGAAGCCGTCCTGCATAAATACGGTGAAGCCGTCGAGGTCGAATTCGCCAATGGCGAAAAACTGACCCTCAACGGCCAACTGGCAGGCGGCGGTGTCGAACTCGTTACCTTCGCCGATGGCACGGTCATGAACCGCGCGTCGATCGCCAACAGCCTCGTCAACCGTGGTCCGGTTGCCGCCACCGACACGCTTGCCCCGATCGATGAGGATGCGCCATCCTTCGTCATCCCGTTTGCGAGCCTGCTCGCCAACGACAGCGATGCCGATCTCGATCAGTTGAAGGTAACTGGCGTCACTTCGGTCGTCGGTGGTACCGCCACCGTCGAGGAGGGTGGCATTCGCTTCACGCCCGCCGCCAACTTCAATGGCGAAGCCTCCTTCCACTATCAGATCTCCGACGGTCGCGGCGGCTCGAGCGAAGCCGGCGCCACCTTCGTCGTCAAGCCGGTCAACGACGCGCCTGTTGCATCGTCGCTGACCATTGAGACGAGCGAGGATACGTCGATCAGCGGCACGATCACGGCAACCGATATCGATGGCGATACGCTGAGCTATGCCGTCAAGACGGGCGCTGGGCCCGCCAATGGCAGCGTCGCACTCGATAGCAGAACCGGCGCCTGGACCTACGCTCCGAACGCCAATGTCAACGGATCGGACAGCTTCATCGTCGTTGTGTCCGACGGCAAGGGTGGCAGCAGCGAGAGCACCGTCAGTGTGACGATCAAGCCGGTCAATGATGCACCGGTGGCTGTTGCCGATACCGGCGGCGTTGCCGAGAACGAGACCGCCACCTTCGACCTCGTTGCCAACGATACCGATATCGAAGGCGACCGGCTGACGCTCGTCGGTTTTGCGGTCACGGCGGTGACCGGTCTGGCACTGACGAATGCTCAGGCTGCTACAGCCTTCTCGATCGTCGATGGCAAGCTCGTCGCCGATCCGTCTTCTGCCTTTATGGCTCTGGAAGACGAGCAGAACGCCATGGTCACCGTCACCTACACCGTGCGTGACGCCCAGGGTGGGGAATCGACCGGCACCGCCTCGATCAAGATCGACGGCTACACCGAGTACAACGTCGTCGAAGGCACCGACGGCAACGACACGCTGGTTGCCACTGACCGCAAGGACATGATCGAGGCCGGCAACGGCAACGACACGGTGCTGGCGGGCGATGGCAACGACATGGTCGATGCCGGGGCAGGCAATGACCGCGTTGTCGCCGGAGACGGCAACGATGTGGTCGAGGGTGGTGCTGGCAACGACGTGCTTATGGGCGGCGCTGGCAATGACGCGCTGAGCGGCAGTGCCGGCAATGACCAGCTCAACGGTGGTACCGGCAATGACACGCTGAATGGCGGCACGGGCAATGACGTGCTGACCGGCGGTGCGGGTGCCGACACCTTCGTCTTCGCCTCCGGCGACGGTCGCGACGTGGTCCTGGACTTCCAGGCGGGTGCACAGGGCGACGACGTGGTCGTGCTTTCGAAGGACATGTTCGCCGACTACCAGGCGCTCGTGTCCTCCGGTGCCTTCACCGACGGTGACGCCGGTGCACAGATCGCGTTCGACGATGGGTCGTCCATCACCTTCAACGGTGTGAAAACGGAAAACTTCGTCATCGACGACTTCCGCTTCGCCTAACCAAAGCGAGGGGCGCACTATTCGGTGCGCCCCTTTTTCGCGCGGCGTAGGCTTCGGCCACTTCAAGCATGTCATTTCCTTGTGATGCCTGCCTGCTACCGCCGCGATCTCAACGGATCAGGGACCATGCGCGACAGTTCTTCCAACAGAAATTCCAGCCAGTTCAAGGGTGTGTTTGCGGGCTGTGCGAGTGCCTTCGTCGGCATTGGCCTGATGAGTGCCGTCGTCAACGTGCTCTACCTCACCGGATCGCTCTTCATGATGGAGGTCTACGACCGGGTGCTTCCGAGCAGAAGCCTGCCGACGCTTGTTGCGCTTCTCGCCATCGTTGTCGTGCTATACGCGTTTCAGGGCCTGTTCGACGCGCTGCGTGGCCGATTATTGGTGCGCATAGCCGATCGGCTCGACCAGGCGCTTTCACCAAGGATCTACGATGCGATCGTCGGTCTGCAGTTGCAGGTGCCGATCAGCGGTCGCTACGCCCAGCCGTTGCGCGATCTCGATACCATCAGGGCCTTTCTCTCGGGCAGCGGGCCGACCGCGCTCTTCGATCTCCCCTGGCTTCCGTTCTATATCGCCATCTGCTTTGCCTTCCATTTCTGGCTGGGTGTCACGGCACTCGCAGGCGCTGTCATTCTGGCGGCGATTACCCTGTTGACGGAACTCGTTTCGCAGCGGCCGGTCGAGGAGGCTGCGCGCCATTCTTCCAAGCGCAATCGCATGGCCGAGAGCGGCCGCCGCAATGCCGATGTGATCACGGTGATGGGCATGGGCCCGCATCTGAGGCACCGCTGGCAGGATGAGAACCGCGCGTTTACGCGTGAGCAGCGCCGCGCAAGCGATGTTTCCTCGGGATTCGGCGTGTTGAGCAAGGTGCTGCGCATGATGCTGCAGTCCGGCATCCTTGCGGTCGGCGCCTGGCTCGTGATTAACGAGCAGGCAACGCCCGGCATTATCATCGCTGGCTCCATCCTGTCCGCCCGGGCACTGGCGCCGGTCGATCTGGCGATCGCCAACTGGAAGGGCTTCATCGGTGCCCGCCAAAGCCGCCGACGCCTGCAAAAGACGCTGGCGCTTTTGCCCGATGCGCCTGATCGCATGGATCTGCCCGCACCGAGCCGCGCTCTTTCCGTCGACCGCATCAGCGCTCTTCCGCCTGAAACGACAGAGGCCGTGTTACGGGATGTCACCTTCACACTGGAGGCTGGCACGGGGCTCGGCATCATCGGTGCGAGCGGCTCCGGCAAAAGCTCGCTTGCGCGTCTGCTTGTCGGCATCTGGCATCCGGCGCGCGGCGCGATCCGGCTCGATGGCGCCACGCCGGACCAATGGCCGGCCGCAGCGCTTGCCCGCCATATCGGCTACATGCCGCAATCGATCGAGTTGCTCGACGGCACCATCGCCGAGAACATTGCCTCCTTCGACCCCGACGCTGGGTCCGACGACATCATCGCCGCTGCCCGCGCAGCAAGGGTTCACGATCTGATCGTCAGCCTGCCGGAAGGCTATTCCACCGAAGTCGGGGAAAATGGCCGGCCGCTTTCCGCCGGTCAGAAGCAACGGATCGCGCTTGCAAGGGCCCTTTACCGGGATCCCTTCGTCGTCATCCTCGACGAGCCGAATTCAAACCTCGATTCCGAAGGAGAGGAAGCTCTGACGTCGGCGATCCTCGGGATCCGTGAACGCGGCGGCATCGTCATCGTCATTGCCCACCGCCCGAGCGCGCTGCTTGCGGTCGACAAGGTGCTGATGCTTGCCGCCGGCCGCCAGCAGGCTTTCGGCCCGAAGGACGAAGTTCTCTCGAAGGTTCTAAGGCAGACAACCGCCAATCCGGGTGCGCTCAAGGTGGTGCAATCAGCAGAAGCAGCAAAGGCATGAACATGGATGATTGGCAGACACTCAGACGTTCGATCCGCACCCACCTGATCGTCGGTGTGCTCGGATTTGCCACGCTGGTCGGGCTCTTCGGCGGTTGGGCGATCGGTACGGAAATCGTCGGGGCGGTGATCGCTCAAGGATCCGTGGTTGTCGAAAGCAGCCTGAAGAAGGTGCAGCATCCCGTTGGCGGCGTCGTCAGCGAACTCATGGTGCGCGACGGCGATCACGTGAAGGCGGGGGATGTCGTCATGCGCATCGACGCGACGATGACGAAGGCCAATCTGGCGATCATCCTCAAGAGCCTGGACCAGTTCGCCGCCCGCAAGGCGCGGTTGGAGAGCGAACGCGATCGTACGGAACGTGTCGTTTTCCCGGAGACATTGCTGTCGCGCGCCGAGGATCCTGATGTGGCTGCAATGATGCATGCCGAGCAACGCCTTTACGAAAGCCGCAGGGATGTGCGCGAGAGCAAGAAGCGGCAACTGGAGCGGCGTGTGCAGCAGCTGAACGACGAGATCCGCGGCATGGATGCCGAGCGCACCGCCAGTAGCCGCGAGCGGATCTTGATCAAGGAGGAGCTTGGCCGCTACACCTTCCTGCATGACAAGGGGCTGATGGAAAAGAGCCGCCTCAGCGCACTCGAGCGCCAGGCAACCGACATCGATGGCGAGATGGGCAGGCTGCTGGCAGGCGTCGCCGGCGTGCACGAGAAGATCGCCGAGACATCGCTGCAGATCATTCAGGTCGACGAGCAATGGGCCGAGGAGGTCGGAACCGACCTGCGCGAAATGGATGCCCGCATCGGCGAATATGTCGAGCGCAAGGTGGCGGCCGAAGACCAGCTGAAGCGGGTCGATATCGTCGCGCCGCAGAACGGCATCGTGCACCAGCTCGCCGTCCATACGGTCGGTGGTGTGGTCGCTCCGGGCGAGCCGATCATGATGATCGTGCCGGATATCGACAAACTCGTCGTGGAGGCCAAGGTCGCGCCGCAGGACATCGACCAGATCTATTCCGGACAGAAGGCGATCCTGCGTTTCTCCGCCTTCAGCCAGAAGACGACGCCGGAAATTGTCGGGGCCGTCGAGCGGGTGTCCGCCGATGTTTCGGTCGACCAGCGGACGGGTGCGAGCTTCTACGTCGCGCGCATCGCGATCACGCCGGCAGAGATCCAACGGCTTGGCAATGTCTCGCTGATGCCAGGCATGCCGGTGGAGACGTTCATTACCACCGGGGAACGAAGCGTTGCTTCATATTTCATCAAGCCGCTGATGGATCAGGTCAGCCGAGCCTTCCGCGAGAGCTGAGCCAACCGTCGATTCGCGGTCCGCCGGCCGTTGCTAACGAAAAGCAGTCCGTTCCATCCGGTCATCCGACTGCGACGGGGCGGGCTGTTTTGGTGTTCTGGACGCAATGAAGCAGCAAGAACCCGCAGATTTCTGCCTGCATGCGGCCTGCTAAGATCATGCTGCCGCCGGCTCATTGTGTCTCCCTCAACAGCAATCCACCTTGAAAAGTGGGCTGTTGCCCACTTTATCACGTCACGATTGCAAGTAGCCGCCGCTTCAAAGTCGCTGAATTCGCACGGTTTTTCTCCGTAAAACCGGAATCGCTAATTCTTGCCAACATAATTGTCGACAAAATAGTTGACATTAGAGCCGACAACTTCAAATCTAGCGCTGTCAGCCATCCAGTAATCGAGGGATCGCGGACCGACCGGGTCGGCACGGCACGGCGACGAATGGGAAAAACAGAGGGAACCACATGAAACTGAGAAAGCATCTCCTTGCGGGGTTGGCATTCGCCTTTCTCGCCTCGACGGCACAGGCCGAAACGCTGCGCTGGGGCAGCCCGCGGGATATCTTCTCGCTCGACCCGTATTCCTACGGCAGCACGTCGAACCTCGCCTTCCTCAATCACGTCTATGAGGGACTGACGCGCTACACGCCAGATTTCGTCGTTGAGCCGGCACTCGCCACCAAGTGGGAGTTGGTCTCCGAAAAGGTTTGGCGTTTCCACCTGCGCAAGGGTGTGAAGTTCCAGAACGGCGCGGATTTCAACGCCGACGACGTAATGGCCTCGATGGCTCGCGTCAGCCACCCGACGTCGCCGCTGCGTGGCAACATTCCGGCCTATGTCTCCACCACGAAGGTGGACGACTACACGGTCGATATCGAGGTGAATTCGCCAAGCCCGCTGTTCCTGAACGACATGACCAACATCTTCATGTTCGACAAGGACTGGCTGATCGAGAACAAGTCCGAATTGCCGACCGATGTCGGCGGCAAGGTCGAGGGTTACACCACCTATCACACCAACGGCACCGGGCCGTTCATCGTTGAGTCGCGCGTGCCTGACAGCAAGACCGTGCTCGTCAAGAATAACGGCTGGTGGGATACCCCGAAGCACAATCTCGACCGCATCGAATTCACCCCGATCACGTCGGCTGCTACTCGCGTCGCGGCCCTCCTGTCGGGCGAGATCGACCTGACCGACGGTGCGCCCGTGCAGGATCTCGACCGGCTGAAGAGCGATCCGAACATCAAGGTCGTCGAGCGCTCCGACCTGCGCACGATCCACCTGGTCTTCAACCGCAAGGACAAGCTCAACGACGGCCGCGAAAACTTCTTCAATGACATCAAGGTCCGCCAGGCGATCGATCATGCGATCGACCGTCAGCTGATCTTCAAGCGCGTCATGCGCGGCAAGTCGCATGTGGCCGGTACCATGGTTGCGCCTGAGATCCCGGGCTACAGCGCCGAACTGGATGTGCCGACCACCTATGATCCGGAACTGTCTAAGAAGCTCCTGGAAGAAGCAGGCGCCGTCGGCACCGAGTTCACGCTTGTCTGCATGAACGACGAAAGCGTCAACGAAGAAGACGTCTGCAGTGCGCTCGTGTCGATGCTGTCGCGTGTCGGGCTCAAGCCGACGCTCGACATTGGTCCGCGCGCCGTGCAGGCGCCGAAGCGCGCCGGCGGCAAGTCCGATGCCTTTATGATCGGCTGGGCCAACGAGCCGACGCTCGATGCCTACTCGATCCTGATCCAGGTGCTTTCGACCCGCGAAGGTGCTGCCGGCGTCGCCAACTATGGCGGCTGGTCCTATCCCGAACTCGACGCCATGGTGAAGAAGGCCGCCGTCGAAATGGATCGCGACAAGCGATTGGCGATCGAGACCGAAGCGCTGAAGTTTGCCAAGGATCAGGTCATCATGATCCCCTTGCATCAGCAGCCGATGGCATGGGCGATGTCGAAGGAAGTGACCGACGTCACCATCCGCGCCGACAACAAGCCGCGCCACTGGCTGACCCGTGTCGGCGATTGAGTCCACATTGCCCCGGCAGAGCCTGCTCTGTCGGGGTTTCTCATTGAGCGGGAAATCCAATGATTGTCTTTCTGATCAAGCGGCTGGCTAATGCCGTGATGGTCATGCTCGCCGTCGCGCTGATGGCCTTCATGATCTTTCGTTTCGCCGGCGATCCGGTCGAACTGATGGCCAACGAACAGATGTCGCAGGCCGATCGGCTCGAACTGCGCGAAAAGCTCGGGCTGAACGATCCGTTCCTGACCCAGTATGTGCGCTTCGTCGTCAACGCGGCCCAGGGCGATTTCGGCATCAGCTACCGAAACGGTCAGGACGTGATGACGCTGATCGCCGAACGGTTCCCGGCGACCATCGAACTGGCTCTGGTCGCCACGGTCCTGTCGCTGCTGGTCGGCATTCCGCTCGGCGTGCTGACGGCGATCCATCGAGGCCGCTGGTATTCGGAAGGCTTGCAATTCGTCAGCATTATCGGCGTTTCCCTGCCGAGCTTTGTCGTTGGCATCCTGCTGATCCTTGTCTTTGCCGTTTCGCTCGGCGTAGTGCCGGCCTTCGGCCGCGGCGACGTCGTCCAGATCGGCTGGTGGAGCACGGGCCTCTTGACCGCATCCGGGCGTGCGTCCCTGCTTCTGCCGTCCTTTGCGCTTGCCCTCTACCAGATCACGCTCGTCATGCGGCTCGTGCGCGCCGAGATGATGGAAGTGCTGCGTTCTGATTTCGTGAAGTTTGCCCGTGCCCGCGGCGTGCCGCGGTGGCGCATCAATTTCCGCCATGCGCTTCGCAACTGTCTGATGCCTGTTGTCACCATGACGGCGATGAACGTCGGCTCGCTGATCGCCTTCGCGCTGATCACTGAAACCGTGTTCCAGTGGCCGGGAATGGGCATGCTGTTCATTCAGGCGGTGACCTTCCTCGATATCCCGGTGATGGCAGGCTACCTGTGCATCGTCTCCTTCATCTTCGTCACGCTGAACACGCTTGTCGATATCGCCTATGCGGTCATCGATCCCCGTCTTCGCGATGCCACACGCTGAGGCCGCCCCATGACTGACCAGGCTCAGGAAACAACCTCGACAGCCAAGATCGGCCGGCTCGCGCGCTGGCGTCAGAGCGATCTCTGGTGGTCCTTCACCCGCAGTCCGTCGGCAATCGCCGGCGCGCTGATCCTGCTCGTGCTCATCGCCGCGGCTTTTGCCGCGCCGTTGATCGCGCCGCAGAACCCGTTCGATCCGGCGCAGCTCGATCTCTGGAACTCGGAGCTGCCGCCGATCTGGCAGGCTGATGGCCAATGGCCCTTCATTCTCGGCACGGACACCCAGGGCCGCGACATGCTTTCGGCTATTCTCTACGGCTCTCGCATTTCGATCCTGATCGGGGTCTGCTCGGTGATCCTGTCGCTGACGGTCGGCCTCAGCCTCGGTCTCATCGCCGGCTATTTCGGCGGCGTTGTCGACAACATCCTGATGCGCATCGGCGATGTTCTGCTCTCGATCCCGACGATCCTGATCGCCATTCTCGTTAGTGCCGTTGCCCGCCAGATGCTGCCGCCGGAGCTGCGCGACGTCGGATCGGCAGCTGTTCTCGTGCTGGCAATCACGCTCAGCGCCTGGGTTCAATATGCCCGAACCGTCCGCGCCCAGACGATCGTCGAGCGCGGAAAGGAATATGTCCAGGCAGCCCGCCTCCTGAAGACGCCGGCGCGGCGGATCATGCTCAACCATATCCTGCCCAACACGCTGACGCCGATCATGGTTGCAGCCACGCTGAACTTCGGCATGGCGATCCTCACGGAAGCGACGCTCTCTTTCCTCGGCATCGGCATGCCGCCGAGCCAGCCCAGCCTCGGAACGCTCATCCGACTTGGCAACCAGTTCCTGTTCTCCGGTGTCTGGTGGGTCGTCCTCTTCCCGGTGCTGCAGCTTTGCCTACTTGTCGTCTCGGTCAACCTTCTTGGTGACTGGCTGCGCGACGCACTCAATCCGAAACTGAGGTGAATGATGTCCAACCTTTTGATCCGTAACGTCCGTCCCCACGGCGGGGCGCCGACGGATATCCTGATCCGCAACGGCAGGATCGAAGCGATCGGCCAGAACCTTCAGGCCGATGGCTTGGCGATCGAGGATGGCCGTGGCCACATCGCCATTCCCGGCCTGGTCGAAGCCCATACCCATCTCGACAAGTCGGTCTGGGGCATGCCCTGGCATGAAAACGCCAAGGTCGCATCGTTACGCGGACGCATCGATTTCGAACGCGAGAAGCGGCTTGAGATCGGCATCGATCCGCATCGCCAGTCCATGCGCCAGGCGATCCTGCTGGCGGCGAACGGCGCCAGCCATATCCGCAGCCATGTCGATATCGACACAACCCATGGCCTGCGCCTGATGGAAGGCATCATCGAAACGCGCGAGGCGCTCGACGGCATCATTGACATTGAGATTGTCGCCTTTCCGCAGTCGGGCCTGGTGACCCGCCCGGGCACGGTTGAACTTCTCGACCAGGCTCTGAACAATGGCGCGGAAGTCCTTGGCGGAATTGACCCTTGTGGCATCGACCATGACCCGAAGGGGCATCTCGATGCCGTCTTCGGCCTTGCGGAAAAACATGGCAAGCCGATCGATATTCATCTGCATGAAGCCGGTGAACTCGGCGCTTTCAGCATGGAAATGATGTTCGAACGCATTCGCGCGCTTGGCATGCAGGGAAAGGTTGCGATCAGCCACGCCTTTGCGCTGGGCGCCCCGGATTACCTGCGGGTCGCCGGCCTGCTCGAGCAGATCGCCGAGCTCGATGTGCGCATCGTCACGACGGGCTCGCCGTCCTCGACGGTTCCGTCAATCCTGCGCCTCAAGGAGGCTGGCGTGAAGGTGGGCGCCGGTTGCGATGGCATTCGCGACACCTGGGGCCCCTGGGGCCAGCCGGATATGATGGACCGCGTTCGCATCCTCGGCATGAAGAACGGCCTGCGCCGCGACGTCGACCTGGAGCATGCGCTTCATGTCTGCTCGACCGGCGGTGCTGACGTCATGGACATTGCCGGCTACGGCCTCGAAGTCGGCTGCAATGCCGATTTTACCCTGCTCGTCGGCGAAACGCTTGCCCATGCAGTCGTCGAAGTCGCACCACGTCCGCTGGTCGTCAAGCGCGGCCGTGTCGTTGCCCGTAACGGTGTCGCGGAGGTAGCCATCCCATGATCGACCTCAAGGATTTGAAACTCGGCGCGCGCGCCGAAGGCCGTACGTTGCTGACGGCGCAATGGGTTCTCGGCCACCGCGACGGCAGTCACCGCCTCATCCCGAACGGCGACGTGGTCATCGAAGGCGGCAGCCTGCTTTATGTCGGGCCGCACTTCGAGGGCGAGGTCGCACGTAGGGTGGATTTCGGCGCGGCGATGATCAGCCCCGGCCTGATCGATCTCGATGCCCTCTCGGATCTCGACACGACGATCCTTTCCATCGACCATCAGCCAGGCTGGGCCAAGGGCCGGGTCTGGCCGCGCTCCTACGTCGAGCGCGGGCCTTATGAAATGTATACGCAGGAGGAACTGGCATTCCAGAAACGCTTCTCCTTCGCTCAGCTTTTGCTCAACGGCATCACCACCGCGGCACCGATCGCGTCGCTGTTCTATCGGGAGTGGGGCGAAACGGTCGAGGAGTTTGCAGCCGCCTCGGATGCCGCCGGCGATCTCGGCCTGCGCGTCTATCTGAGCCCAGCCTACCGATCGGGCGGCATGGTTCTGGAAGCGCCGGGACAGCTCGAGGCAGTCTTCGACGAGGCGAGGGGCCTTCAGGGTCTCAACGACGCCATCGGTTTCATCCGTGAGCATGATGGCCGTCATGGCGGTCTGGTTCATGGACTTCTGGCCCCTGATCGCGTCGAGACATGCACCGAGGCGCTGCTGAGGAGAACGGCGGATGCCGCGCGCGATCTCGATTGCTCGATCCGGCTGCACGCCGCACAGGGCACGATGGAGGTCGATACGGTCCGTCGTCTTCACGGCAAGACGGCGCCGGAGTGGATGGCGAGCCTCGGCTTCCTGAGTTCGCGGTTGATCGCCCCGCATGCCACGCAGGCAACGGCCAACGATCTCAAGCTCTATGCCGAAAACGGCGTCAGCATCGTCCATTGCCCAATGGTCTCGGCACGCGGCGGCAGCACGCTCAACTCCTTCCGCTCGGTCAAGGAGCGCGGCATCAACATCGCCATGGGCACCGACACGACGCCGCCCGACATGCTGATGAACCTTCTGGTCGGCCTCATCACCTGCCGCGTAGTCGAGGGCGACACCGCAGCCGTCAGCTGCGCCGATCTCTTCGACGCCGCCACTTTGGGTGGAGCAAAGGCATTGGGACGCAGCGATCTCGGGCGGCTCGAGCCAGGCGCCCGGGCTGACATCGCGGTCTTCGACCTGATGGATCACCACATGGCACCGGCGATCGACCCGATCACGACGCTGGTTGTCGGTGGCTCCGGGCGTGTCACCAAGACGGTCTTTGTCGATGGCCGTCTCTCCATGCACGAAGGCAAGGTCGCCGGCATCGACATGGATGCGGCACGCCGGCAGGCACAAAAGCAGTTTGACGGGCTGATCGCCAAGTACCCCGAACGCAGCTGGGCGCATCCACCCGTCAGCGAAATCTTCCCACCCAGCTATCCCTTGGAGGACCTGCGGCATGAGTGAGCTCGTAACTTCGCCGGTTCTCGACGTGCGCGGACTTTGCGTCGAGTTTCCCGGTCGGCACGGCACCGTGGCGGCATTGTCCGACGTCTCGCTCAGCATACGTCCCGGTGAGATACTGGGTGTGGTCGGCGAATCCGGCGCCGGCAAGTCGATGACCGGCCTTGCCGTTCAAGGTCTGCTCGAACCGCCGGGACGGATATCCGGTGGTGAGGTCTGGCTTTCGGGTCGCCGCATCGACCAGCTTTCCGACAGGGAAATGCAGGGCGTGCGCGGCCGACAGATCGGCGCGATCTTCCAGGATCCGCTGACATCGCTCAACCCGCTCTTTACCGTCGGCGCGCAACTGGTCGAGACGATCCGCCTTCACCTGAAGCTGTCGAAGCAGGGTGCCAAGGAACGGGCTATCCACCTCCTGAAGGAAGTGGGTATTCCCGCACCTGAGGCACGTTTCGATCACTATCCGCACCAGTTCTCGGGCGGCATGCGGCAGCGTGTGGTCATTGCGCTTGCGCTTGCGGCGGAGCCGAAGCTGATCATCGCCGACGAACCGACGACGGCGCTGGATGTTTCGATCCAGGCGCAGATCACCTCTCTCCTGCGTCGTCTCTGCGACGACCACGGCACATCCGTGATGCTGGTGACGCACGATATGGGCGTGATTGCCGAGACAGCAGATCGGGTCGCTGTGATGTATGCCGGTCGTCTGGTCGAGATCGGGCCCGTGGAAGAAGTGCTGCGCAATGCGCGCCATCCCTATACGCGCGGGCTGATGGGTTCGATCCCGGCGCTTGGGCGCCGTGTCGAGCGGCTGAACCAGATCGACGGCTCGATGCCACGCCTGAACGCCATCCCGCGTGGATGCGCCTTCAATCCGCGTTGTCCCGAGGCAGGACCGCGTTGCCGTGAAGATCGTCCGGAGCCGACCCCGGTCGGCTTCGGCGTCAGTGCTTGCTGGCTCAATGCAGGAGGAGTTCTATGAGTGACGCCCTGACCGTCAATGATCTGACGTGCAATTTCGATGTGTCGGCCCCCTGGCTGAACCGGGTCCTGGAGCGCAAGCCGCGCCAGTTCGTGCGCGCGGTGGACGACATCAGCTTTTCCGTGCCGATGGGCGGCTGCCTTAGTCTCGTGGGAGAATCCGGCTGCGGCAAGTCGACCGTCGCCCGGCTTGTCACCGGCCTCTATCGCGCCTCGGAGGGTGAGGTTCGTTTTGCGCCGGGTCGCTCCGGCGAGCCCCTTTCCGCCCAGATGATCTTTCAGGATCCTTTCGCCAGCCTCAATCCGCGCTGGCGGGTGAAAAACATCATCGCCGAGCCGCTGCGCGAGCTGAAGCTGCGCAATTCGGAAGCAGAGGTGATGGAGCGCGTCGGCGAATTGCTGCGCATCGTCGGACTTGCGCCTTCTGATGGTTCGAAGTTTCCGCACGAGTTTTCCGGCGGCCAGCGACAGCGCATTTCGATTGCGCGTGCGCTTGCCGGTGAGCCGGAATTCCTTGTCTGCGACGAACCAACCTCGGCACTCGACGTATCGGTACAGGCGCAGATCCTCAATCTGATGCGCAAACTGCAGGATGAGATGGGGCTCACCTATCTCTTCATCAGCCACGACATGAGCGTCGTCCGCCATATGTCGGACCGGATTGCAGTGATGTATCTCGGCCGCATCGTCGAGGAGGCGGACACGGAAACGCTTTTCGCCAATCCGCGCCATCCCTATACGCGGCTGCTGCTGGAAACGATCCCCGATATCGCCGAACCGAAGCGCCAGCGCAGCATCACGGCCAGTGAAGTGCCGAGCCCGCTCAATCCGCCGTCGGGCTGCACTTTTCACCCGCGTTGTCCGCTGGCTGATGCCCGCTGCAAGAGCGAACGTCCGGCAATGAGAAGCTTTGCCGATGGTTCCCGCGCGGCATGCCACCGCGTCGAGGAAGCTGTCGCGTCAATGGCAAAGCCGACGCAGGCAGCCTAGCCCAATTGTCATCACAGAATGAAAAAGCTCCGGAGGTAGTTGCCTCCGGAGCTTTTTGTTGCAGCTGTTTGTTAAGCTACCGTATCCACAAGGCGGGTGACGGCCGCAGACTTAACCCGCGGATAGTCATAGGCGCCCACCTTAGAGGTGGTATAGCCCGCGCCAACCAGTGCTTCGGCGAGCTTGATTGCAGCGGTCACGCCGTCGATCACCGGCATGCCCGTTCTAAGCTTCAGCCGGTCGCACAGTTCCGACATTCCCGCACAGCCGAGAATGATCGCCTCGGCGCCGTCCTCATGTTTGGCGCGCAGGATTTCCTGTACGAGCATTTCCTCCGTGTGGGCGAGGTCTTCCTCCAGCGCCAACACCGGCATGTCGACAGAGCGCACCTTGCGACAGCGGTGGCCCGCACCATAGGCGTCGACCAGGTCCTCTATGATCGGCACAGAGCGAGGCAATGTCGTGATGATGGAGAAGCGGGTGGCGATATTCATCGCCACTTGGATGGCGGCCTGGCAAATGCCGATGACCGGTCCACGGGCGATCTCACGTGCAGCGCCAAGGCCGGGGTCGTCGAAGCAGGCAATGACATAGGCATCGACCCCGCGCGCCTCTCCGGCGCGGATTTCGGCAAGCATCGCCGGCACCGCCATGGCTTCGTCCGCATGGCCCTCTATGCTGGCGGGACTTGTGGTCGGGTTGACGGACTCGACCAGCGTCGGGGCGGCTGCAACCCGCTCGGCGCTGCGGTGCGCTTGTTCGGTCATCGAGGCAGTGGAGTTCGGGTTGACGAGAAGGATGCGCATGGATCAGTTCGTTTTCGTTTTGAGGGCGGCAAAGGACGCGATGTCGGGTGTCCGCATCTCGAACTGTCGATCGGAGGTGATGTAGTTGTTGGGCAGTTCGGTGAAGTCAAAGTCCATCAAGGAGCTCTCAGGTCAGCGCGGTCGGTTGTCACACCGGTTGATGGCCGTCGTTTAAGTGGTTGCCACAGCATATCAAGTTACAGTACACAATATTGTCTACAATTTTGTAGTCAATATCAAACTGCAGTGAGTGGAATTGACTTTGAACGCTGGCCGACGAGAGTATGCGAACGGCTATGGGAGATTTCATGTACAATGCGGACGAGACCGCCGGAGCGCCGACGGCTATCATTTGTGAGAAGATCTGGCTTGCCATTGCGGAGCGGCGCCTGCGCCCAGGCACCCGCCTCAAGGAAGAGCAGCTTGCCGAGATTTTCTCCGTCAGTCGCGCCCGTATCCGCCAGGCGCTGACCGCGCTCGAACGGGATGGGCTGGTTACGATCATGCCGAACCGGGGCGCCTTCGTATCCGAGCCGTCGGTGGATGAGGCGCGCGACGTGTTCGTGACGAGAAGGGCGATCGAGCAGCGGGTGGTCGAGCGCTTGTGCGAGCGGGCGACGGTGGAAGACATCGAGCGTATGCGCTCCCATATCGACGAGGAACGGGTTGCGGGTAGGGCAGGCGATCTCTCTGCAATCGTTCGTCTTTCCGGCGGATTCCACCTGCTTTTGGCGGAGCTCTCCGGCTCTGCCTTCCTTTTCGGCATCTTGCGCGACCTGGTTTCGCGCACATCGCTGATCACCGCCATGTACCGTTCGAAACACCTGCACAATTGCGGGCCGGACGAGCATATGGCGGTCGTCGACCGCATCGCGGCGAGGGATGTGGACAGGGCGATCCGTGAGATGGCCGAACATCTGCATCACGTCGAGGCGGAACTGGATCTCGACGAAGAGAAGGATCAGCCGCGCGACCTGCGCGCAGCACTGCTTTGACATTCCATTGGCAATAACCCAACCGCACCGCTCTTGTGAGGAGGCGGTGCCTGTTTTGAGAACTGAAGGACGGAAATGACTGGTCGTAATTACTATGCGCCCCAGGGCGGCGCTCCGGAACAAACGCAGCTCCTGACCGACCGTGCGGTCTTCACCGAAGCCTATGCGGTGATTCCGAAGGGCGTGATGATGGACATCGTCACCAGCTATCTACCGTTCTGGGACAAAACCCGCCTGTGGATATTGTCGCGACCTTTGTCCGGTTTTGCTGAAACATTTTCGCAGTACATCATGGAAATAGCGCCCGGCGGCGGCAGCGACCGGCCGGAACTCGACGAGGGCGCTGAGGGTGCGCTGTTCGTCGTCGAGGGAGAACTGACCGTCACGCTCGATGGCAAGGAGCACCGCATGCAGCCCGGCGGCTTTGCTTTCATTCCGCCGGCCAGCAACTGGGCGGCGCATAACAGAAGCGAATCGCCCGTTCGCTTCCATTGGGTCCGCAAGGCCTATGAATACGTCGACGGCCTTCCTGCTCCCGAAGCCTTCTTCACCAACGAGGCTGACATCACACCGTCCGCCATGCCCGGCACTGAAGGCAAGTGGGCAACGACGCGTTTCGTCGACCCGACCGATCTGCGGCACGACATGCACATGACCATCGTGACCTTCGAGCCGGGCGCGATCATTCCCTTTGCCGAAACCCACGTGATGGAGCATGGCCTCTACGTGCTTGAGGGCAAGGCCGTCTACCGGCTTAACCAGGATTGGGTCGAGGTCGAAGCCGGCGACTATATGTGGCTTCGCGCATTCTGCCCGCAGGCCTGCTACGCCGGCGGCCCCGGCAAGTTCCGCTATCTGCTCTACAAGGACGTCAACCGTCACATGAAATTGCGCGCGCGCTAAGATCCGCGGCAACATTGTCCTACCGAAACAGCGCCTTCCGAGAAGGCGCTGTTTCTTTTTTAATCAATGGGATGCGTTAGCAATTTAATGTGCCGCCTTGGGTCGGTGAGGGCCACGCTTTTGCCCCACGGGCCAAGGATATTCGGCGGTCAGGAGGACAAAAGCGCGATCTCGCTCCTGACTCTCGTCCTCGTTGCGGCCGGCGCGGCACGCCAGCGGATCACCACGGCCCATTAACGTAGAGAAAATACTTGTCTTTGCGCGCGCCAGGCGGAAGCGGTAGCGAACGCGTCCCCGCCAGTTCGAGCGGCAAATCGGACAGGACGATGGCATGCGGCGCAAGGACTGCCGGGAGGCATCGGCTCAGTTTGGCCCTTGTCGCAATATTGTTCGTTTCGAGATATGAACCCATATCCGCATGCGCCAGGATGACCTGTCTGCCAAAGCGGGTGACAGCGGCACCAAGCGTATCCTCGATGTCGCCGAGCAGCAAATAGTTCTCTGGCGGCGTGCAGTCGGCGAAACAGTCGATCTCGCGATCCAGAACATAGATCTCGCGCTCCGGGAGATGGATGCGCAAGTGGTCGTAGGTACGACCGTGACCCAGCCCCATCTCGAACACAATGCCCGGACGGTCGGCTATTTCTCGGAAGGCCCATTCGAGGCAGATGTGCTGAGCCTCCAGACGGAACAGCAATCTTTCGAGCCGGGAGTCTTTACGTCTCCCTTCAGCGCGCGGTTCTTTCAGTGTGGCACGTGTCGGCATACTTATTGTCCCTGCGGGTTATGGAATCGAACGCGGCTCGGATGGCTTCAATTGGCGCCGGCGCGGTGGCCTGCAACCGGTGAATGAAAGATATAGGACGAACGTCCGATGTGCCAGTGCCCAGCCTGTGAGGAAAAAATGCACTGATCTCAAGGAACATCTAAGTTCCAGGAGGCATCTAAGGTGGACGGGCAACCAGGCTGGCGATTTTGCGACAAGTGTTTTTTGGGTGAGGCTTCAACAGAGATCCCGACCCCATTAGAAAAGGCCGTGGGCGCGATTGGCGAGAATAGCCGTCGCCTCAGCCAGCCCGACTACATACGCGGACCCATCTGTGTCCCATTGGCTGGAGTGATCGACCGCTCGTCGCAAATCCCGACCTTCAGGACGGTATGACTGAGGGGTAGCAAAGGGTCGCACTCTGCCGTCTGCAAGATGCTTATCCAACGACTGTTGTGTGGCGAAACCGGCCATATCCCCCGTCGTGTGAGCGTTGCCATGGCGCTTAGGGTGTCATTTCGCCCCCTACCGGAATCGCTCCCGCCTTCCACGCGAGCGCTGTCAATCGACAAGTTGTGGATTGGTGGGCCGTAGGCTCTTCGGACGGATCAGACGCAACGAACCGCCGGCGGCGTCCTTTTCGAGTTCCAGCACGCGGGTGAAGAAGCCGTTGGCGCGTTCCCTGCGCCCGATGTTGACGATTGCCGCCTTGCCCATTTCCTGGTCGAGGAACGTCATCACCTTGCGATAGGCATCGTCTTCCAGTGTATCCAACGCCTCGTCGATGATCAGCCACCGCGGTTTGTGCAGACCAAGGCGGGCGATCGCCAGAAGACGCATCTCGACCTCGCTCAGATTGAGCTTCTTGCGCATGTCCTGGTCGAGACGATCGGCGAGGCGGCCGAGGCCGACCTTGGAAAGCACGCCGCTAAGTTCGCCGTTCTTGAAGCTGTCTGGCGTCTTCGGGTAGGCAAGCACCTCTTCCAGCGTGCCCGGCGCAAAATACGGCGAGCGGGGAACGAAGGCGAGGCCATCATCGATCGGCAGCGAGATGCGGCCATGCCCCCAGGGCCAGAGACCTGCAATGGCGCGGAAGAAGGGCGCTTTTTCCACCTCCGCCGCACCGGTGACAAGCACGCGTTCACCAGGATTGATGGTGACATTGGGCTCCGAAAGCTTGATGCAGCCGGCGGCCGAGACAATCTCGATATGATCGAACATCATCTGCGGTCCATCAGCCGTAACGAACTCGATGCGCTTGTCGCCTTCATGCCGGTCGTCGACGACGAGCAGGGCTGAGCGGAACGCGGCGACGCGCATCAATGTCGCGCGCCAGTCGGCAATGGCACCGATGTTGTCGACGAACCAGCGCAGCGATGCGTGCACCTGGTTGAAGGCGCCCACGGCCATCATCAGGCCGCCGAAGCTGAGATCGCCGGCAAAATAGACCGGCGAGGCGATGACGATCGGTGCGACAACAGTGATCCAGCCATAACCGGCCGTCACCCAGGTCAGCCGCGTAACGGCGAGCAGCAGGCTCTGGCTGATCTCCAGAACGGACGCGAGATCTGCCTGCAACCGGCGTTTCTCGTTCGTCTCGCCCGATGACAGCGAGACCGCCTCGATGTGTTCGTTGATGCGCATCAGCGAGAAGCGCAGCGACGCCTCGCGTGCGTAGTGTTCGCCGTTGAGCTTGACCAATGGCCGCCCGACGAGCCAGCTCAGCCATGACGCCGTGCCCGCGTAGAGAATGGCAGCCCAGACCATGTAGCCAGGAATGTTGATGGCCATGCCCGAGATGTGAAAGACGAACCCGTCCGACAGCGACCAGAGCACGCCGATGAAGCCGGCCAGCAGGATGCCGGATTGGATCAGCCCAATCGTCAGCCCGGCGGAGAGATCTGACAGATGACGTGCATCCTCGTGTATGCGCTGGTCTGGATTGATGCCGATGGCGCCGGCATTGGCCAGCCGGAACGCGCGCGCCGGCTTCATCCATTCGTGGATGAGATCGAGTGTCAGGCCTTCGCGGAGCTTCAGCCGAACAAGCTGGCCGAGCCATGTCTGCAGAACATTGAAAACGAGCAAAGCTCCGGCGATCTGGGCGAAGACAACGAGCTGGTGCAGGAAGGCCGGGAGGTCACGTCTTTCCAGCGTGTCGTAGAACGGCTTGTACCATCGATTGAGGATGATCTGACCGAAGGCCGTGGTGACGATGACGGTCAGGATACCAAGGGCGAGCCAGATGATCCGGTTTCGGAGCGGCGAAGCCATGAAGGCTGCATGCATCATCCGTAACTGGGCGCTAAGGGGTTGTTCGTCGTTGGCCTCTACCCGACCATTGTTCTTGCCGTTTGTTGGGTTCGGCATCGATGCGAATCTCTCCGTCACGATCTCCACGCGGGAAATATAGCCTGCCGAGCCCGGTCTCCCTAGCGCCGATTGTCGTTATCCAAATCAGCAGAGGGCAATTTGGGTGGCCCCTGTTGCCCAAGCAACAGCATTCGGGCTGCAAAACTCAATTCAACAAGGGGCTGGACGACAGTGCGGCACGCGCCCCAAAAGGCATGAAACTGATTGTATCCATATAAAGAGGGTTCATAGTTCCGATCGACGAGACACGAGAGCGCATCCACGGGAGGAACGTGCATGTCCAACAATCTCGACCACATCCGTGAGCAGCAGAAGGATATCTGGGACCGGTTTTCAACCGGCTGGCAGAAATGGGACGAACTGGTTCTGGGCTGGCTCGCTCCGTTCGGCGATGCAATGATCCACCAGGCCAAGCTTAGGGATGGTGACCATGTTCTCGATGTCGCGGCTGGCACCGGCGAACCGGGGTTAACGGCCGCCGCTTTGGTCCCGAAGGGTCGAGTGACGGTAACAGACCTGTCCGAGCGCATGCTCCAGGTGGCCGCCGAGAATGCCCGACATCGCGGTCTCAGCAATTTCACGACCGAGATATGCGACGCCGGCAGTCTGCCTTTTGCCGATAAATCCTTCGACGCGGTACTATGCCGGTTCGGGTTCATGTTTTTCCCGGATGTCGGCGCGGCGGCGCGACAATTCAGTCGTGTCGCGAAACCTGGCGCGCGTGTTTGTGCTGCTGTTTGGAGCGGGCCTGAAAAAAATCCCTGGGCGACGACAATAATGGCAACGATCGCGCGGCACGTGACTTTGCCCGCGCCGATGCCCGGCGCGCCCGGCCTGTTTCGTTGCGCAGCCGCGGGCATGATGTCGGCGGCATTCGCCGACGCAGGTTTGCAAGATGTCGATGAGCGGGAGATCTCAACGGTGATGGTGCACGAGTCTCCCGAACGGTATTGGACCTTCATGACCGAAATAGCGGCGCCCGTGGTCGCGGGGCTGGCTCAGGCGGACGCCGCGACGCATGAGGCGATCAAAAATGAGGTTCTTGATTTGGCGCGTCGGTCCATGCGCGGCAACAAGGTCGAGTTACGTTCTACTGCGACGATTGTCACGGGAACACGAAGATAAGGGCAGACGAGGACACGGCGGGGCTTTCAGACACGACCGTGCATGGAGAACACTGTCTGAGGGTCGCGATCAACAATAACCGCACCAGACGCCAGGACTTGAAGTTGCTCGTCGACGAGGTCGTCCGGCTTGGCCGGGAAATCGTCCGGGCGAGCGCAGCTGCCTGAATGGCCCGCAAACCCCAGGGCGTGACGTTCGTTGTCACCGCGTCAGCGACGGTTGACGTGGCGTGACGATGCGGTCCGAGGTGCCGTCGGCCAGAAGCCGAATCATCTCCGTGACTGCGGCTTCCCGTTGCGGATCTCGGCCGGCGGCATAGGCGACGGGCAGGGCGACGCGAATGTCCGGGGCGACCCCGTTTCCTTCCAGCCGAACATTGTCGTCGATGACCGCATCGGAAACGGCAATTTCAAGGAGGCTGTTGTCGGGCAATGTATAGGCGCGGCCAGCCAACAGCGCGCCGGCGGTTCGCTCGCCCACAAGCGGAATGCCATTGATCTTCAGCGCGTAGGCGAAAAGCTCGAGCCCGCTGCGCGTGCCCTCATCGACCAGCGCCACCACCGGCCCGCGCCAGCGAACATTTGCCAGCGTGTCCTTTCCGCGCCGCGGGATCAATCGGAACGACGGCGTGTCGCCGACGAACAGTTCGGCGGCGTCCGCAGCGCCACCGCCCCAACGCCCGCGGAGGTCGACGACCAACCCGTCGACATTGCTCAGGCGACCGGTCGAAAGCTCGCGCGCCGCGATATCCAGCCCATCGCGCGTCGAAAGCGTCCAGAATCTCACATAGCCGATCTTTCTCCCGTCCCGTTCGCTCACTGCGACGCTGTCCTTGATCGCCTTTTCGAATGTTGGGAGCGGGCGCAGCCGTTCGACCGCAACCTTGATGCTTGTCAGCGCCGCATCAGCCTTACGGCGCAGACGGACGTCAACCGATTGCCCGACCTTGCCTTGAAAGGAGGCGATCTCGCGATAGGGCTTACCATCGACGGCAAGGATCTCGTCGCCCATGACGATCCCCGCCTTTGCTGCCGGAGAACCATCATAGACATCAGTCACGAACCGGGCATCGCCTATTAACTGCGTGACCATGCCGATGCCGGCGTAGTTCACTTCTCCATCGGGCGGAAACAACCGTCGCAGGTCATCACGGATAGCGAAGCGGAAGATGTCGCTCAACTCGAAGTACGCAATCGTGTCCGATTTGAAACGGCCATTGTGGGAGGCTTGCAGGCTGGCCAGCGCCGTTTCGATAGCCGCATCCACGCGGGCTGTGGAACCCGTCGTGGACAGCGCGGGTACCGCGCTTTCGATTTCTTTTTTTGCAGCTGCGTTGAAGCGATCGAGCGCATTTTCGTCGTGAAACTCCGAATTCACCAACGTGATGACGCGGTCGAAGACCGGATCGCCCGACCGAGGCACGTCGGTCGCAAAGGCGCTCACGGATATGAACGCCAGCAGGATCGGGGTTTGTGCGGCCCTGAGTATCGCATTGCGCATCGGCGGATTTCCGGTTCGTTTCCGCTCATTATCGGTCGAAGCGCGGCGGAGGCGAGGCCCGGCATTGCAAAATTGCGTGATCGCCAGTGTGAGGCACTGGCTGCACCGCGCGCCATCGCCTCCGGTTTTAGAGATGACGATGGTAGGAGGTCGTGAGGGGCCGATGCTGATCACTTTGCCCGTCAGCTAAAAGCCTGGTCTAGAAACCGGCTTTCCGTAGCTCGCCGGCTAGAAATTCGGTAAAAACCTTCACTTTCGACTGCAGAAGGCGGTTGATCGGGTAGACCACGTAGATGCTGCGCCGGGCAAGTTTTTGCTGCGGCAAAATCCGCACGAGCTTGCCGCCATCAAGCGGCGGCTTGGCGATGAAGGACGGCAAGGCACCGATGCCGATGCCGGATTGGATCATCTGACATAACATCAGACTATTGTCCGCGATGAAACGCGCGGGCAATTCGATGCTTGTCGTCCCATAGGGACCTTCCAGCACCCAGTTCCCCGGTTGGTCGGCAAGCCGGTAGGCGAGGCAATGATGATGCTTGAGATCGCTGACCTCGGTCGGGGTGCCATTTGCCGAGATATAGGCAGGCGCTGCACAGATGAATTGCTCGACTTCACCAAGCCGCCTGGCAATCAAAGATGAATCCGTAAGCGTCGCACGCACGCGGATGGAAACGCCGAAGCCCTCGGAGACGACGTCGAGCACGTGGTCATCGAGATGAGTTCGCATTTGTCGGCGCGTCCTTGAAATTCCGCGGCGCGGATGCGGCGCCAATCCGCCCGGTGGCCTTGCCGCTTCGATAGGATCGGGTACCAGGCGTCCACACGTGGCCAACCGAGACGCCGTGGGAAAAGCTCGCGGCGCTCTTGTTACGTCTCGAGTCCTGTTTGATGGACGACGACCTCGGCAAGGCCGTGCCCCTGGCCACGGCAACAGGCTGACACTGCTACCCCTTGCCCATTCGGCGTTCGTTCCAGTCCTGCCATACTTGTTCGAAATACAACCAAATATTGCATTTGTGGCATGGCTGGTTTCACGGCTGAAACCGGGCGATTACAATTACCGGCGCCTGCCGTGAGAAATCTCTACGATCTTCACGCCGATGGCGGTCTTGGATTCGTTGAAAACGATCTCACCTCGGCCAATGACCGTGCCATTGACCTTGAGGTCGACCGGGTCTCCAAAATTTGTATCGAGATCTATGTGATCATCCCGATGCAGCTTGGAAAGCTGGGCCACAGTCAGCCTGCTGCGGCCAAGGACTACCTCGATGACAAGCGGGATGCCCTGCACGGCATGTTCGCCAATCGGGGCGCTTTCCAACGGAACAGGGCCGGTTTCGATCTCCGGCACGCCATTGTAAAAAGTTTCGTTCATCATCATGCACCACCCAAAAACACTGGTTTACAAGTCCTTAACGAAAGGGTTGCGCCAGTTCACCATGACAGGCAATGGCACCGGGGAGGGCAGGGCCCGTGCGCCTTCCGTGAGCGTTAACAATCCATTAACATCCACAAAGGCGACGTCGGAAACGTGTCCTAGAGTGTCATTGCGGACCAACTTCCTTCCCGCTTTTCGAACCCTATCGCCCGGCGACCATCAGGCAGCTTGTCACCGAGTCGGACGACATAGACATATCCGCCATAGACCATCAGCCCGCGATCGCCGTCGCTGAACACAATCTCGAACTTTGGAGGGCTCGGGGCAACCGTGCCTTTTGAAGGGTCGGTATCAGGCGCGAGTTCCACGGAAGCGTCGCTCCAAGGCAAACTGGGCGCCGGTGCGACATAATAAATCGCGGTCAAGGCAGATAGGCTGCAGATAGAAATTGCCGCAATCTGCGAGGAAATGCCGTTGGGCCTCATGACATTCGGGTGAAACGTGGCTGCGGCCAATATGCAGTCCTCCTATATTTTACTGATGCTTGCGGCGGCGGGTTGAGGAGGCGGCCGGGTCGATTTGTGGCCTGACAATAAATCTGTCTCGGACCTTTGCTTGACGATGCGACTCAGATGCCTCAGCGCTCCATGCGAAACATTTCACCCTGACCCTGACAGGACAACGCGATCGACAGCGGTTTCCACATCTTTCGATTGCCTTCGAAAGGCGTCCACACTCAGGGGGTATGAGCGATCCAAGGGTATAGCGTCGTCAAGCGCTCCAACTCATCGCATTCGCAAGCGTTGCGTGAACCGTCGATTGATCGATACGCATTCAATGTTCAATGAGGACGCCGATTGCTCTCCTTTGGGCGAGCTGTCCGTCACCAGTTGCCGGGGTCGGCGGTGTGATCGACACTGGCAAACTCGTCGGCCTTTTTCCGATCCAGCGTGAGGCCAGTGGTGATCTTTGCCTCATCTGTGACCGAATAGGACAGAGGCGGCGGCCGATTGGTCAGCTCCTGATACATAAGCAAGGCAGCCTCCTCGGCGGTATCAGCCGCGAACTCTTCGTTGATAGTGACGGTGAACTTATGCATAGCCTTCTCTGTGCTCTTTCGACGCCCCGCACCCAAACGCGATTGTAGCGTCTCTGGAGACCCCGGTATATCCATGCGCCTCAATATGCTCGCATGCACCAATGGCCGCGTTCATCGCCACCCCGCTTTCCCCGGAGGATGACGTTAAGTTATCGGCAGCATCGCTGATCACGCCCAGCGCCAGGTTCACAGCCATCGTAGCGAACTCTGGCTGCAGTCACATTGCAGATCTGCCTTGAAGAGGTGGGCGGCGCCGATCGCTTGGCGGCAAGCGGGCGCCGCCCTCGTCGCGAAGGCGTACGACGTCGCGTTGGCGGGGAAGCCACGCCCAGGAATATTAGAAAGCGCGGCAACGCCAATCTATACCTCATTGAGGCACTTCCGATACCTTGGTCGGCGTAAGCTGGTCGACGCGGCGGCGCGAACTGGAACAGGCCGCATAGAATCGTGAATAGCCCGAGACCCATGAGGGCAAAATCCGCCACAGCACGCCGTCAAAAGTGCCGGCAAAGACCTTGCCGGTCGATCACATTATTTGCGCGATCGACCGGGCGGCTAACTGATTGGGTTAGGAGCGAACCTGATCACAGAACTTGAGATTGGCTGGCTTCTCCAGAATGAGGTCGTAACCAACGTTGTTCATGTCTGTGGTCGGCATTGAGCCATCGACGATATCCATTACACGTCCCGTCTCCTCCATCCAACGCGCCGGAGTTCAGCGGCGATCCACTGTCTGCCTGCTACGCTTCGGATCTGGAAAGCCTCGTAGTTGAAAAGCGGCCAGCGTTGTGGGTGACGGCCAAGTCCGCCACGGGGTTGGTGAAAGGTCGGCTGTTGGGTGAAAATACCAATACAGTACCAATCAACGATTGCCGTCAGTCCAACACCGTCAATTCGTCTATCCAGACATATCCTATCATATTGTATTATAATTCCTATTGCTGGATTCTTCTGCCAGTGATTTGGAAATCATGGCCGTTGACTGGACAAGTGGTCAGTTTTTGGTCTTACTACATGGACCGAACCTCTTATAAATGTAACGGTTCGGTCGTGATCACGGAAAGTACATTTCGATCCGGTCGTCAGTAGGCTCGGCCGGTCAGCGGAAAACTGGGAGAGTTAAATGAAGCTGAGATCCATTTTTGCCGTCATGACGGGACCGATCAAGGTCGCACCAGCTGCCACACGCGCGCAGGGTGGGGCGAGACGCTACATTCTGGGCGTCCTGGCAGCAACGGCCTGCTTTATTTCGGCCGTTCCAGTCAGTGCCTTTGATCAGGCCAATGCCGACCGCATCAAGCAGTTGGTCGACACGGGCATGCAATATTACTGGTCGGGCGGCGACGTCAAAAAAGCCGAAGCCGAAGTCTTCAAGGGGATCACCCTTCACGGCAAATACGATGTCGTGGAGGCGGCTTTCAAGGAGGCGTCGACGTTAGCTCCTGAGCGACTGGATTTTCAGTACGCCGTCGCATCGACCCAGATCATTCAGAAAAAACTGGACGAGGCGCAGACGACATTCCAGGGGATCCTCGAAAAAGATCCGACGGCCTTTGACGCCCAAAGCTGGTTGGAGGCCATTGCTCGGATTCGTGGCGATGAGACCAACGTGGCGCTCGCTCATCAAGCTCTCGCAGGGCTCGATCGCGAACAAGCAGAGGTGTATCGCAAGCGTTTTATCCGCGCAGAGCAGATCATGGCAGAAAAGCCAAACTTCGATGTACCGACGCTGCCTGGCAAGGTGATGGTGGTCGCGCTCGGATATGCGTTGGCGGACGACGGCACAGCCCAGCAAACTCTGCTTGACCGCCTCGAAGTGACATTGAAAGCTGCTGAAGCTAATCCCACAGCGCTCGTGATGGTGAGTGGCGGAGTGCCGAAGAACGGCGTCACCGAGGGTGACATCATGTCTAAGTGGCTGGTCGACAAGGGCATCAGCCGTGATCGCATCATCATTGAGGACAAATCAAAAGATACGATCGGCAATGTTGTCAACGCTGCCAATCTCCTGGTGCGGCACCAGGCCGATACCGTAATTTTGGTGACAAGCTCAAGCCATATGCGCCGTGCTCGTACGGTCATGGAAGATGCCCTGACGCAACGTGATTTGCCGACCACTGTCGTGCCACTGAATGCGCTGGACGCACCGTCTCAGGAGGAGGCAGCAAAGGTGGGCGCTGACGAACGGTTGGTAATCTACCGGGATCTGATGCGTGTATCGGGTGTCTGGGCTTACCCTGGGCTTCAACAGTAGTCGTTTTCCCACGGCAACAGAATGCTATGAACAGATTGCGCGTCCCAATCCATACTTGAGATGGAGGGGCGCGTAAGCTGGCTCAGTGGTTCACTCTGAACGACCCGCAGTAAGGCGCATTTGAGTTCCATAAGATACCTTATGCGATCCGTTGTTGTAGCCGCAAAGTTGAAGTGTCCTGATCCTGCAAAGTAAGAATGTCACTCTCCCCGGGTTTTGATGACCTGGGAGATTGCGGATGGGATTGATTGCGATGAGCGAGCGTGACCTGCAGCGGATTGA
>NZ_PVZR01000170.1:0-402 GCF_003024455.1 Ensifer sp. NM-2
GCGGAGGTTCAGGGCGCGGACATCTATCCCGTCACCCGCTGGGCCATCCAGACGGTCGAGGGCGCCTTCACCTTCATCGTCATCCTGATCGCCATCTACTACTCAGGCGAGCTCGTCTGGCGCGAGCGCGACCGCAAGACCCACGAGATCGTCGACGCCACGGCCGCGCCCGACTGGACGTTCGTGGTTCCCAAGACGGCGGCGATCGCGCTGGTGCTCATCTCCACCCTGGCGTTCGCCGTCCTCGGCGCGATCCTCGCCCAGCTCTCCAAAGGCTTCACCGATCTTCAGCTGGAGAAGTACCTCTTCTGGTACATCCTGCCGAACGCCGTGGATGTGACGCTCTATGCGATCCTGGCGGTGTTCCTGCAGGCGATCTCGCCCCACAAGTTCGTCGGCTGG
>NZ_PVZR01000171.1:0-401 GCF_003024455.1 Ensifer sp. NM-2
GCGGCAGGATGGTGCCGAGCAGGAAGGTGCCGCCGAAGTCGACGCCGGTCAGTGCCTGCTGCAGCTCGGGCATGGTGGGGATCGGGTTGCCGGCGAACAGGATCAGGGCTGCTGGGATGCCGACCATGAGCAGCAGCAGCACCAGCAGTGCTCCCAGGCCTTTGAGAGTGCGCATCGTCGTGTCTCCGCCTCAAGATGGTGGTTTCAGGGGTCTCATCAGGCAGTAGGCACAGCCTGCTCCCCCATGTCCCTCTTGTGTTTATCTCACCTCAGTTTAGGGGAGGTGGGGTGGCGCGGGCCAGACGTGACTCCCGCTCCAGCCGACGTCGGGCGAAATCCGCCCGGATCTTCTTCAACGCGGCCTGCCTGAGCGCCGATGACGGGGACGCCGCCGCCGCTCG
>NZ_PVZR01000172.1:0-400 GCF_003024455.1 Ensifer sp. NM-2
TGTCCGAGACCTTCTTCAGGTCCTCGCGGTACGCCTCGAGTTCGGCCCGCACGTCGTCGCCGGCGAGCTCGGCGGCCAGCGGGGCGTCGGCGGCGACCACCATGAAGGTCGCGCCGTACAGCGTGTCCGGCCGGGTGGTGAAGACCGTGACGACGGGGCCGTCCTCGACCTGGAAGTCAACGTGGGCGCCCTCGGAGCGGCCGATCCAGTTGCGCTGCATGGCGAGCACGCGCTCGGGCCAGTGACCGGTGAGCTGGTCCATGTCGTCCAGCAGCGCGTCCGCGTAGTCGGTGATGCGGAAGTACCACTGGTTCAGGGTCCGCTTGGTGACCTCGGTGCCGCAGCGCTCGCAGCGGCCGTCCACCACCTGCTCGTTGGCGAGCACCGTCTGGTCCTGGGG
>NZ_PVZR01000173.1:0-399 GCF_003024455.1 Ensifer sp. NM-2
TCGCTAAAATCAGCGGGAATTGAGCACGCCTTTTACTGGTACGTGACCGTCATGGGCGCGATTGCCTTCCTGGTCTCCCTGACGCTGCATCGTAAAGGCAAGGGGCTACGTTTGTAGCATTACTGATGTGCCAGCTGCCATACCGCATAGCCGGTAGTGGCACCTGCCACATCCCAGGCAAAATCTTTCCAGCTCCAGCCGCTCCCTGACGGGCGGCTGTCCCATAGCTCCTTCGATGCCCCTAAGCTCACGGAAAACATAAAGCCTATAGCGGCACTCCGGTCGCGGCTATAGCCCTGATGCTGGGCATATTCGTTGCCTGCGGCGGAAAGCATGGCTGAGGCGAGGAAGTGTTGGGCTTTATCCTGGCCGCTCCATGAATCATTAGCCATATGGCTG
>NZ_PVZR01000174.1:0-398 GCF_003024455.1 Ensifer sp. NM-2
TTAACCCTAGGATTTCTAGCCGCAGGGTCCATCATCGCTGCCTTAAGCAACGACATATCTATGCTCATCGTCGCCCGTGCCGTCCAGGGAATTGGCGGAGGCGTCTTGCCACTGACCTTCGGGATTATCCGCGACGAATTCCCGTCTCAAAAGGTCGCTCCGTCCATCGCCACCGCATCGTCCCTGTTGGGTGCGTCGACGGCCATCGGGCTAGTGGTGGCCGGACCGATCGTGGCACTGCTGGGCCATCGATGGCTTTTCTGGATTCCAATGCTGTGCGCTGTTCTCGTCCTTATACTCGCCGCCCTGATAATCCCGAGAACGAACAGGGATCAGACCAAACGGATCAATTGGATCGCCGGCATCGTCCTGTCCGTGTGGACGGTCATCTTGCTTAT
>NZ_PVZR01000175.1:0-383 GCF_003024455.1 Ensifer sp. NM-2
AGCGCGTCGTCGATGGTGAGCCCCTTCATGCGCTCGCCCATCGCCGCCACGAACCGGTCGTGAATGCCTTCGGTCACGATCACCCGCGACGACGCGGTGCAACGCTGGCCGGTGGAGAAGAAGGCGGAGTTGACGGCGGCTTCGACGGCAACGCTAAGATCGGCGTCGTCGAGCACCACGAACGGGTTCTTGCCGCCCATCTCCAGCTGGTACTTGCGATTGTGCTCGACCGAGGCCAGTGCCACGCGTTTGCCGGTGCCGGTCGAGCCGGTAAAGGTGATCGCCTGGATGTCGGGGCTGTCGAGCATCGTCTGGCCGACGACCGAGCCCTTGCCCATCACCAGGTTCAGCACGCCCTTCGGCAGGCCGGCGCGATGGAGAAT
>NZ_PVZR01000176.1:0-379 GCF_003024455.1 Ensifer sp. NM-2
AAGGGCGCTCCGAAGAACACCCAAACAATGATCATGCCCATAAGACAAGCTTCCTTCCTACCTCCAGCCCCTCTTCCATATCCGGTCGGCTAGACCTTCCATGGTTTCATAAGGACTGGGCTCGGACGTCTCCAACGATCTTTCGACCATCTTCAACACCTGGAAGCTTCCAGACATATCTTCTCTTCACAATGTAATCAGAACAGGCATCAGGCCCTAAGCCGATGCAAACTTTTATTTCTCCAAGGATACCTTTCCGCCAGTTCAACACCAATCGAATGGTGGAGCTGAGCGGGATCGAACCGCTGACCCCCTGCTTGCAAAGCAGGTGCTCTCCCAGCTGAGCTACAGCCCCAACCGTCTCGATCACCAACGGCAA
>NZ_PVZR01000177.1:0-379 GCF_003024455.1 Ensifer sp. NM-2
GACGCGGGAGAGTAGGTCGCTGCCAGGTCTGCAAAACGCAAGATAAAAAAACCGCCGCTCCCCTTCGAGGCATAGCCGAGAAGGACAAGGCAGCGGCGAAAACAAACCGAAAATCTTCTCTGAACAAACGCTCGGCCAAGCCGAAACGCAAGGGCCGCCTACAAGCGGCCTTTTTGCTTAGGTAAAATCAGAACGTCCCTTACGCGAGACAAATCCGTCGGATTTGCTCGGCACAGACCGTAAATCCCAAAGGGATTTACCTTATCGCGATAAACCGCACAGCGGTTTACGCACCGGATAAACCGCATAGCGGTTTACCGAGATGGCGCGGGGTGGAGCAGCCCGGTAGCTCGTCAGGCTCATAACCTGAAGGCCGCAG
>NZ_PVZR01000178.1:0-377 GCF_003024455.1 Ensifer sp. NM-2
CAGTCGACGCCGGTTATGCCCCGAACGACTGGCAGGTCGGCCAGACCGGCAAGGTGGTTGCCCCAGATCTCTACATTGCCTGCGGCATCTCCGGTGCGATCCAGCATCTGGCCGGCATGAAGGACTCAAAGGTGATCGTCGCCATCAACAAGGACGAGGAGGCGCCGATCTTCCAGGTTGCCGAATACGGCCTCGTCGCCGACCTGTTCGAAGCCCTGCCGGAGCTCGAAAAGGCGCTGTGAGCGAGGACATGAGCGAGGCGATGGATCTACCCGAGCGCGAGAGTATGGAGTTCGACGTGGTGATCGTCGGCGCGGGGCCTGCGGGGCTTTCGGCTGCGATCCGGTTGAAGCAGGTCAATCCCGAGCTTTCGGTGG
>NZ_PVZR01000179.1:0-375 GCF_003024455.1 Ensifer sp. NM-2
TCTTGTCGGTCTTGATCTTGGCGTCGGCAATCGCCTTGACCTTCAAGGGATGGGCGAGAACGACATCATCGCAAATGTCGTCGAGCCAGTCGTACATCACCATCCAGTTGCGCGTCGCCTCGACCACGGCATGCGAGTTCTCGCGGTAGCGTTCGAGAAACCCACCGAGCGACTGGCGATCGTTCTTCACCCGGCCCGATCTGAGCGTCTTGCCGCTGCTGTCCTGCACCACCAGATGACTATAGGATTTGTGGTAGTCGACGCCGATATGGTAATCATAAGAGGCAGTCATGCTTCCAACTCCCTTGTTGAGATCTTCGAAACCCCAATAAGGTAAGCCGAAAGGCCGGAAGCGTGACTGTCCCTCGATCATCA
>NZ_PVZR01000017.1:0-160709 GCF_003024455.1 Ensifer sp. NM-2
TGGTAGGCGGCCACAACCGGGGCCATCGACCAGGATGCCGCGGTCTCCACCACCAGCTGGGTCAGCCTGTCCAGACGCACGCCGGCATCCTCGATGGCCTGGCAATATTCTGCCAACAGGATTTGGTGGGCCGGGTGATCGAAGGCCTGGCGTGTTAGCCATCTTGTATGGGCACGCGTCCAAGGCGTGCGGCCGGTATAGATCCGGCCATGACGCAACAAGAAAGACTGAAGTTGCTGACGTGCCTGCTTCAACGCGTCGTTGGCAGCCTCGCGAGCCCGTACCAGGTCGCGGATCGCCTCATGAGCTTCGTCCGGAACCCAGACCGCGGTCAGCTCGCCCGCGCGATGCAGGCGCGCCAGGCTTACGGCATCCCGGCGGTTTGTCTTCACTCGGTCGCCCGCACGCTTGGGAACCAGCGACGGTGCCACCACCACGCAGTCATGCCCCAGTTCGACAATCTGGCGATAAAGACCGTAACCCGTGGGACCGGCCTCGTAGCAAAAGTGAAGCTTGGCTCCGCGCTTTGAAAGTTTGTTGACCATCGATGCCACCGACGCCGGATCCGAGGGGATGTCGCCGAAAAACCGCACCTCGCCGTTGCGCAATCCATCCGCAACCGCCACCGAAATCTTCAGCTTGGACGTATCCAAGCCGATGAAAATTACGCTATCTTCTTTCATGGTTCGCCCTCGCTAAGCGTGGGGCTCGGCTCCGGCCTATCCAGAGCAACCCCCGAATTCAGCTTACCGCGGGGGCGGCCACCTTCACCCCACGAACATACGGTCTAGTGGCAGCGAGAGGTCTCCGCGCAGCCGATGTTGCCGCTATGCGCCTCGAAAATCGCATAATGTATCATCTGGATTGTGCGCTGCGGCCGATCCTTGAGAATGTGCCGTTTCATCGCGCCGTACTTTCGCGAACCTGAAGCTCGAAGCCCAAGTCGACGATCGGCGATTCAATTGGCCGGCCGGCAAGTCGATCCAGCACCATCTGCACCGAGCGCCGGCCGATTTCATAGCGCGGCGTGCGTACGCTGGTGAGCGACGGATAGGCGACGTGCATCATGTCGAGATCGTTGAAGCCGCAGATTGCCATGCTGTGCGGCACGGCGATACCCGCCCGCTGGCATTCGAACAGCACGCCCATGGCAAGGTCATCATTGTTGCAGAAGACCGCATCAAGATCGGCGACCTTGGCAAGCGCATCGGCCAGGAGCGGCGCACCGAGCGATACGCGTGAAGGCGTCAGCGTGGTGGTTACCAGCTTGGGATCAAAGAGCTGAGCGGTCTCCAGAGCCGCGCGGTAACCGGCGAGGCGACGCTGCGAGCGAGGATCCATTCGCGCTCCGATGAAGCCTATTCGGCGATATCCAGCCTCGATCAGATGGTTGGTCGCCGCCTTACCGCCATCGAAGTGGGAGAACCCGACCAGCATATCGACCGGATCGTCGCCATACTCCATGATCTGCACGATAGGGCAATCCGCGCTCTCGAGGAGTTTGCGGGTCGTTTCGGTCTGGTCGATGCCGGACACGATCAGCGCCGATGGCCGCTGGCTCAAAAACATCCGCATCAGCCGTTCCTCTTCCCGGGGCGAATAGTGGGTATTGCCCATCTGTATCTGCAACGGACCGTCGCCGAGCTCGTCATAGATGCCTCTCACCGTGTCGGCGAAGACGATGTTTGTCAGTGACGGCACGAGAACACCGATCACATCGGCTCGGGAGGAGGCAAGCGCGCGCGCATTGGGGTCGGGCGCATAGCCGAGCTGGACCACCGCCGTATCGATCTCCGCGCGCAGTTCGGCCGAAACCAGCGACGGATCGCGTAGCGCGCGCGACACGGTAATCGCGGCAACCCCTGCCAGCTTTGCGACGTCGGCTATGGTTGGCCTCCCACTGCCGCGTCGGCTTGCCTTCCGGCTCTGGTCTTTGGAAGTGATGTCGTCCTTCACGTCGACTCCTGCTGGCTGCGTGAGCGCAGGGTCCCGACATCGATGCGGCCGACATACCAGTTCCCTGCGCCCACCTCATCGAAGACGACGGAGATTTCGCGCTCGGATAATCCGGTTGCCTCGGCAATCGCCACAATGACCTGGCTGCTGATTGCCGCCTTCTTGGCCGCAGGATCGTCGGCGAGGGTCTCGCGCACGATGGTGATCCGCACGAACGGCATGGCTGGCCTCCTGCCTCAGTCGAGTCTTGCGCCGTTGACCATCAGTCGAACGGCATAAAGCGAGCTGGTCGCGCAGATGTAGAGGATATTTCGCTTAGGCCCGCCGAACACGCAATTGGCGGTGTTTTCCGGCACTCTCACCTTGCCGAGCAAGGTGCTGTCCGGGTGGTAGCAATGGATGCCGTCGCGGGCGCTTGTCCAGATCCGCCCTTCGTCGTCCAGGCGGAACCCGTCAAAGAGGCCTACGGTGCAATCGGCAAAGACCCGCCCGCCCGATATCGCGCCCGGCTCGTTCACATCGAAGACGCGCATATGCGCAGGAAGGTCGGGCCCATGCGTCCGGCCGGTGTCGACGACGTAGAGCTCTTTTTCGTTAAGCGAAAAGGCGAGGCCATTCGGCCGCACCATGTCGGTAATGACGGCCGCAACCGCGCCCGTCGCCGGGTCGACACGATAGACGTGGCAGGCGCCGATTTCACTTTCGGCCTTGTGGCCCTCGTAATCGGACTCGATGCCGTAGGCGGGATCGGTGAACCAGATCGACCCGTCTGATCGCACGACGACGTCGTTCGGCGAGTTGAGCCGCTTGCCGTTCCAGCGATCGGCGACAGTGGTGATGCTCCCGTCATGTTCGGTGCGGCTGACACGGCGGCCACCGTGCTCACAGGTCACCAGACGGCCATGCCGGTCGGTGGTATTGCCGTTCGCAAAGTTCGACGGTTGGCGAAAGATGCTGACATGCCCGTCGGTTTCGTCATAACGCAGCATCCGGTCATTGGGGATATCCGACCACACCAGATAGCGCCCGGCGGCGAAATAGGCCGGCCCTTCGGCCCAGCGACACCCCGTGTAGAGCTGTTCCACTCGGGCGCTGTGGTTGACCAGGCTGGCAAAGCGCTGGTCTACGATCTCGAAATCCTCGGCCATGGGTACCCTCATGCGGCAACGATCGCACTCTGACCGCGGCATGATAGCGCTAACATCACGGAAGTGAATAGCCTTCCTGCATCGGTGTCGATCGTCGCCGAAATTCAACTGAAAATTGGGAAGTTCGGTTCTCGGTAATCCGCAAATGTTACTTTACAATTTTTTGTGGTAGCGCTACCTAATTAAGAGACAGCGGTGTTTTCGGGAGGAGACCAGAGCGCCTCGTCAATGGTGAAAGCAGGCATCCAGCGTGCCGGTGCCAGAGAAGTTCGTGCCGTTCCGGGGGAAGAGTTCCCTCTCGAACCGGAGAACAAAATCAGTGGCGCGCCAATGGGAGGAAATGTCGATGGTGAAGTCACTCGCTGGCGGCATCGTTGCTGCCACTGCCTTTTTCATGTTGGGATCGGCCGCCTACGCAGAGCCGGAAGTGGTTTCAGGGCCCGCGGCGGAGCCGGAATGTTTCGCGCCCTGGTCGGCAGACACCAAATTCTTCAAGTTTCCGAAAAAGGACGGCCCATACCGCATCGCTCTTGCGAACGGCTACATTGCCAACACCTGGCGTATCCAGATGGTGCAGACAGCCAAGGCCTATGCCGCTCAGCCCGACGTCGCGGCCAAGCTGAAGGAGTTCAAGGTCGTATCGACGGGTGAGGACGTGCCCGCCCAAATCTCGGCGATCAACAACTTCATCGATTCCGGCTATGACGCCATCGTCGTCAACGCCCAGAACCCGACGGCATTCGCGCCCGTCATCAAGCGGGCGAAGGAAGCCGGCGTGGTGCTGGTTGCCTTCGATAACATCCTCGACACCGAGGACGCGATCAACGTGAACGTCGACCAGAAGGGGCTCGGCGGACTGTGGGGCGAATGGCTCGTCAAACATCTGCCGAATGGCGGCAAGGTACTCGAGGTGCGCGGTGTGGCCGGAACTTCGGTCGACACCGACCGGCACGATGGGATCCATGAGAAACTCCAGGCATCGGGCAAGAAATTCGAAGTCGTCGAGGTCATGGGAAAGTGGGATGACGCGGTGGCCCAAAAGGTGACGGCGGATGCGATCGCCACCAGCGGTCCCTTTGACGGCATTACCGGTCAGGGTGGCGATACCGGCATCGTCCAGGCGATGATCGACGCCAAACATCCGTTCGTGCCGTTTGGCGGCGAAACCGAAAACGGGTTTCGCAAGTTCTGCGCAGCACATGCCGCCGACGGCCTGAAATGCTCGTCGGCTGGAACCGGCCCCGCACAGGTGGCCGTTGCCATCAAGACGGCGATCGCCGCGCTCGAGGGACAGGTGGTGCCGCAGTCGGTCAAGTTGCCGTTGGCCATTGTCGAAGATCCAAATTTCAAGGAGGGCCAGGATTACTTCCAGTCCGAATCCGACAATTTCTTCGTCGGTAATTCCTTCCCTACCTGCGGCATTAATTTCTCCGCCCAGGAGATCATGAAGCAGAGCAAGGAAAACAAGTAGGTCGATCAGGAACGGGCACCGCACAGTCAGCCGTGTGGTGCCCGTCGTCCGTAACGGTTTCCCGGAGAGCGCAATGGAAAATGGCGGACCGCTCTTTTGCATGGAGGGGATATCGAAGCGCTATGGTGGGGTTCGCGCGCTTGAAAATGCCGCGCTGTCGGTCAGGGCAGGGGCCATCCACGCCGTACTCGGCGAGAACGGCGCCGGAAAGTCGACGCTCATCAAGATCATGGCCGGCGTCGTGGCTGCGGACGAGGGCCAGATGACGCTCGATGGACAGTCGGTGAAATTCGCTTCGCCGGCTGCCGCCAACGCCGCCGGGATCGTCTGCGTTTTCCAGGAGTTGTCGTTGATCCCAGAACTCAGCGTTGCCGACAATATCGTCATTTCCAATCCGCCGACGCGGTTCGGCATGATCGACCGCAAGGCCCAGAGGCGCCTGGCAGAGGAGGCGCTGGCGCGCGCCGGTGCCGTCGACATCCATCCTCTGGCTCTGGTCAAGGATCTGCCGCTGTCGCGCAAGCAGATCGTCGAGATTGCCAAGGCGCTAGCCCGCAAGCCGCGCATCCTCATCCTCGACGAGGCGACATCGGCGCTGACTGCGGCCGACGTTTCGAAGGTTTTTGCAGTGCTGAAGCGATTGCGTGCGGAAGGGCTGGCGCTTGTCTACATCTCGCATCGAATGAACGAGATTGCGGAACTTGCGGACGACTGCACGGTGTTTCGCAACGGCAGCAAGGTCGCGAGCTACGCGGCGGGCTCCAAGAGTGACGGCGAAGTAATCGAGATGATGATCGGCCGTGAGTATCACAGCGTCTACCCTCCTAAACCGGGCCGGCTTGCACAAACTGCGCCAGTGCTTGAAACACGAAATCTGTCCTGGGTGGACCGGCTCCACGACATCTCGTTTTCGCTCCGCTCGGGCGAAATCGTCGGTCTTGGCGGGTTGGACGGGCAGGGGCAGCGTGATCTCCTTCTAGCGCTGTTCGGGGTCCTGCGCGGGCTGCGCGGCACGGTCCTCGTCGACGGCAGCCCGATCAGCATCAGCAGCCCCGCGCAGGCGCGCCGGCACGGTATCGGCATGGCGCTCATCCCGGAGGACCGTAAGACCGAGGGGCTGATGCTGCCGATGACGGTGCGCGACAATCTCTCGCTTGCGTCGCTCGACCGGCTGACGCGCGGCGGGATCATCGACAGCGCGAAAGAGGAGAGCGCCATCAATCAGATGATGACGCTGCTCGCCATCAAGGCGGGGAATATTGATGCGCCCGTTGGAGCACTTTCGGGCGGCAACCAGCAGAAGGTCGTCATCGCGAAATGGCTGATGCGGCAGCCACGCATCGTCCTCCTCAACGATCCGACACGCGGCATCGACGTTGGAACCAAGCAGGAGATCTATCTGCTCTTGCGGCGCCTGGCTGACGCGGGCGCGGGCATCCTGTTCTATTCGACCGACTATGCCGAGCTCATCGGCTGCTGCGACCGGGTCCTCGTGCTTTATGACGGGGCGGTGAAGCGGGAACTGGTGGGAGCTGAGATAACGGAGCGCGCCCTGATCGCGAGCGCGCTTAACATCCCGTCCGCGGAACCATTCCATCAGGAGCCCGCGCTATGAACGACTGGCAGTATCGACTGGCCGAGCACCGGGGCACGCTGACTGCGGTTGCGATCTTCGTGGTGATGTTCATCATCTACACGGCGAACCATCCGGCTGGTTTCACAGCCAACGTTATTCAGACGGCTGCCAACAAGGGGGTGCTGCTCGCCTTTGTCGCGATGGCCCAAACCATGGTGGTGATAACCGCGGGCATTGACCTCTCCGTCGGCATGATCTTCCTTCTCACCAACTGCCTGGCCTCATGGTTGGTCGTGGGCTCGCCGCTCGAAACGACCTTCGGCGTCGTTATCGTCCTGGCCGTCGGGGCTGTGTGCGGCGCGATCAATGGAGCCATCGTCATATATGGGCGGCTGCAGCCGATCGTGGCGACGATTGCGACGGGGGCGATCTATTTCGGTGTCGCCCTGTTGCTGCGACCTTTTCCGGGAGGTTCAGTTAACGAGGGTCTGGCGGACGCCCTGACGGGACGGATATTCGGAGCCGTCCCGGCGAGCCTCGCGGCACTCGCGGCGGTGGTTGCGCTGATATGGGTGCCCTTCAGCCGGTCGGTCTATGGCCGGGCGGCCTATGCTGTCGGTTCATCCGAAACGGCGGCCTACATGTCTGGCATGCCGATCCGGCGCGGCAAGCTGCTTGCCTATACGCTTTCGGGCCTGGTGGCCGCCCTCGGCGGGCTGTTTCTCACTTTTTTCACGTATACCGGTGACGCGGCTTTCGCCAGCGGTAACGCCTACACGCTGTTCTCGATTGCCGCAGTGGTGCTGGGGGGCGTTTCGCTGTTCGGCGGCAAGGGCAGCGCCATCGGTGCCGTCTTTGGTGCGCTGGCGTTCCGCACGATCGGCGACCTTTTGTTCGTTTTCGATCTCGACCCGCTCTGGCAACCGCTTTTCCAGGGACTGATTTTGCTTGCGGCCATCAGCCTCGGCGCTCTGGCCCTTTTCCGGGTGCGCAATAGATTGGAGTGGTTCCTGTGAGCGAGACGGCGATGACGCACGTAAACGGACGCAAGCCGAACTTCCTGCGCAAACTCGATCCGGCGGTGGTCACCGCGTTCGGCTGCATCCTGCTGCTGCTTGTCCTTGGCAGCTTCTATTCGCGCAGTTTCCTGTCACCGGAGTATCTGCTGCAGCAATTGAAGGTGGCATCCTTCCTGGGCATCATCGCCACCGGCATGATGCTTGTCATCCTGCTCGGGCAGATCGACCTTTCCGTACCGTGGACCGTTGCAACGGGCGCCATGATGGCCTGCGCGGCTGCCGCCTACGGTCCGGTCGGCACTGCCCTTGCCATCCCTTTCGGAATCCTTTGCGGGATCGGCATCGGGCTCGTCAACGGCGTCGGGGTGGCATATCTGCGCATACCCTCGATGATCGTGACGCTGGCGACGAATGCCGTCGCTCAAGGGGTGATGGTGGTCTACACAGGCGGGTTCTCGCCGCAGGATTCCGCCACCGCGGCCATGCGCTATCTCTCCACCGGCGCCTTGATCCCCGGCATCCCGAATGTCGTCTTCATCTGGGGGCTGGTCGGCACGGCGATGGTCTTCCTGCTGCGCCGGACGGGCTTCGGGCGGGCCGTCTACGGCATAGGCAATCGCGAACGGGCGGCCTATCTTTCAGGGATCAATACCCGCCGCATCGTGATGATCGCCTTCGCCGCCTCGGGCGGGCTCTCGGCCTTCGGCGGCGTCCTGCTGGCAGGCTATGCTTCCAAGGCCTCGCAATCGATGGGCGATGCCTATCTGCTTCCTGCCATAGCGGCTGTTGTTCTTGGCGGAACCTCGATCCTGGGCGGCCGGGGATCCTATCTCGGCACTGTCGCCGGCGTAATCCTCATCACACTCCTGCAGTCAATCCTCTCCGTCATGCAGATGCCAGAGGCCGGGCGCCAGATCATCTACGGCGTGATGATCATACTCATGCTCCTGCTCTATGGTCGTGCGCCAGCCAGCCGTTAAGCTTGCTGAGAACAGAGGAAGCGCCACACGCATCCATCTGGCTTCTCGCCAGGACGGCAGTCGATCCGGCAATGGGCTCGAAAGGCCAACCCGCGGGTTGGATGATACATGGGCCGTCAAGGCCTATCGCCAGCCCTCACCTCGCTCTAGTTCGGATCCTACGGACCTGCCGTCCGCCAGGCGCTCGCGGCAGAAACGTCACGGAAGGATCTACCCTCGGCGATCTGTCCCCGTGGGTCGTGCCGCAAACGATTGACACGCGCGACGACGGGTACCCGTTGGAAGAGCAACTGTGAAGGCCGCAGAACGATGGAGGCGCTGTCGCTGGTCTCGGCCGGTCTTGGCATCGGCGCTCGAGATGGGCGTGCGAACGTTCCTGGTCCCATCCGGTCAAGCTTCGAACTCGGTCGCCATGCTGTCGTTCTTGAGTACTGGCGATAAGATCCTGATTGCCGACAACTCTTATCCTCCGGTTCGCGATTTTGCCAACCGCGACCTCGCACGCTTCGGAATTGAGGTCGCCTACTATGATCCGGTGGCGATCGACGATCTCGAGCGGCAAATCGATGGCCGCACCAAGATTGTCTGGTGCGAGTCACCTGGCTCCACGACGATGGAAATCCAGGACCTTCCGAGGATCGCCCAAATTGCCCATCGCCATGGCGCACTCGTCGGCTGCGACAATACCTGGGCAACGCCGCTCAACTACAAACCCCTCACGCTCGGCGCCGACATCGTCACCGAGGCCCTAACCAAATACGTCTCCGGCCACTCCGATGTGTTGATGGGCTCGATTACGGTGCGCGCAGAGGAGCACATCGTTCCCCTTCGCGCGACTCTCGGTCGCCTCGGCATCGGTGTTTCGCCCGATGATGCAACGCTTGTATTGCGAGGAATGGAAACACTTGGGGTGCGCCTCAGGCATGCCGCGGAAGGAGCTGCCGAGATCATTGCCCTGATTCAGCATCATCCCTTGGTCGAACAGGTACTTTACCCCTCGCTGCTGGATTTTCCGGGGCATGACATCTGGAAGCGTGACTTCCTCGGCGTGAGCGGGGTCTTCAGCGTGGTGCTGAAGCCTGAAGCGAGCAAACACGCTGCTGCGGCCCTCGACGTCCTGCGCACCTTTGCCATTGGTGCGTCATGGGGAGGAACGCGCAGCCTCATCGCACCCATGCCGGTCAAACAGAATCGTAGTGCCAGCCAATGGCATGGGGAGGATCTGGTTCTGAGGGTCAGCATCGGCTTGGAAGATCTGGATGACCTCAAAGCCGACATCGAAGCATTCCTCGCCGATATCGCCGATCGATCTGCGCCAGCGAAGGTCTCCAAGGCAAGTTGAAGACGTCTTCCAAGATTCTCACAACCAAAAAAATGGGGAATCAAATGATACTGAAACTAATGAGCATGACCGCGATCTTCGTCTCTAGTCTAATCGTCGGGTCACCTTCGGCGTCCGCGCAAACGACACTTGCCAGCGTCAAGGCGCGCGGCTTTCTGAAATGCGCCGCTAGCCAAGGTACTGTTGGCTTCGGAGCTCCCGATGAAAAGGGTTATTGGCGCGGCCTTGACGTTGACACCTGCAGAGCGGTGGCGGTCGCAGTCTTCAACGACAAGGACAAGGTGGAGTTCGTGCCCCTGAGTGGCCAGCAACGGGTGCCTGCTCTGCAAACCGGGGAAATCGACATCCTTCCGCGGACGTTTACCTGGACTCTGCGCCGCGATGCGAACGGACTCAACTTCACGACCCCGAACTACTATGAGTTCACCGGCTTCATGATGCCGAAGTCGCTCGGGGTGACGAAAGTCGAGGAGATGGAGGGCGCCTCGGTGTGCGTCCAGACCGGATCGACGACAGAGGTCGTCGCAAACGACGTCTCGAAAGAGCACAATCTTGGGCTTACGCCGGTCGTGTTCGAAAACAGTTCCGCATTGAGCCAAGCCTTCTTCTCCGGCAGGTGTGACGCGCTTATTACCGATGCCGCAGCGCTCGCATCGATCAGAGCCACAAAGGCCGAAAATGCCGACGACTATGTAATCTTTCCCGCTACCAAGTTCATGGACGCGCTCACGCCGGCGGTTCGTCACGGCGACGACCAGTGGCTCGACATTGTCAATTGGTCGATCCAGGCCCTGATCACCGGTGAACAGCTTGGGATCACGCAGAAAAATGTCGCTGAGATGGAAAAGTCGGAAGATCCGCGCGTCAAACGCTTCCTCGGGGTCGAGCCCGGAAATGGCGCCGCAATCGGTCTCGACGAAAAGTTCGCCGGCAACATCATCGCGAAGCTGGGCAACTACGGGGAGATGTTCGATCGCAACCTCGGCAAGGACAGTCCGCTGAAGCTGGATCGCGGTGCCAACCGGCTCTTTAGCGATGGCGGGTTGATGTTCCCGTTGGCGTTCCAGTAACCTTGGAGGCTGGCATGTTCTCGACACTGTTGGACAATCGCCATGCTCGGAGCACCGCTCTCCAGGTCCTGTTGCTCGTGGGCTTTGCCAGTCTTCTTTACTGGCTGTGGTCGAATACCGCGAGCAACCTGGCTGAACGCGGCATTCGCGTAGGATTCGATTACCTGCATCGGCAGGCGAACTTCCCCATCTCGGAAGGCATTCTGCCCTACGATCCATCCGACACCTTCGGCTGGGCCTACCTCGTGGGCCTGGCAAACACAGCCGCTATCGCGGTCCTTGCCATCGTCGCCTCGACCATTTTTGGTCTCTTAATTGCCCTGGTTCGCCTGGCCAACAATCCGATCTCCTCCAAAATGGCCGTCGTTTTTGTCGGTGGTGTGCGCAACATGCCGCTGATCGTTCAACTGCTGTTCTGGTACGCACTCGCGACCACGCTTCTCCCGTCCCCGAGACTTGCGTTTAATCCAATCTCGGGCATCTACCTGTCGCTGCGCGGACTTTACCTCCCGTCGCTTTCTCTCGGACGGCACGGCGTCGCTTTGGTCCTCGCCTTCGCGGCAATCACGATGGTTCTCTGGTGTTTGATGAGGGGCCGTTCCCCGCTCGAGAGAAGAATCTCACTTGGCGGCGTTCTCGTGGCAGCGATCATATTCGGGACAATCGCCATAGAGCCCTCGGTCAGCTTTCCGGAACTCAAGGGTTTCAACTTCGTCGGCGGTATGCGGCTCTCGCCGGAATTTGCGGCGCTGATGGTCGGCCTCGTCATTTACACATCAGTCTTCATCAGCGAGGTAATCCGCGGTGGGATCGAGGCCGTCTCCCGCGGTCAATGGGAGGCCGGCCGAGCCTTGGGTTTGTCAGAGCGGCAGACGGTGTTCCGGATCATCATTCCCCAGGCGCTCCGCATCATCATCCCCCCGATGACCTCTCAGTACCTCTCGACCGTAAAAAACACGACGCTGGCACTCGCCGTTGGGTATCCGGAACTCGGCCTCGTGGTGGGGACCGTGATCAATCAGACGGGCCAGGCCATCGAAAGCATCGCCATCCTGTTGGCCGTCTTCCTCACGATCAGCATCGCAGTATCGCTGTTCATGAATTGGTACAACACACATGTAGCATTGGTGACCCGATGACGAGCCTTGCGACAATGAACTACGCCATGGCTGCGACCGAGCTGATGGCGCCGCAGAAAGCACCGCCTGCCAAGCGCATGCCGATCCTGAAGCTTCTGTTTGGCGACATGATGAGCGCCCTCCTTTCACTCGGCGCGATCGGGGTGATCGTTTCGCTGCTTCCGGCCTTCCGATGGGCCGTAACCGATGCCATCTGGGCGACCGATGATCCTTCCGTCTGCAGGTCGGGCGGAGCCTGCTGGGCGTTCATTGGCGCGAAACTTCGCTTCATCATGTTCGGTCTTTATCCACCCGATCAACAGTGGCGACCTGTCGTGGTGATGTCACTCATCCTTCTCATGATCCTCGTCTCGCTTACTCCTGCGCTCTGGGGAAGAAAGCTCGCACTGGCCTGGACAGGCGCCGTCTGTGCGATGCTTGCTCTCATGTGGGGTGGCTTTGCAGGGCTTCCGCACGTCTCCACCGCCAATTGGGGCGGGCTGCCGGTGACGCTTCTTCTTGCACTGCTGTCTCTCGGGCTTGGCTTTCCCTTTGCGATCTTCCTGGCATTGGGGCGCCGATCGACGCTGGCGATCCCGCGCCTTCTTTCGATTGGCCTGATAGAAACGGTACGCGGACTTCCGTTAGTCGGTCTCCTGTTCGTCGCTTCGATCCTGCTGCCTCTGCTCCTACCTCCGGGCTTCGACATCGACAAGCTTGGCCGGACGCTCGCTGCCCTTACGATATTCTCCGCCGCCTATCTTGCGGAGGTCATCCGGGGAGGACTGCAGGCAATCCCGCCTGGGCAGAAAGAAGCCGCCAAGGCGCTTGGGATCCCGCATTGGAAGGCGATCCAGCACATAGTCCTGCCGCAGGCGATCCAAAAGGTCATCCCGCCGTTGACCAATACCGCCATCGTCATGGTGAAAAACACCAGCCTCGTCATGATTGTCGGTGTGTTCGATATGCTAAGTGCGGGCCGCTCGGCGGCCATGGATCCGGTTTGGCCGGCTCCCTACACTGAGGTCTATCTGTTCGTCGGCCTGATCTACTTCGCGATCTGCGTCGGTATCTCCTATTACGCCCGTTGGCTCGAGATCCGGGTAAAGGCAAAGGATTATCGCTAATGTCTATCCATGAAGAGCGGGACGTCGATCAACCCGCGATCGTCATTCGAAACTTGGACAAGTGGTACGGAAACTACCATGTCCTGCGCAACGTAGACCTCTTTGTCAAGCCGCGCGAACGGATCGTGATCTGCGGTCCATCTGGGTCTGGAAAATCTACTCTTATCCGCTGCGTCAACCATCTTGAGGAGCATCAGCGGGGCGAAATCATCGTCAATGGTACCGCGCTCAACGAGAGTTTGAAGAACATCGACACGATCCGGCGCGATGTCGGAATGGTGTTCCAGCACTTCAACCTGTTTCCGCACTTGTCGGTCCTGGAAAATTGCGCACTCCCGCAGATACTGTCGCGCCGGACGCCCCGCAAGGATGCGGAAGAGCGCGCGATGCAGTTCCTGGAACGCGTGCGCATTCCGGAGCAGGCACGTAAATTTCCAGGTCAGCTCTCAGGTGGTCAGCAGCAACGCGTGGCGATCGCCCGCGCACTGTGCATGGCGCCCAAGGTAATGTTGTTCGACGAACCGACATCGGCGCTTGATCCGGAAATGGTCAAGGAGGTGCTCGACACCATGGTGTCTCTCGCCGAAGAAGGCATGACTATGATCGTGGTGACTCACGAAATGGGTTTCGCTCGGCGGGTGGCTAATCGAGTGGTGTTCATGGACCAGGGGATGATTGTCGAAAGCAACGTGCCGGATGCCTTCTTCGATGCGCCGGCAAACGAGAGGACGAGACGCTTTCTCCAGCAGATTGTCCATTAACCTCCACGTTTGCTTGCTGAAGTAGAGGCCCTTGTCGCGACGAGCGACGAGGGCAGGCGGGAGACACATAGAACGCGCTCGGCTTCAGACGTGATTTAAGATCGTGTGGCGAATTTCCTCGAAGGTCTTGATCCACTCCATAGGGAATAAGTCCTTTCAGGCGGTCCTCCGCATCGCTACGGAGCAGAGATTTCCACTATGCGGAATGTGTTATCGGCGGCCACTGGGTGGTTTCACGGTCAGTTGAAGTGACTTTCCGCACAAGACCACGATGTCGGTTCGATTCCGTTCAAGGCGAGGGATTGGAGACATCGGGCCTGGGCGGCATATTGCCGGGGCTGCAAGCGGACAAGCGGCTTTCGTGCTGCAACGCTTTTAAGCCGCCAATCCGGCATGTATCCATTGCCGAGGGGTCATGACCATCCGGCTGGTCAACGGCCTGGAAGCCTTTACCGAGGAAAAACAACTTCTGGTTACTCCAATCGCCAACGCTCCAGCTCAGCCAGAGTGAAGCGCGGCGTGATGTGCTGCGGGCAGTTCCAGTCGAACGCCTCCACCGCGATGAGGACGAGACGCTCCACCCGTGCGGGATAGTCGGGCACGGTCAGCTTTTTCGCCAGCACCGGATCGTCTTCTGCATCGATGACGCGCATGTGACCATAGATTTTCAGGCGCCGCCGTTGCGCGTAGTCCATCAGAAACAGTGAGACGCGGTCATTGGCGCTGACATTGCCTGTTGTGATGTATTGGCGGTTACCGCGAAAATCCGCAAAGCCCAGCATCAATGCGTCAACCGTGGTGAGAAAGCCTGCAGGCCCACCACGGTACTGGACGTAGGGCCAGCCGGTCTCCGAGACACTGGCAAGATAAAAACCGTCGCGCGCGCCGATGAAGGCCGTTTCTGCCGGACCGAGGCGCTGGCTCTGCGCAGTTTCGTCTGCGTGAGCGCGCGCGCCGATCCGCGCCCACTGCCCCGCGCTGCCATAGTGCTCCTGTGCGGCCGCTACCGAGGGCGTCGTGGCGATACTGAGATATTTGCTGCTCATTCCGTTCCTAACCTTCTAGCCCGCCGGAGCTAACTTCAATCCTGCAAGGCCCAGTCCGCCACCTCCCAGCGCATCTGCCCACGGTCGGCGACGACACGGCCGAGCCCTGGGAAGGGCATGTGCGTGGCGGCAATCAGCGCGCCTTCCGAGGCTGCGCGGGGGAAAAAGCGGTCGCGCATCGCTTTGGCTGCTGCACGGTCCTGCTCGAACAGGAAGAACACATCGGTCGCTCCCGGATGCACGACCGGAAAGATCATGTCCGACACCATGATGAGGCTCTTCCCTTCATCTTCAACCCGCACGCCGATATGGCCGGGTGTATGACCGGTCAGGTCGACGATCGAGACGCCGCGCACAATTTCACGCTCTCCGTCAATCGCCTGGAGTTTCGGGTAGAGGCGCACCACCTCCTGCGCCATCTTAAAGCTGGTCTGCAGATAATCGGGCGCGCCGCTGCGCTTGGCCGGGTCGGTCCAATGCTTGACGTCGCGACGATCGATGTAGAGCTCCGCCTTGGGGTAGTTGTTCTTGCCTCCGGCGATCAGACCGCCCATGTGGTCCTGATGCATATGCGTCACGATCACCGCGTCGATCTGGTCAAGCTGCAGGCCAAGCGCACCGAGCGCCTGCGGCAGCTTGCCGGTCTGCCCGATCGAGCCCGCTGCACCGGCATCGATCAGGATGCGGCGCTCGCCATCATCGATGAGATACTGGTTGAAGAGGAACCGCACCCCACTCGGCCGGGCGGTGAACTGAGCGACTGCCGCCTGCTCCACCGCGGCCGGGGCGCGTCCCGGAAAATAGTCGAAGGGCATATCGGCATACCCGTCTGTCAGTGCCGTCACCGTGAAGCGACCGATGCGGATCTGCGCCAGTGGCGTAATGCTGACCGGCGTTTTGGTGGTATTCTGCGCTGCGGCAAGGGCCGGTGCGCCACTGATCAGTCCTCCCCCGAGGAAGCCGAGAGGAAGAGCGCTGGCAAAGGCACGACGTGAGAGTTGAGGCATGACGTCTTTCTCCTGATCATTGGCAATACGGGGAGCCGGCCGGCGCCCCCTGGAACGCCACAAAAGCTAGGATGTCCGAAACCAATAGGGTATCCTGCCATTTCAGGAACTTTCCTCTCAATTTCCGGAAGGATACGATGGATCGGTTTGAAGCGATGTCGGTGCTGCTGGCGGTGGTGGACGCCGGCAGCCTCTCGGCTGGAGCGCGGCGATTGCATGCACCGCTCGCCACGGTCAGCCGCAGAGTCGCGGATCTGGAAAAGCACCTTGGCGTGCGCCTGGTCCGGCGCACCCGCCGCGGCCTCACCTTGACGGATGAGGGCCGCAGCTTCGTCGCCGCGTCACGTCGTATTCTGGAGGAACTGGACGCGGCAGAACGGCAGGCCAGCGGCGACTATGGCGCGCTGCGTGGAGGGCTGCACGTGACCGCACCGATTGCCTTCGGCGAGCGCCATCTGCTGCCAATAGCTCTGGAGTTCCTGAAGGAGCAACCCGATATCAACCTGCGCCTGACCCTCGCCGATCGGCAGCTAAGTCTGGCAGATGAGCACGTCGACGTGGCCCTGCGGATCGGACACTTGGCCGACAGCGCGCTTATCGCAACGCGCGTCGGCGCCGTACGACGGGTGATCTGCGCGAGCCCCGACTATCTTGCCCGACAAGGCGTTCCGCGTCAGCCGGAAGACCTCAGCCAGCATGACGGAATAAGCTTTCAGGGATTTGCGACCGCGCCGGAATGGCGCTACCGCCGGGACGGCGCGGCCTTTACCATCGAGCCGCGCCCCAAATTCGCGGTTAATACGACGGAGGCTGCCATTCAGGCCGCAATAGCCGGTATAGGCATTATCCGCGTGCTGTCTTACCAGATCTCCGATCAGTTGCGCTCCGGTACTCTGCACGAATTGCTGACGGACTTTGCACCGGAACCGCTACCTGTGAACGTTATCCATGGACCAGTGGATCCTCTGCCGCTGAAGGTGCGGTGCTTCCTCGACTGGATCGTCCCAAGCCTACGCACGCAGCTGGCCTACTAGCGTCCCGCTCACGCGCACCACCGTTGATGGCAGTGGGGCGCACCGGTGCGAATGCTGCAAGATGCGGTTGTCCTTCCCTAAGCGCCTAACATGTCGTCTTCCCGGAAAGAGCCAAAGCTATCTCTAAGACTGAAATGGGGGCGCAATGCTACCGGGCCAATTCGGACGCTGGTGACCCGGGCTGCCGTTCGATCCGCGACTAGTGCGCACAAGCTTAACAGCGTTATCGTAGCCGAGCTGATCCACGTTGTCCCGTTCCTGCGCTTGGTTTACCCAGGTCTCAATCGGGTTGATCAAGGATGCTGTGAGTGGGATGGGAAGCATTAGAGCTGTGGGGGAAAGACGCGGTTCGCATAGAACGGCTCGCTGGCGGGGTTGCCAATGACGTCTGGAGCGTGCACATCCACGGGCAACTTGCAGTCGGTCGTCTGGGTACCAGGAGCAACGCTGATCTGGCGTGGGAGGTTGAACTCCTCCGGCACCTTGACAGTGAAGGTCTGAGCGTGCCGGTGCCGATCCCGGCGGACGACGGCCGGCTATTCGCGGATGGCCTGATGGTTATGAAATACATGCATGGCGGACCACCCGAGACTGAGGGCGACTGGCGTCGCGTAGCCGAGACCCTGCGCGAACTGCATCGTTTGACGCAAGGCTGGCCGCAGCGCCCAGGGTGGCAATCCTCGACTGACCTCCTGCATGCCGAGACGGGGACGAGGATCGATCTTGCCGCGATGCCGCCAGATGGCGTCGCTCGATGCCGCGCGGCATGGGCACGGCTTATCGGACGTAAGACAAGCGTCGTCCACGGCAATCCCAACAACCCTGCCAACATCCGCATGACCACGGACCGCGTCGCACTGATCGACTGGGATGAGTCGCATATCGACGTCCCCGACCTTGACCTCGTCCTGCCCCATAATGCTGCCAATCTGGAAACCGGGGCGTATGACATCGCCGCGCAAGCATCGGCCGCATGGGAAGCCGCCGTCTGTTGGGATGACGAATACGCGAAACAGCGACTTGCCGAAGTTGGAGCGATCTAAGCGACGATCGCTCATGGCGCATTGACGCCGTCAAAGCTTGGCTTGATCGACGTCTGCTTTCGGGAAGACGCCACCGCGGGCCCTACGACCGAAATGGGCGCGCGTAGTAGCCCGTTGAAACGTCACGATTGTGGCATGTCAGTCCGCAAATGCGGCCACGCTCACAGCGGAGCCCCACGCTTCTTAGATTTAGGTGTGCTCCGCCAATTCCAGCGCATCTTCGATGTCCACACCCAAATACCTGACGGTATTTTCGATCTTGGTATGGCCCAATAGGATTTGAATAGCGCGAAGATTGCCTGTCGCTTTGTAGATCATTGCGGCCTTCGTGCGCCGGAGCGAATGCGTGCCGTAGTCTTCGCATCGCAACCCGATCGCGGTCACCCATTCATCTACCAATCGAGCGTACTGGCGAGTACACAGATGATCGGTATGGTCAACCCGACTGGGAAAGGCGTAGTCGTCTACTGTTCCGCCTCGCCGCTCAAGCCACGCAAGCAAACTTGCCCTCACGTCCGCCGTGATTTCGAACTGAACCGGACGGCCGGTCTTTTGCTGAACGACCATAGCGCGGGTTCGAATCTCTCGACCTGACTGTCGATTGCGAGATCAAACAGCGCGCGATCTCTCATACGCTCCTCCCGGTCCAGGAAGAAGCGGATTGCCCAAATCTGACGCTGTTTCAGAGACTTCTTGACGCCGACCTTTCGGCCGACGTTCCATGCCGGTCGGCCCAAAGCGGCAGGATCGTCGCTTTCCGTGGATACTCATTTCCGTGTAGCCCACTTCGACGCCGTCAGTCACAAAGAAGGATGACGGCTCGATGGAGGTGGAGATCGCCTGGACATTAGCTGCCACTTGTTGACTCACCCGCGGTTGAACAATAACTTGCGAACTCGGTCGTTAGGCTTGTCCTCACATGACGGATCAATCTCTTCAGCGTCGCCTTGCCGCCATCGTCGTTGCCGATGTGGTGGGATATTCACGCCTGATGGAGGCTGATGAAGTCGCAACGCTGGCGAAACTCAGGGAACTCCGTTCTGGCGTTATCGAGCCGGCTGTGATGCGCCACAACGGTCGCATCTTCAAGGTCATGGGCGACGGATTCTTAATCGAATTCGGTAGCGCGGTGGACGCGGTCGCAGCAGCGTTGGAAATGCAACGGGCCACCACTGCTGTTGAGGCTTCCGGAGACCGGCGCCTGCTTTTGCGTGTAGGCGTCAATCTGGGAGATGTCATTGACGACGGTTCAGACGTCCTCGGCGACGGCGTCAATGTCGCGGCGCGCCTCGAGACGCAGGCCGCACCGGGAGGTATCTGCATTTCAGCCAAAGTTCACGGCGAGATCGTCGGCAAGATCGGCGACCGGTTCTTTGATGCAGGCGAACGCTACCTGAAGAACCTGACGCGCCCGGTCCACGTGTGGCATTGGCCGGATGCGCTGCAGAGCATCTTGCCGCTGCCGGAATGTCCCTCGATCGCTGTATTGCCGTTCACAAATATGAGTGGGGATGAAGCGGACGCGCCCTTCGTCGACGGCTTGACCGAAGACCTGATCACCGACCTTTCCCGTACGGCTGGCCTGTTCGTCATCGCGCGCAATTCCGTGTACGGCTACAAGGGCAAGCCGGTCGACGTACGGCTGGTCGCCCAGGAACTCGGAGTCCGCTACGTCCTCGAGGGGAGCGCCAGACGCGCAATGGGCCGTGTCCGCATCAATGCCCAATTGATCGACGCGCTTGGCGGCCAGCACTTGTGGGCCGACCGGTTTGACAGGACCGTGGAAGATGTTTTCGAATTACAGGATGAAGTTAACGCCAAGATTGTTGAAGCCCTCGTCGGCCGGCTGACCATCCCGACGCAACGCAATCGGCCGAAGAACTTTGAGGCGTACGATCTGTGTGTGCGCGCCCGCCTCCTGACGGAAGAGTCGCCACAAACTGAGCGTGAGGCCTATATGCTGCTCCAACGCGCGGTTAAGCTTGAGCCGTCATATGCCGAGGCGCACGGTCTGCTCGCCTATAACCGTTGGCTTGCCTGGACTCATTTCGGCGAGCCCGAAGACCCTAACCGTCGGATGGCGGCGACGTTCGCGCAGAAGGCGGTCGACCTAGATCCCAACGATGCCGGCTGCCGTTACGTTCTGGGGACCATTTTGGCTTATGAGCGGCGGTGGGAGGAATCGGAGGCCGCCTTCGCCAAGGCCCTGGAGCTGGACCCCAACCACGCCGACACCTGGGCCGCCATGTCGGACATGTCCGTGCTGGACGGCAGGGTTGCCGACGGACTAGCGCAGATCGAAAAAGCTCTGCGGCTCAATCCCTATCCAACCTGCTGGTATCTATGTCATCTTGGGCAGGCGCAATACGCCGCGCGTGACTATGAGGCGGCAACCGCTACACTCCGCAGGAAAGACACGTATCGTACCAACTCACGCAAATTCCTGGCTGCTGCACTTGCGCAGTTGGGCCAGCGTGAGGAGGCGCGGCGAGAAGCAGAATTGTTCCTGATTGCCCACCCTCATTTCACGATCGGCCATTGGCTCAGCTCCCAGCCGCTGCGCGATGCATCTGTACGAGACCATTTTGTCGACGGCTTCCGAAAGGCTGGCCTGCCGGAGATGTGACAGCGGGTGGGGACAATCCGGACGCGTTCGAGGACTTGATCAACGGATATGCGCTGCGCGACGGCGGTCTGGCGCCGGTCACGATCTCGGCATCAAGCTCGGCCTGTGTCTTGCGCCAGTTTCCGAGCCAAGATCTTGGACGGGTGCGTGGCCTGTAGGCGATTGGATCATCTACTACGAGCCGCGCAAGGTCGCCGCGACCCGCGGTTACTTTGGTGTTGCCAAGGTGACCGAGGTCATCCCGGACCCGAAGGCATCGAGCATGCATCTCGCACTCATCGAACCGGGTAGCTACCTCGACTTCATCAATCAGGTTCAATTCAGTGGAACAGAGGGTGAGGTCGAGAGTGGCGTTCTAAACGAAGAGGGCCGGATATCGGGCAAGGCACAGTCTGCGGTAAGGCCTATTTGGAGCGCGGACTTCAATCGCATCAATTATTCTCGCTCAGGTTAGCGGACCACCACCACCGAGCGAGGCCAAGTTGGGGACGTTGAGCGTCGACGGCCAACGGAAGGCGATGGGTTGGAACCTTCCGGTCCGCATGCGAAGACATATGGCACTGGACGCAGACCAGCGCGACCCGCCCCGGTTTGCGGTCACTGGCGCTGTCCCGAGGGAGGCGCCCGGGGGCAGAGGGACCCCAACGGGAATCCGATGCACTAAACGGTGCTGAAGCGGCGCGACGGCCTTCGCCTTGACGTGGGCATTTTTCCCCAACATAGGATCAAGCAAGAAAACGTGGTAAGCGCCAGCCAAAGGGAAAATAATCGTGAGTGAGCCGACCGTAGCAGATGCAACAAACCGCATTTATGAATCGCTCCAGGCGGACAATGCCGACATCGATGTGCATATCGCGACCCTCAAGGAAGCGTTGGTGCGGGCAGGTTTGAAAGAGGCCGTGTTCGACCCTGCTAAGCTCATGCAAAATAATCGTTCTGGCAGGAAGTTTATGCAGGCCTACTTTCGCCAGCGCGGCGTGACGGTGAAGTTCTCGGCTTCATGAAGCTTCCATTGACGCCAGACAGGTCGCATTTGGACGGCCGGATCACCTTCAATGGCCTTACACCCTAATTTTGACCCCGCCGCCGTTCCGGGCGGGCTGCCCAAGCAATTGGGTAGCGATCGGCCATAAATCAGTCATTCCAGCCCGGCCAAGTTCATATCTTGCCCAATGAACGTGTAATAGAGGGAAATGGTAAAAAACTGGGTCATTGGTTCTGATCCCATCAAGGCGAGGGACGCACCCGGACGGGGCGATATGTTGCCGGCTTCCGGCCGACTAAGTCGGGTGGAGTGCATTCGCGTTACTGCCTTTGCTCTGAACGCCGAGGAAGCGTTAGGAGCGTAGTCTTGGCCAGCGTGATCCCTGCGTCTCAATTGGGGCCGACGGCAGACCGTCTGGTTTCGGTCCCAGTAATAAGATTAGCTGACAAACGCGCAGCGAGGCCACTATGAGCGCAGCGCTTCTGTCGTGCGAGATGGAGTTCTTGTGCTCTACCGACGCACGCACACCTTTTTAAGCATCGACTCGAACTACGGGACGGGGCCGGGAGCCGCGCCCCCAGCCCCTGCTGTTCTTGCTGAACTCCAGAAGGTCGGCGTTCAGCACAACAGCGTTCACTGTCAGCATCCCGTGCGAGACACCGGGATAGGTCTTCAACGAACCGTTCGGCGGCGATCGGAACGACCGGGTCGTGCTCACCGTGCCGCACCAGCGTCGGCACGGTGATCGCCTTGAGGTCATCGGTCTGGTCGGTTTCCGAGAAGGACTTGATGCCATCGTAGTGCGCCTTGGCGCTCCCATCATGCCCTGCCGCCACCGGTTCTGGAGCACGCCTTCATGGACAGCCGCGCCCTCGCGGTTGAAGCCGTAGAACGGGCCTGACGGGACGTCGCGGAAGTAGACTGTGAACGGTTGCAGGCCAGTGCCGTCCGGAAGCCGTCGAAGACCTCCATGGGCGGCCTTCGGGCTTGTCGTCGGTCTTCAGCATCAGCGGCGGAATGGCGGCGACGAGGACGGCTTTGGCTACCCGGCCCGGGTCAGCCTTCGCTCGGCACCGGCGTGTTGAGAAGCTGCTGCTCCCAAAGATACGCGATGCCGCTGCCGCCGAAGTGCTGGATGAGAATCTCGGTCAGCTCCTCGACATGCTCGGTGCGCGCCCAATCGCGTTGCCATTCGCCAGCGAGCGCCATCACGGTCATCACGTTCGCGCCGGCCGCGATCATTCGCTGGATGGCGACTTCGTGAGACTCCTTCGAAATCCCGCCCGACGCGTCGGTGATCACGGTGACGTCCCAGCCTTCGCCGGCGGCGTGGATGACAGGCATGGCAACGCAGACCTCGGTCCACAGTCCGGCGATGATCAGTTGCTTGCGGCCGGTCGCCTTGACGACGTTCACCACATTCTCGTCCTGCCAGGTGTTCACCCAGGTGCGATCGATGACTTCCTGTCCAGGGAACACGTCGGTGATCTGCTTAAAGAGAAGTCCACCGCGCGCCGCGATCACGCTGGTGAGAATGGTCGGAACATTGAAGGCTCTTGCCAGCTTCGCCAGCGCGGTCGTGTTGTTGACCACCATATGCGGATCGTGGCTGTTCAGGTTCGCGAGTTGATAAGGTTGGTGATCGATCAGAACGAGGACGGAATCTTCGGGACGAAGAAGCGAATCGAGGCCGTTACGAGGGGGCATCAAGACTTCCTTTCTCTGCCGCTATGGACGGCGATGGGTTCACGGGAGACATGCGCCAGCGGGTGACGTTGCCTGGACGCAATTTGCTGTTCCTTTTGGTGGTGCGGTAGTGCCATAGTCGGGCAAGCTGTGTCGCGAAATAAGGAACGCCGGAATGGACATCGAAGACCTACAGACATTCGTCGCAGTGGCCGATGCCGGGGGCGTATCGGCCGCCGCGCGCCGGCTTGGCGTCTCCAAATCGATCGTCAGCCGGCGACTTTTCCGGGTCGAAGCGGAGCTTGGCGTCCAGCTTCTTGCACGAACGACCCGCGGCGCCGCGCTCACGGAAGCGGGAATCACGTTCAGGGACCATGCGGCCAGAGCCAGCGCCGAGATCGACACCGCCAAGGAAACAATCCTCCCCACCGGTGAGTTGCGCGGCCGCCTGAGGGTTGCCATGCCGCTTACGTTCGGCCCGACCCACTTCGCCCCCGTGCTTGCGGACATGGCGCGCCAGCACCCGCAGCTTCACATCCATACCTCCTACAGCGATCGCTTCGTCGATCTCATCGCAGAAGGTTTTGATTGCGCGATTCGGAGTGCCTACCTCCAAGACTCAAACCTGATCGCGAAGCGCGTTGGGCCGATCCATGGCAAGCTTGTCGCCAGCCCGGATTACATCAAAGCGCACGGGTCACCCGAGACCCTGGACGAACTCGTCACCCATCAGGCCCTCATGCAGGGAACGGAAGCCTGGCAGTTCATGGATGGCGACAAGATCGTCACGGTTCAGCCGCAGGGCAGGTTCAAGGCCGACAGCGCCACGGCGCTTGCCGCTGCGGCGGCGGCAGGTCTGGGCATCGCCTGGCTCCCCGATTGCATCACATATGGATATGTGGCCTCCGGCGCTCTGGTCCCGATCATGACCCGCTATCCGGTCCCTCCGGGGGCGGCGTATGTCGTCCGCCCGCCGGGTCAGCATCCCACGCGGAAAGTGCGTGTGCTTACCGAAATGCTGACCGAGTACTTCAAACGGAACCCGGACGTTTGGGGTCTCGACCGTTAAAACACGGGGCGAAGCCTTATCAATGAATTGCGTTCGACGGTCGCTCTACTGCGAGCCGCCGAGCGTGACGACATTGCCCACACGTTCCACTTACTGACCCAGCTTTCGCTGGGCTCCGGAGCCTGGGGCTGCCTTGGTTGATTATGCAATGGTTGACTGGCTGTTTTCGGGGCGAAGCCCAATCGACCTCAACGATTAGCTTGGGCGCGCAAAGCGGCCATCCGCTATGCCGCTGGCGACAGTCAAAAGCGATCAGGAATCCCGTTCAGGCTTTGCGGCGGAAAGGCAGGAAAGGGCCAGCGGATCTGTTCTCACAAGCCCTGTGCGCCACGCCGATGCCCACGCCCAGGAGGTTCAATAGAAACTGGGTAGATGTAACCCAGACGACAGACGCGGACTGGCAAGTGGGCGACAGCGTTGATCTTGGTGAATATCACAGGCGTGTCATCGACACCGCGCGGACGACGATCTCGTCTTGCTTGAAGCGGTGCTCGAGTTCCTTGCGGTAGTCGGCCCACCAATTCTGGTCCAGCTCGACGGCCATCACCTCCGCAATTATAATAACGTCCTTTTCCACCGCCCCTTCGTCTTCCCACAAACCCTCCGCAGGGGCGTTACGGTAGAGCGTGGCTCCGCCAAAACGAGTTGTCAGCTGGTCGCGGACCTCCGCGAATCTCTTCGAAGAATCGCGTTTGTTGCCGACAAGCGGCAAAAATATCTGGATCAAATGCATCGCCTTTTCCTCCGACCCGATGTCCCAGGTTTTCCAAGGCGGACCATCACCCGCCTCGGCGACGCGCGGTGCAATTAGCCTTCGGCGTTTGGGTTCGGCATGGGTCCGTTCGATCCGAAGTTGCTCCCGTCGTTCGTACGATTGTCTTCAACTTCGAACCTCCCTCGACATGGCTGTCCGCTCAGTGAATCCTCGAGACCTGATAAAGTTCCGGTCCGCGACCTATCAGGCGAGAACATGACGCGATGGAAGTAATGGGTTCACATGGTCGCTGTGCACTGGCCAAAAGGGTTATGGTCGGTTCAGGAGCGGCTGGCCTGCGCTTGGCGAGCCTGCGGACATGCGCCCTTCACTCTATACCGCGCGGGTTTGAAGCTGGGCAGGATCGTTCCGAACGTCGAATGGGAAGCGGCCTTCCAATATCGCGGAGGAGGGAGGACAAGCTTCGTCTTTATCTGGAGCAGGTAGTCGCAGAACTGTCGAGCGTTAGCGGAAAGCACATCGACGTCGCGATCGATCTGCCGCCTGAGCCATTGTTCGTGGATGCCGGGCGTGTTGGACAGTTGGTCTCCAATCTGCTCGGAAACGCCCTGTCTCATGGAGCGGAAGACAAGCCCGTTGAGCTATCTGCGCAAGTGGTCGAAGAATCCGTGATTATTTCCGTCTCAAAAGGTTGCGTTCCCATTCCGCCCGATCTTCCAACCCTTCTTCCATGGCGAAGACCCCGGGGGACGTCACGAGCAGGGGTTGGGTCTTGGACTGGACATCGCTTCCGAGATCGCAAAAGCCCACGGCGGAACGGTTACAGTCTCGTCGTTGAACGAGAAAACCACTTTCGAGGTCAGGATGCCCGTCAGTTCGCAAGCCGAAGAGCCAGGAGCGGAATAATCCGTCAGGTGAAGTGTACCTGAAAACACTCGCGTGAGACGTTTGGAATTGGGTGGAATGCTGCCAGTGGCACTACAGCCCCCACAGTGATGTGTGGCAATAAAGTGCGGCGTGGCTCCACCTTGAATTCTGCGGGTCGCGTTGGGCCGCTGGCGTGGGCCCGTGGTCAAGCCTTCGGATTGCCATGGCAGAAAGGAATAGGCCGACCCGTCGGAATGAGTAGACCTCGTTCCGCAATGTCAGAATGCGGCGTTCAGCGCCTTTTCCTCATCAGTTCACTTGATGAGCCGCGCCGGCTCGGACACTCAAGACGCTGTCGTTGATATGGTCGCCTACGACGAGCAATGAAGGCCAGAGCCTTGCCGGTCCGCCCGTTCGAACAACTGGGGCGCAAGTCGCGTCCTCCAAATCGGGAGACCCGCATGGACAGTGCAAAGGACAAAGTTGGGGGCAAGGCCAATAAGCTCGGTGGTAAGGCCAAGCAAGCCGCAGGCGCGGCACAAGAGGCAAGGCGCGGTGCCCAGCAAGCCAAAGGAAAGCTAAAGGACGCAGTTAAAGTTGCCGTAGACGAGGCTTAAAGCATTGAAGCTGCCGTGCGAACCTGTTCTTGCGCCTGCCGAACAGTATCTCTTGCCGCCCGTTGCGGGCACGGAACATACCATTGGTCCTCGCAAGCGCTTATGACTGACGGACCAGCATGCCGGCACGTGTGCATTCCTCCGGCGGCCGAGTGCCTTCATTCCTTCCCATCGAGGAAGAAGCGCACCATTTGACAAGAGGCATCCGGACCATGCGGGTCCGTATACGTTCCCGAGGGATTGCCGCCGGACCAGGCATGACCGGCGCCCTCTACCAGCCAGTATTCGACCGCCGGGCTTCCACCGGAATCTGCTACGATGGTTCTTGTATAGATCCGCCCGCTCGCGGAGCGGCCGGATTCCTTACGGACCGCGCATCGCGCGTCGGTAGGCGCTGCCTCGGCGACGATCCGATCGGCGTTGGAGGGATGGACCGTCCGATCAGCACCTCCCTGGAAGACGATCGTCCGGAGACGGTGACCATTAGCGAGCCGCTTCGGATCGGATGCAAGACCGCCGTCGCCGCGCATCGCGGAGAAGGCTGAAATGACGTCGTTGGCCGATCCGTAGGCCAGGCCGGAATGGATCCCCGCGGCCGAATAGAGATCGGGATAGGTCTCGCCCATGACCGCCGCCATTGCTCCCCCTGCCGATAAGCCTGCCACGAAGACCCGGCTGCGATCGAGGCCGAATTCCGACATGATCTCCTTGGTGATTCCGGCAATGATCGAGGGTTCTCCCCCGTCGCGCATTTGGTCGGTGGGCCTGAACCAATTCCAGCAGGACGACGCATTGTCAGCACCGCTTTGACGGGGATACGCGACCATGAGACCGTGCGCCTCGGCAACCGCGTTCATGTCCGTTCCTGCAGCAAAATCTTCGGGATCCTGCTTACAGCCATGGAGCATGACGACAAGGCCGCGCGGCCGATCGGGTGCGGACGCGGGAACGTAGAGCCTGTAGCTTCGCGAACCCGCGGGGCAGGTGAAGGATCGTGCCAAGAACTGTGCCCCATCCGAGATGACGGGTTCTCGGACCTGTCTTGCCGTGCCCGGCAGGCCGACGTCGTGTAGCGATCCGAAGACGCCCCGCGCCAGCCGACTCTCGCTCAAAATCCGTACCGTTTCTCGCAAGGGCTTCCGCAACCTCGGCGACGAGGTGCCATTGCCAACCTTTTGGGCGGGCTCTTCGGCATCAGACCGTGTCGGTGGCTCGATGATCTCGGCATCCGGATCGACCGGGAAGGGGGCGGAACGCTGAATTGGCCGCGGTGGCGTGATGTCCGATGACGAGATGCGAGTATCGGAGACCGATCGGCCGGCCAGCGCATCCTGGATCACGCGTGTCGCCTCGGCGACGTTCAAGGCGCGCGTGGACCGTAGCGCACGGCGCATGGCCGTTTCAAAATCGTCATTCATGGCGTTGTCCTTCTTGGTCGGGCCGCAGTTTTACCGGATGCGTTCGGCCAGCGCTAATTTCAACTCGGTGCTGGCCTGGAGGGCGCCGAGCACGGTGATGGATTCAATTGTTGCCAGAGCAAGTTCTGGTGTGACGTCGGACGCGATGCGGGCAAGCCCGACCACCCTGATGTGAACTCTTTCGCCGGCCGCCTTCAACGATTCCAATTCCGCTCTGCTGTAATCGCGCAAACCCAGTTCCAGCCTGTGCCGAACGATCGACTGCTTGACGGCCTCGGCCTCGGCCGTGAGCTGGTTGCGGATCGCTGTTCGGATGAAATCGCTGCGATTGGAATAGCATCCTTCCTGCACGAGAACGTCGATGCGACCGAGATCGACATAACCGAGATTTATGGTGATCTTCTCAGATTCACCACCTCTGTCGCGTAAGAAATTGTCTTTCATGCCATCCACTCGCCATCCAGCTGGATGGTATATGGATGTACTCGCAGTCTGTTGCAAGAGCTGGTGCTAGAAGGAAGCGCGGTTCCGGCCAGGACGATCTGGCCGAACTCTCCCGGCGAGGTCTCATTGGGATAAGAGCCGAGTTGGAAGCGATCGCGCTGTCGCAGTGTTCGGCCCGTTGTGCCTCAAAGGGCATTCCGGATCGGCTGGCACCCAGGGCCGGCAAGAAGGCGGTGGAATAGCTGACGTAGGGAGCGATACCGTTGTCGAAGAGATAGGAGAGGCCGGCCCGCCACGTCACTTCGCGATCATCGTTGGAGACGGTCGGCCGACCCGGAGCCAGGCGGTTTTGGGTATCAATGTCCGAGAGATCGTAGCGCAGGCCGACCGTCCCTACCCAGTTGTCGTAGCGGATCTGGTCCTGGGCATAGAAGCCGACCTGCCGTTGCTTCTGCAGGCCAGAGCGCTGGATGGCCGGGACTGGTATCGGTGCGGTGCCGTAGACCGGGTCGAGATAGTCGAGGGGCGGTACTCCGACAGTGCCGTTGCCGAAATTGGTCGACGAATCGGCCCGGAGGACGTCGATGCCGAAGAGAGCCGTGTGATCGAGGGCACCGGTATCGAAACGGGCTTCCAGTTGGGTGTCGACGTTGAAGCTTGTCAGCCAATCATCCGACACTGCCGAAGCCCGATTGAGGGTATGGCCGTCGGGCCGATAGGCGAAGGCCGGGTTGACGAGGGCGAGGAACATGTTCTGGCTCGCGCGGCCGTAGCGCAGGTTCTGACGCACGCTCCAGGTGTCGTTGAACTCGTGGGAAAATTCGTATCCGAGCGTATAGAAATCGCGTTCAAAGATGCTGGCGTTGGGATCGCCGAGATAGAGCTCCCGTGGGATCTGTCCGAATGAATTGTCGATCAGTGTCCCGATCGCCGGGTAGAAACGAGGGTTGAAGTCCTTCGGGCGATCCTTCTGATAGTAGCCATAAAGAGTGAGTTGTGTCTGGTCGGTCGGTGCCCAGGTCAGGCTCGGCGCAAGCATGAGCTGGCGTTCTTGCTCTCGATCGATCTGGCTGCCCATGTTCTTTCCGAGTCCGGTAAGCCTGTAGGTCCAGTCGCTTCCTTCGCTGACCGGTCCTGTGAAGTCGAACATCCCTTCGATGCCACCGAAAGACGAGGTCTGGATGCCTACCTCGTTATGGCGCTCCGGTTGCGGCCGCTTGCTGACCTGGTTGACGAGCCCCCCTGGGACCGCCCGGCCGTAGAGAACCGACGCCGGCCCCTTGATGACGTCGATGCGCTCAAGTGCGTAGGGGTTCACGGCCGGAGTGGCATAGTTGTTGGGGTCGCCCGGAAGCACCAGTCCGTCGAGCCACATCGTACCGTAGGTGTTGAAGCCGCGGATATAGAGCCAGTCGTAACGGATGTCGTAGCCGTTGCTCTCAGTCAACACACCCGGAGTGTATCGCAGCGCCTCCGAAACGGTGTTCACCCCTTGCTCCTCCATCTGGGCACGCGTGACGACGCTGATGGCCTGTGGCGTCTCGAGGAGAGAAGTATCGGTCTTTGACGCGCTGAGGCTTCGCTTGGCGACAATCCCATTGTCCGGCCCCCTTGGGTTGTCCTTAGAAGCAGTTACGGTGATCGCCGCGAGCCGGGTTCCCGGGGCCGCATCCTGTGCCAACACAGGTGCCGCGAGACCGATGACGCCAGCAAATGTCGAGGCAAAAAGGGTCTCTTTGCCGTGCGCAGCGAACGTGCGTGCACGCTCTTTCGCGTCGCGTCTTTTGCCAGCGACGCCGGAATGGCTGCATCTCGACGCGCTCGATGAAGTCGCCGACACCAAGGGCGGCGAAAGGCTTCTCCGCGAACACCTCTTCGAACATCGCTGGACCGTCACTCCTCGCCTGATAGAGATCGTTCGCCAGATCTTCGCGCCCCCACCGCTTTTGCCCGCAATGCGCGACCTCTATCTCGAAAGCCGCGCCGTGGAACTCGTGGCAGAAACGATGGCAGCGGCATTGCAGGCGAGCCGGCGTGATCCGACCGGCATGATTCTGACGCGGCAGGACGCCATTTGCCTCGATCGCGCCAAGAATTACGTCGCAGCGCGATGGGCCGACCCGCTCAATGTTGAAGTGATCTCGCGTGCCGCCGGTATCAGCGCGAGCGGCCTGCAGCGTCTTTTCCGAATCGCGGAGAACCAGAGCGTGTTCGAATATGTGCGCAAACTGAGACTGGCACAGGCCTTCGCGACCTTGAGCAACGGCGAAGCCACTGTCCTGGAGGCCAGTCTTGTTGCGGGCTATTCTTCCGCGGCCAACTTCGCGACGGCCTTCCGCCGGCAGTTCGGCATCACGCCAAGTCACCTGATGCGACGGTCCGAAAGCCGCCATTGGCCGAAGTCTTCGCAAGCAGTGTAGTTTACATCATCATCGAAAAAGAACCTCTCGGGCCGGCTTGCCGTGCTTGCGCGCATCTGCCAGCCCCGCAACCGGAGAGTTTGGCTACCTAGTTATGGGAAGGCGGCCGCTCGTTCCGTTCTGGCGATCGGCTATCCCCTCGTCATGGTGATGGCGGCGATACCCGCACTGGTGATGGTATCCGGCCGATACGATGGTCGTCATGATGAAGCCTTGACTGCCGAACCTTGCGCTGGTCGTTCTCGCTGGAACTGGCCGAACACTGGTCGGCGATCTCACTCTGAACAGCAAACAAGTCTTTGACGGGCCGCTCCCAGCGCTCCGACCAGACGCGGATCCCTGAAGTTGCACAAGCCGCGCGTATACGCGAATGCGCGGGCCTTGGCGTTGGATTGAACCTAAAGAACATAGCCAACTTTCAGGTCCCGCCCGATTTGTCGAATGTCAGCCTTGCCTTGTTAGGGCTCATCGGCCGCTCTAAGACGAGTGAGCAAGCCAGTAATCGCGATGGGCGGAACCGGAGGGAAAAGAGGCGGCACAAACGCCTGTCTAGTTCGCCATCTAGGGCGGTTTCCACGAAGCGACCTAGTCGCCCGTTGGTGTTGGGGTCTTTGTTGACCATGGCTTCCCAAGTCGATTGTTGTGCTGAAGTTAAACAGCACTACGTCTTAATAAGCGAAACGGCATTTTTGTTAATTAACGCATTCGCTTAATTAGCGATAGAGCAATAGAAGCTGGTTCGAATCCGTTCGAGAGCGATAATTTATATTGCTAGACGCAGGTAAGTGATTACAGCGTCCGCTATCATTTTCTTATGCCGTTCGTACGTGGCAGTTTCCGAAAGATTGCGCTGGAAAATCGTACTGAAGGTATGGGCGTTGGAGACCCGGAAGAAGCAGAAGGCGCTGATCAGCAAATGCAGATCGATTGCGTCGATCTCACGCTGAAAACTTCCATCCGCTTTGCCGCGCTCCAGAATGTCCGTCAGCGTTCGAATGATCGAGACGTTGAGGTCGGCAATCTCGGTGGAGCGACGCATGTGCGCGGCCAGGAGAATGTTCTCGCCGCTCACCAGTCTGACGAAGTCCGGATGGTTTTCGTCGTAGTCGAAGGTGTTTGAGATCAGCGTCCGCAGCGCCGCGACTGGCTGCATTTCGGTAAGCTGGAGATCGGCCTCGCGTGAGCGGATCTTGCGGTAGGCCTTCTCAAGGACAGCGAGATAGAGGTCTTCCTTGCTGATGAAATAGTAGTAGATCATGCGCTTGGATGTGCGCGTTCGCTCCGCGATCGCGTCGACCCGGGCGCCTGCTAACCCATGAGCGGCGAATTCCTCCGTCGCGACGGCCAGAATGTTCTCTCGCGTTCTTTCGGGGTCATTTTTGCGCGATACCTGTTCTCGCTTTTCCAATCTCCCGTCTCCGTTGAAGCATTCAGTCAAACCGACCGGTGCGTAGCACGTGATCGATGCCGTGCTCCACGTGTTGGCGCAGCATAGACCTTGCGCCTTCCACGTCGCGGGCCATGGCAAGGTCGAAGAGTTTGCGATGATCGTCCGCAACCGGTTTCCCCCGGAAGCTGCGCGCAAGCAAGTGGTAGCGTAGAAATCGATCGAACGTCGTTGCCAGCGTTTCCATCAGCACCGTAGAGCCGCAAGCCGACGCGAGCGCCTGATGGAACTCCCAGTCGTAGCGCACCCAATCCGGCGTTCGGTCGACGTCGCCGGTTAGCAAACGCTGCTCCACCGCGGCAAGCTTGTGTCTGGCTGCAACAACGCGCGCTTCCCATTCAAGGTCACCCGCGGCGAGAGACAGAGCAAGAGCATGACTCTCGAGCAGAAGGCGCATGTCACCGAGATCCCGCAGCTCCTTCGCGGAAACCGGTGCGACATGGAAGCCGCGCTGCCCTTCGGCAATCACAAGGTTTTCGGTGGCAAGCCGCGATAAGGTTTCTCTGAGGGTGGAGATGCTTACTGAGTATCGATCACGTAGGTCGTCGAGTTTCAGCTTCTGACGCGGAGATAATGTGCCCGCGATGATATCGCTCCGGATTTGGCGAAACGCCATCTCGCTCGCAGTTTCCGATGGTATATTTTGGACGATCATGTTTCCTCCCTTGCTCGAATTATATCCTATGAAATGAAAAAGCTATGATAAAAATTATTTGACATGAGATATTGAACATCAGAAACTCCGGCTATAGCTGGCCGCTTGTCCGCGCCTTTTTTAACTAACTGGTCCGTGCATGAACAGGTGCTCTTCCGAGGAGGGAAGAGTGAAAGTGGGAAAGAGACCGGCCACTCGACGGTCGGCTAACGGGAGGAAAATCAATGGTTTTTGAAATCGACCGACGCCGCTTTCTTGGCGTTTCCGCGGCGGCGACCGCGGCTTTTGCTTTCCCAGCATTTGCACAGGACAAACCCGTGCTGAAGTTTTCGGCGGTGTTCTCCGAGCAGGACATCCGCGCCGAGATGATGAAATCCTTCAAGGATGCCATCAAGGACAGCTTCACGCTGGAGCCGTTTTATGGCGGAACGCTCTTCAAGCAGGGCACGGAACTGGTAGCTCTCCAGCGCGGCAACCTGCAGATGGGCAATATCGCCCCACAGGATATCTCAAACCAGATTCCCGAATGGTCGGTGCTGACCTCAGCCTATCTGTTCCGCGATGCCGCCCATCTCAAGGCGTTCTTCGACAGCGATACCGGCGCGGAATTCAAGAAAATGGCGGAAGATCAGCTCGGCGTGCATATTCTGGGTCCGACCTATTTCGGTGCACGTCAGGTGGGACTTAAACCGGAAAAGAAGATTGCAACACCTGCCGACATGGCCGGTATCAAGCTTCGGATGCCGGGTGGCGACGCCTGGCAGTTCCTGGGGGCTGCGCTCGGCGCAAATCCGACCCCTATGGCCTATGCCGAAGTCTATACCGGTCTGCAGACCGGCGCGATCGACGGACAGGACAATCCGCTTCCGAACGTCAAGAACATGAAGTTCTATGAAGTGATGTCGCAGATCGTGCTGACCTCGCATCTGATCGGTTACGATCTGCTGACTGTATCCAGCAAGGTGTGGGCCGACATGTCGCCGGAACAGCAGACAGCGTTCCAGGCGGCGGCGGATAGGGCGATGGCCTGGAGCCAGGAACAGCACCTGGCGCAGGAAAAGGCTCTGGTCGACGAGTTCAAGGCAGCCGGCCTCAAAATCTATGAACCGGACATTGCCGCATTCCGGAAGCATGCACAGGAGAAGTATCTCTCCTCTGATCTCGCAAAATCGTGGCCCGAAGGCATCCTCGAGAAGATAGCAGCCCTGTAGTCGTATCAGCGACAAGAAGATGTCGGCCGGGTTCGACCCGGCCGATTGGGTGAGGTGAGGAGGAATTTCGTGTCCGAGAGACTGCTTGCCTTTGGCCGGTGGCTGCGCCGGCGGGCTGAAAACATTTTGGCCCTCATGCTGTTGGGCATGTTCGTCGTGTTTCTGTTGCAGATCCTGTTCCGCTATGTCCTCAATCTCTCCATTGGCTGGACGCACGAAGTCAGCGTTGCTCTCTGGATCTGGATTGTGCTCTTCGGGTCCGCTTTCGTGATCGGCGAGAGTGAAGAGATCCGGTTCGATTTCTTCTGGGCCAGCGCGTCCGACCGTGCCCGCCGCATCATGACGCTGATTTTTGCCGTGGCTCTTGTCGTCGCCTTCGGCGTCTCGCTGCCGGCCGTCATAGACTACGTCATGTTCATGAAGGTCGAGAAGACAGCCTATCTCAAGATCCGCTTCGACTATCTCTACTCGATCTACGTCGTCTTTGCGGTAGCAATGATCGTGCGCTACATCTGGCTTGCATGGCAGGCAGCCTTCGGCAAGGCGCCGGACGCTTTCGATCCCACGAAAGCGAGCTCCGGCGTATGAATTTCACCAGTCCTTTTTCGCTTACCATTGTCCTCATCACGGCTCTTGCCTTTTTGGGCTTGCCGATAGGGCTGTCGATGATCGTTGGTTCGATCCTGTACCTGTTTCTTGTCGGAGCCGACATGGGAACGGTGGCCGAGCAATTTCTGAACGGCATGTATTCCAACTATATCATTCTTGCAGTGCCGCTGTTTGTGCTCGCTGCCGAATTCATGAACATCGGCTCGATGACGGAGCGGCTTCTCAACTTCTGTAATGTTCTCGTTGGTCGGTTCCGCGGCGGCCTTGCGCAGGTGAACGTGGTGCAGAGCATCGTATTTGCGGGCATGTCCGGCTCTGCGATCGCGGATGCGGCGGGCAGCGGGCGCATGATGCAAAACATGATGACCCGAGACGGGCGTTATACGCCAAGCTATGCCGCCGCGCTAACGGCGGTGACCTCCGTCATCGGCCCGATCATTCCTCCTTCCATTCCAATGGTAATCTACGCGCTCGTTTCGGACGCATCGATCGGCTATCTCTTTATCGGCGGCATGATCCCTGGACTGTTGATGGCACTTCTGCAGATGGTGCAGGTTGCAATCACCGCGCGGCGCAAGAACTTTCCGGTGGAGGACCCCGTACCGCTTCGCAAGATCCCGAAGATCACCTGGCAGGCGCTTCCGGCGCTCATGATGCCGGTTGTTCTGCTTGGCTGCATCTATTCCGGCATCACGACACCGACTGAGGCTGCAGCTCTTGCGGCGGCCTACGCGCTGGCCATTTCCGTCGTGATCTATCGCAGTATTTCCTTGGTGGCCTTCTACGACGCATTGAAGACCAGCTCCAAGACAACAGCATCGATCGGCATGCTGATCGCCGGCTCGCTGGTCTTCAACTACGTTGTCACGATCGAGAACATCCCGGAGACACTGCGTGTGCTTTTGACGGGTTGGGATCTGTCACCAATTGGCTTCCTGATCCTCGTCAACGTCCTTCTGCTCCTGCTAGGCTGCGTGCTGGAGGGGACAGCAATCCTGCTGATTATCGTTCCCGTATTCATCCCGACCGCGCAAGCGCTTGGTATAGATATGGTGCATTTCGGGGTCATGGTGGTCGTCAACATCATGTTGGGGCTGGTTACGCCACCCTACGGGCTGTTGCTTTTTATCATGACCAACATTTCCGGTGCGCCGGTGCGCGACATCATTCGCGACGCGTTGCCGTTTCTTGGCTGGATGGTGCTCTGCCTGGCGCTCATCACCTTCTTTCCCGACCTCGTACTCTGGTTGCCGCGCCTCACGGGCTACCAGGGGTAACCGGTGAAGCGATCATGACAGACCCCAAACCCCTCTTCATTCTCAACGGACCAAACCTCAACCGGCTTGGAAAACGCGAGCCTGAGATTTACGGCTACACGACAATCGGCGAAATCGAAACGTGGTGCAGGCAGGCGGCTGGAAAGCGGCCGGTGGAATTTCGCCAGACGAACAGCGAGGAACGGCTTATCGAATGGGTGCACGAAGCGATTGATGAGGATGCTGCAGGCATCATCATCAATCCAGCCGCGTTCACCTTCACGTCGCTTGCTTTGCTGGATGCGTTAAAGATGTTTCCCGGTCCGATAATCGAATTTCACATCAGCAATGTTCACCGGCGTGAACCGATCTATCACCGCTCCTACGTCTCGATGCGTGCTACTGCGGTAATGGCGGGTCTGGGCGCTACAGGCTATCCCACAGCGGTTCACGCCATTGAAGCGCTCATTGAGCAAAACAAGGTCTGATGGTGCTCGCAAGGTCTTGCGCGAGGCTGAAAAGGTCAGCCAGCAGAAGAAACACCGGTCATGGTGATGGTGCGGGCATCCCAAAGGGGAATAGGCGCATTGTTCACTGCCGTCTGCGGCCGGGAAATAGCCGATGGAAGGCTCGTGCCGATCCTCCCATCCTATGAATTCAGGCAAGTGGAAGTCCATGCCATCTATCCGCCGGGGCCGCGCTCGGCTGCCAAAACGAAAGCTTTTGTTACATTGCTTGGCGAGCAAGTAGGCGTGCTTTTTGGTCAGGACAAAGGGCTGGTGTCATCTTCCATCGAGCAGAACTGAGTTCCGCATCCATTCTAAAAAGGCGGACAGATTCCTTTCGTGTCATGACGCCTTCCTGACGAGTGGATGGGTGGATGGCAAGCAGCTCCTCGTGACAGCCAAACGCTGCCTATCCGGCGAGGAATAACGAGGACCCCTTGGCACGGACACGTCCAAATCGGCAGGGAACTGACCCCGTCTACGGCTTTCCTATATAAACCTTGTTGAATCCTACAATGGCCGAATCCCATGGATATGCCTTGACCAAAGACGAGATTCCGGCATTCATAGCCGAGCTGATGTCAATCGGGTGCGAGCCAGTCGCGCTGGCTAACTATGATGGTTGGTTAATCGGTGACGCCGATCTTCCTGAGTGCGAACAGGTCCAAAAGCCTTTGAAAGAGATTTGCGACCGCTACGGACCACGCGACCACCTTCATCACGAGATCGTAGCCTACCTACGCGATATTGGCCGCATTCCCGACTTCCAGAAACATTGAGCCGTCCGAAGGTGCGGTTGATCACGTGTTCCGCGATGGCCTCGGACTCCTCGCTATCACGCCGCATCCGCCTACTTCGGAAGGAAATCAAGGTCTACGGTGTTTTCACCGAGCGCGGTCGAGCTTGTCGGGTTTGACCATCTCGGGGATCTGATCCTCGTGCACCAACTTCCATTCCCGCCTGTAGCCGACGATGTCGCGCCAGATCGTTCGGCCGATCCGCTGACCGAGACCGGGGATCGTGTCGACGCTGATCGAAAGTGCCGTTTTCGCTTCCAGCGGAAGACGAGTTCGCTGGCGTAGGTATCAACGTGCTTGTCGCGGACACCATGGTATGTTCCGTAGCTTGATCGCTTGAAGTAGCGCAGCGGAAGCCTGTCCGGGCCCACCATCGCCCGGCGGATCTTGTGGAGCAGGAGCCAGGCGGTTTTGTAACTGCCAAGGCTTTGGCTTCGGCTAGAGCTGAACGGCGGACATTCCATTGGAATCGGTGGCAAGGAGGTCGGCGCCTAGAAACCAGATGCGCAGCGGCAGTTGCGTGCTGTGCATCACCGTGCCAGCAATGAGCGATGTCTGGTGGCGGCAGCCGGTGGTCGTCCGCGTCCCGCCATCATCGACAATAACACCCACTCGCCGGTATCATCCAACGATCATTGCCCGCAGCCGGGCCAATAAGCCATCCGGCCGGTCAACATATCTTACCCGGATGTACCGAGCGGTCTTTTCCGCGCTAACTGTCGTGCCGAAATGACAGTAGCAGACGATTTTGTGCAATTGACCGTCCGAGAGTTCGAAGAACCGTTTCGCTTCTCCGTAGGTGTCGTTTTCAAGCCCGGCGGCCCGAAGGACCGGATCGTTGAAGGCGACCGAGATCGCTGAGTTGTCACAGCGCAAGGCAGCGCGCACAGCACGCGGTTGAAATTCAGTTTCAAGTAGCGTCGAAAGGATCCGCTGCGGATCCGCTTCGAGGAGTTCCACCCAACGTTGAAGACGCTTATCGCGCGGCATGGCTCGATGGGGAAAGTCCTGGTCGATCCTGGCAAAACTTTGCAGTTGGTCGAATTCATGGTGCTTCATGTCGCCCTCCATTGAACGAGTGATGCTCAGCCCCATGACAGAAGTGTGAACCGTCCAAATGCCCAAGTCCAGTCACCCATGCGAGGTAAGAAGCGCCCGAGGGGTTCTGTCCGATATCGGACGCTTGGCGCTGATTTCCGACGTGACCGTGTTCCTTGAGCCGCTTCCCACACGAAAGTTGTCCCGGAACAAGGAGGAACGACGATGGTAAGCTCTGATCTGAGTCGGGCCATCTCCGCGTGGGGGGCGTCGGAACGCTTAAGTGACGGCGGCGCGTGCCAAACACGAGAGGCCCGATCGAGTTCGGCAGTTAGAGCCTGCTCGAAGATCTGCCTGACACCACTGTGGTCTCCTTCCCGACAAATGCAATCGATAACCGCGTGATTTGGCCACAGTGTCGCGCGCCGGGGCGGGACATAATCGTCGGCCGAGACTGCCTTTGCCCGGCTTGATAGGATCAAGCCGGGGCCGATATTCACGTAGAGCGTTCCCGGTTGAGTCAGAGCCGCGGAAGCGCTCTATCTCTTTTTTTACGCATGTCCTAACGGAAAACCGCTTCGCACTTTTACTGGAAATGCTTCAGGCCGCTTTTTCTGCGGTCTGATTCACGACCTTGGTGGCGATCGCGGTCAGAGCTATGTCTGTTGCCTGCTCTTCGTCGAGCGTCGTCTGGAGCAGCTTGGCGGCATCTTTCATGCCCAGTTCCAGGGCCCACGTCCGCAAGGTGCCATAGCGTGACATTTCGTAGTGTTCGACAGCCTGCGCAGCCGCGAGCAATCCGGCGTCGAGCGCGGGCGAGCCTTCATACTCGTCCATGATCGAGGCGCCTTCCTGGGTGATGCCCATGATCGCGTCACATGTCTTCTTTTCCGGCTTCTTGCCGATCATCTTGAAGACCTGGTCCAGTCGCTCGACATGAACCTTTGTCTCGCCGAGATGCTTGATAAATGCATCCTTGAGCTGCTTGCTCTTGGCGGCATCGCGCATCTTCGGCAGTGTGTCGACGATCTTGTTTTCGGCGAAATAGACGTCCTTCAATGTATCGTGAAAAAGCACGTCCAGCGTTTTGATTTCCTTGGCCATGATGGCTCCTGTGGTTAGAGGACTCTCTGTCATGCTCCAGGCGACGCGCCTGGTCGTGCTGGCTGCCCATGAGGGGCGGCCAGGTATTTGACGTCAGAGGGTTGGCGGACGTAGCTGTCGGATGGGGTGAGATGGCTAGCGAGCGACTCGATCGTGAGGATCGCCGGTTTTGGGTACTTGGCCGGAATCCCGACCCTCGCGCGTTCTTGCTGTTCGTATGTCAACGATAGAATGGTTCTTCGCTTTGGGCGGAGTACGTCGCGTCTCGTGCCATAGAGCACATTCCAAAAGGGACGCTTCATCCGTGTTGCCGAACCGGAATTCATCCAGGATGAACCTCGCCAGGCGATCGGCCTGTATGCCGCGCTCCAGGAGCCGTGTCTTCAAACAGGTCGCCTCAAAAACCCTGCGCACTGCTGAAAGATCGCGGGGGCTGAGATGGTGGCCTGTCAGGCTGGGCAGTGTGTGCATCGAATTCTCCCGTTTGGAACATAAGAAGGGCTGACGGCCGATCGGTAGCCGTTCAAGCCGGCGGTCAAGCAGGAGACTTCGCGGTGACGCTTGAGATAGCGCCGCCTTCGTCATCCCATCGATCAATCGCCTCGGCTTTCGTCTGCTGAGGCGTCTGATGTTCTCCGCTTGAAGCATCGCCACGTTCGACAAGGGCTGCGGTAAGCCTTTCGCGGCTATTGATACCGTTTTCGAGCGCCGTCATCAGGAAACGCGTGGCAGCAAGCCGTCCACTTGGATCTGCCTTGGCTGTCGTTCCGTAGAAACCCGCAGCGGTAAGCACCTCGACCAATAGGCTGAGGTCGTCGGCATCAAGATAGTGTTCTGGGTGGCTGGAAGACATGATGTCCTCCTTTGGTTGGGGCACAGGTACATGACGACCCGTTCGCGACAGCGCCCGCTTCAATCGCTGTCGACGAAGTATCCTGCGCGCAATATTGCACTGAGGCAACAGACTTCCGTCAAGCGCCAGACATAAGTGCATTACCGACTAATGTGCCTTGCTGCAACTTTCGTGCATCCATGGCATTTGCTAGATCGAGCCTGCGGGGGCCGGCTTTTGCAAAGATTTCGCGCGCGGCAAGCGGTGCCAAACGATAGGCCCGAATGAATTCTTCTAGATCGTAGACTGCATCCCAGCCGCGAAGCAGGGCCTCTCTTTCATACTTGAAATGCCTGGTCATCGAAACGCTCCCGGGTGTCGGATCTCGGCGCAAAAACGGCCATTTGCCAGGCGGCGGAGGAAGCGTCAGATGGGGTATGTGTACTGCTAAACGGCGTGGGGCGCACAAAGTTCCCAAATAGGGCGTCTGCACAAGATACGTTTCGGTAACCGCGGCACGCGTGCTAGAGAACCGGATTTCCGCATCGGTTCGAGCATGGCATGCCGCAGGTCTTCGTTAAGGCGACCAAACGAACTTCGCGGAGAATTGGCGGAGCCCTTCGAATGTGTTCACGAATAGAACGTCGAAGACCAGGCAGAAATCCGGGATCAGGACGCGCTTCTTCAGTTTATGCGTGACCACGGTGGCGCCGATCGAACGCGCCTTGGCGATCAGTAGTGAATCTGCGCTGTCGAGGAATTTCGCAACTGCCGGCTATAGTGGGCTGTTGCCATGTGCAGGACGATTTCGGCGAAATTGCCCTGCGTGTCGACGTCTCGACGCCAGGAACCACTCGGGCTCTGATCACGTTCGTGAGTAGCCGCGTAACATCAGCTTCGATCCTCATGCAGTCGCAATCCAGTTGGGTCACGTGGCGGGATTTCTGTCCTTCAACCGCATGCACCTGATCCCTCTGAGCAACCGCAAACAAAGCGGCGCCTCGCGTTCGAGGCTTAGTAAACTACACACTCGTTACAGTAATTTACGTTGCTCTGAGCCCGGAAGCGACGCAGCGTAAGTAGTGCATTGAAGAAATCTATTTCACAGATCCAACGCAATTTTACAGGTTCGGCCATGAGAGCAAAGACACGTACGACGAAACTCCTTTGCGCCGACATCGGCGGTCTGACAACTTCCCCAAAGGACAATATCATCAAGGCTTCCTTAGGATTACCGATGAGTCAGCTTGAGCCTACCAACTGGTCAAGGGAGGGCGCGCCGACAACTGGCAGCGCTCGCCACAACCCAAAGAACCTAGGGAGAGAACGACCAATGAAATTGATCGACAGCAGACTCAGCGGGCTGATGATGGCCCTTGCGGCATCGACTTTCCTCGCCTGCACGATTGGAGCAAGCGCCCAAACGGCAACCCCGCCTGCATCTATCCTGACGCCGGACAAGGTCGAGACTCGCATCGGCACACTCGACTTCAAGGACGGCATGCCGAGCAAGGAAACCATCGAAAAGATCTATGACAATCTGGACTTCACGCACGGGTTCGAGGCGTTCGTGAACACTTTCCAGGGTGTCAGCATAGCGGCGCTTCACAAAGGCTTTCAGAGCGTCGGGGTGAAAGACAATGAAGTCCTCATTTTCTCCGATCTGATGGATTCCAAGTCTCTATTCCTGACGGCTAACGCGGACACGATCTATTCCTTGGGAATGCTCGATCTCTCCAAGGGACCGATGGTGCTTGAGGTGGGACCCAAGATGTTGGGCGCTATCGACGACCAGTGGTTCCGCTGGGTTATTGATTTGGGCGCGCCCGGGGCTGATCGCGGTGAAGGCGGCAAGTATCTCATCCTGCCACCTGGCTACGAGGGTAACGTTCCCGAAGGGGGCTACTTTGTGGCCCGCGCCCGCACCAACTTCGTTATCTGGTTCGCTCGCGCGTTCATGGAGAACAACGATCCAAAGCCGGTGGTCGAACAGATCAAGAAAACACTTAAGGTCTATCCGTACCAAGCCGGCGGCTACGGCACGCCCGTTTCCGAATTCCTTGACGGTAAAACCAAACTCGGGCCGATCACCCCGCCGCCACCGACTGTTTTCCACGAAGGCAGTGGTGTGGTGATGAACACGATACCGCCCAACGACTACTCGTATTACGAGTGGCTCAACGAAATCGTGCAACAGGAGCCTGCAACGGCGCTCGACGCCGAGTTGATGGGCCCGATCGCAGCCATCGGCATCGTCAAAGGCAAACCCTTCGCGCCGGATGCGCGGATGAAGAAGATCCTCACCGAAGCCGTGGCGCTAGCCAACGCCACGTCGCGCACCTTGTTCATGGCTCCTCGCGCTGAGGACTGGTACTATTACCCCGGTTCGAGTTGGGTGAACCAGTTGTTTGTCAGCGGCTACGAGTTCGAAACGCCGATTCCAGAAATTACGCCAGAGGGCGCCAAGCCCTACCCGGCGACGGGATACCGCTTGCTGGACTCCAGAACGTCCTTCTTCTACGGCGTCACCGGCATTACGCCAGGGATGGCCATGCGCGTGCCGGGCATTGGTTCGCAGTACCTGTGGACGATCGTGGATGCAGACAAGCAGCCCTTCGACGGTGCCAAGACCTACAAGGTGACGCTGCCGAAGGACATTCCTTACGCCAATTTCTGGTCCTTTATTGCCTACGACAACCAGACGCGTTCGATGCTCGATACCCCCCAGCGCTACCCGCGCGCCGGCAGCCAGAGCTATCCTTCGCCCGCGGCCGAGGCAGCTGCCGACGGCACGACGACGGTCTGGTTCTCGCCGCAACAACCTGAAGGCGTCGCTCGAGGTAACTGGATCCAGACCGTGCCCAGTAAGGGGTTTATCCCGTGCCTGCGTCTCTACGGACCGCTCGAACCATTTTTCACGAAGGAATGGAGGCCAAGCGAGGTTGAACTGGTGACCAAGTGACGGGACGCAGATCTCCAGTAGAGAGCTGAAGGATACCAGCTCTGCAGCAGTGGTGAAGGAAGCTTGCTCTCATTTCTAAGGAGAATTTCAATATGAACATCAATCGCTTCGCAACCGTAGTAGCCTTTGCGGGAGGCCTTGCCATCGCGACGGGTGCGATCGCGCAAGACGTCGCCAAGAAACCACACGTCCCGCTGGAAAAAACCATCGGCCATGTCACGCCGACTGGTCCGGTCCCATCGCTGGCGGTGATCAATTCGGATGGCGCTACGCTTGACGGTAGCAAATTGGTGCTGACGGGTGTGTCGAAGAACTCGATCGTGTTCGCCGACCGGCCCGTTCGCGCTGCAGGTCATGTAACCACCCAGCAGTTCATCATGCAGTGGGATGAAGGCAAGGACAACTTCGCAATCGACCCGCCAAATGCGACGGTTTCAATTCTTGGCGGCGACGGCTCGGATGTGAACGACGCCGTGGTTACGCTCAAGTCGCCGAAGCTGGAAGGAAATACGCTCACGTTCGACGTTGCCGTCCTGGAAGGCAGCCTGAACAATGCGAGCGGTCCAGCAGCTCTTTTCATTGACGCCTTCGCGTTTCGCGGACCGGGCGGCGGTGGATTCGCCCATGTGGGTGGCTACGGTGGCGCGGTTTGGCACGGTGGTGGATACGGCTACCACGGTGGCGCTTACTGGCACGCCCCGGTCTATCACGGCGCGTGGTATGGCGCTGGCGCCGTCGCGGGGGCAGCTGTTGCCGGGGCTGCTGTTGGCGCAGCCGTAGGTGCTGCTGCTACGCCCTATTACCCACCCCCGGCGTGCGGCTACTATCCCTATCCGCCCTGCTACTGATGCAATTGGCCCATTCATGAAGCCCTGCGCCGCCGAACCGCCGACGGCACAGGGTCTCCCTCCAACGTCCGATCGCATACGCACACTTTCCGAGGCCGATTGGAAAAAACACATCGAGACCACAATCACATCAGGGAGCTGCCTCCGCCTCGGAGCAAGCCCAATTACCATGCCGCTGCATCGCAGCGCCTCTCGGTGCCGCGATCGTGCTTGGAAATCGCCGTCACACCAAAAGTCCTTGCCAAGCGAAAGCCATCCATAAATGCGCCCCAGAGGGCGGACGAGTGATGGGTCGGCGGTTCGAATCCTAATTAAGGCGTCAGTACTTCTTTTTGCGAACGATCTTGTTGCCGCGTGGTCCGCTGACGACAGGTGTTCTGTCACGGTTTTCAGAAACAAGACTTCGCCAGCGTTCAAGGCGGTCGGCGGCCAAAGTGCCGCTTTTGACAGCTGCCTGAACTGCGCAGCCCGGTTCATGCGCATGGGTACAATCGCGAAATCGGCAAGCCGGTGCCAGTTCCTTTATGTCGGAAAAAAGCGTGTCGATCCCGTCGGTGATATCGCTGACGTAAAGTGTTCTTATTCCGGGCGTGTCTATGACCCAGCCGCCGCCTGGAATAGGATGCAGCGAGCGCGCGGTCGTGGTGTGACGGCCTTGCGCGTCATGTTCGCGAATAGTCCCGGTTTTCTGCTTTGCGTCAGATGCAGGTCTGGTCAGCGTGTTTACCAACGTCGACTTTCCTACTCCGGACGATCCCACCAGGGCGATCGTTTGGCCAACGCCGCACCAGGAACTCAAAAAGAAGCTTGCATCGGCAGAGCGCCCATTCAGGGCGACCACAGGTAGGTCACGCTGTAAAGCCTCGGCTTTGGCCTGAAATATGCCAACGTCGTCCGCGGTGTCAGCCTTGGTCAACACAATGACCGGTTTGCTGCCCGCCTCGTTGGCCATGATTAGGTAACGTTCTAGCCGGTCAATATTGAAATCGGCGTTGCACGACGTCACGATCAACAGTGTGTCGATGTTGGCAGCAACAAGTTGTTGGCCACGTCCGACTTCCGGGCGTCGCTTAAACACGGTTTTCCGGTCAAGCCGGCGGACAAGCATGTGGGACCGGGGATCGGCAAGCACCCAGTCGCCCACCGCGAAGTCAGCCGTATTGGCGTGGGCTGGTAGCTCTAGCCTGTCTGACCCCGTGGCGCCCATCGCTTCGATGCGTGCCCGGTGCACCGACGCGACGCGCTTGGGTACGAGGTCAGCTTCAGTGGGCTTTACCTGATCCGCAAAAAAGTCAGACCAACCAAGCAATTCCAACGCTGAGCGGAGGCAGGAGTTCGTCAAATTTTGCTTCGCCTTTGATTATGCAAGCTTCTTGTGCTGATGATCTCGCTTTGGCAAAGAATTTGCGTAAGCAGCAGCCTCGCCCGAGTAGGGGAAATGGTCGCCTAACTGACGGTCACCGTCATAAACTTTGAAGGTTGGCCCATCGACTTCGACGATTTTATACCCATTCACGTATTCAAACTTTGGCGTTTTCCAACCCATAAATGCTCTCCAGTGTCGGTCCAGCGTTTCCAAACGCTGAAAATGATGTCCGGCTGTCATACTTCGCAATCTATTGCAATATCACATGCCTGCACAAAAGACGAACTAGCCAACGCTGGTTCGTATCCCATCCAGAGCGTGCCGCCATCACATATGTCGCGGTGCATTTCCCGAACGCCACCGACGTCACCCCCGCGCGAAGGACTGACTGTTTGTTGATAGCGGCGGTGCACCAAGGCGGCGCTATCCTTTACCGAAGGTTCAATGCGGGCGCGTACATATGCGTTTGCAGCCATTTTTGCCTCCTTTTCGAGTCGATATGTATGTAGCCCAACTGAGCGTGATGAGGCCGCGCGTGTGATCGGCAGGTCGAAACCGCTGTAAGCTGATATATAATTACATATAAGCTAGTTTCTTTGATACGGCTTTGTATATCGGCATTGCATCGTTCTGACCACTCTATATATATTATCCTGTATTATTTCCATCGTGCGATACAGGATAATGATATGGCATATAAGACGGAGCATATAACGCAGCAGCTGCGCGCTGCGCGCGAAGCGCAGAAAATGAGCCAGCGCGAGCTGAGCGCACGATCAGGCCTGACGCAAAGCCATATTTCTCAGATAGAACGGGGCACAATGGAGCCCGGACTTGGGAGCCTGGTGGATGTGGCGCGCGCGCTCGACCTCGAGATCGTCCTTACCCCGAAAAAGCTGATGCCGGCGGTACGCAATATCCTCGATAGGACATCGAGTGATCTCCTGACATCCGACCAGCGCAAACTGGTGGGGCGCCTTGAGCGGTGGTTTGCGCAGAACAGGGGCGGGTTCGGTAGTGCTTCCGAGGCAGATTCCTTCAAAGATAGCCTCGCGCTCTTACGGCATCTTCCACTGTCGGCCGAGGAGATGGACACATTCAAAGAGGCGACTGCACGCCTCGACCGGTGGCAGGCCGATCCACCGTCCCGTCAGGAACTGAGCAGGATCGCACATGCCGTAAGACACCTACGCAACGCCGCGGTGCACCGCGACCGTGACGACGCGGTCCCTCGCTCGGCCTATGCGCTGAATGAGGAAGACGATAATGCCTAAGGTCACGGTACTCGATGTCAGGCTATATGGGGAACCAGTTGCGACCCTGACAAATCTGCAGGACGGGCGCACCGTCTTCGCGTTCAACGATGCTTATATCGAGGACGAAAAGCGGCCGACGCTTAGCCTGTCCCAGAAAGACCCGTTCGGGGCGCTCATCACGAAGTTCAGGCCGTACAACATGGTGGTCCCGCCCTTCTTCTCGAACCTACTGCCGGAAGGACCGCTGCGCAAATACCTCGCTTATCGTGCGGGTGTGAAGCCGTCGCGGGAATTCTTCCTGCTCTGGATGCTCGGCCGCGACCTGCCTGGGGCTGTGACGGTGCATCCCTCCGAAGGGGATGACGCGCCTCCGGATGACGAACAGGCTATCGTCGAAGCGCGGCCGAACGCACTGCGCTTTTCGCTGGCGGGTGTGCAGCTGAAGTTCTCGGCCTTTCAGAACGACAAAAAGGGCGGCGGCTTGACCATTCCAGCCGAGGGCACGGGTGGCTCGTGGATCGTGAAGCTGCCGTCTCAGCAATATAGCGGCGTGTCCGAGAACGAGTTCGCGATGATGACCATCGCCCGCATGATAGGTATGAACGTGCCTGAGATCCAGCTGGTTGATCTCGACGCCGTGAGCGGCCTGCCGCAGGGGGTGGGTGAACTGCACGGGCAGGCGCTGGCGATCAAGCGTTTTGACCGCACGCCGGAAGGAGCGGTGCATATCGAGGATTTTGCGCAAGTCTTCGGCGTCTTTCCCGACCACAAATACGATAAGGGCAATTACCGGATGATCGGCCGCGTGCTGGGGATCGAAACCAGCACGGCCGACGTGGCGGAATTCATCCGGCGTCTAGTCTTCAGCACGCTAATCGGCAATGGCGACATGCACCTGAAGAACTGGTCGCTAATCTATCCTGATCGCCGCACCCCTGCGCTCTCGCCAGCGTATGACTTGTTGTCGACTATCCCTTACATCGAGGGGGAAGATACGGCGGCGCTCAATTTCTCCCGCACAAAAAAGATGGCGGCACTGTCAAAGGACGAGCTGGCGCATCTGGCTGCGAAAGCGGAGCTTTCCGAAAAGCTGGTGATCGACACGTCGCGCGAGACGGTTGAACGTTTTAGGGCGGTATGGAAGGCGGAAAAGAAGAACCTGCCGATGGCCGCCAAGGTCGCCGACGCAATCGATAGGCACGCTCCGACGGTCGAGCTGTATCGTGAGTTCGCGAAGTAGTGCCTTGCGGCTCGGCATTCAACTTGTCAAGCCTTGCTGTATATTCAAGGCTTTGTCACCCGTAGACCTCCAGATCCAGTGTTGATCGCACTTGCGCTACCGCCGTGCCATTCGGCCGCCCGGCGCGTGAGTGCGGCAGTTGAACTTTGAGAGAAGGGTGGAAAATGGCCTCCAATTCCGCCTCGATCAGCTTTCGTGGGCGACGACAAGCACGTCAGGGTCTTCTGGCGCTGCCTGCCGATGCATCGCCAGTTCCGGAACCGGTGATTTATTAGGGGCCGACAGGTGCCTTGGCCGCCAGCTCGGCGGCTTTGCTCATGTTGAGCGCTTGCTGCGCACCGGCGGCTTCATCGCTTCCCCCCGTAACATGGACGGTTGGAACCGCGATCTTGATGCCGTTCTCATCGAAAGCCTTCTTGATCATCATGAAAGCGCGTCGCTTTATGGTGAACTGCGCACCCGGTTTGGTCATCAGCTTCATTCTGAGCACGATCGCGAAGTCGCCGAAGCTGTCGACGCCCTGCATCTTCAAAGGCTGAAGCGTGTCGGCAGCGAACTCAGGATCCGCAGCCAGCTCCTGACCGACCTTCTTGATGAGCCTACGAGCGAGATCTACGTCGGAATCGTAGGTGACATTGAGAGTCATCTTGTCGATCACCCAGTCGCGGCTCATGTTCTGAACGGCTCCCAGCTCGCCGAACGGCACTGTGAAGATTGGGCCGCGGTGATGCCGCAGCCTGACCGACCGCAAGCTGAACGATTCGACGGTGCCCTTGTAGCTGCCGCTCTGGATGTATTCACCGACACGGAAGGCATCGTCGAGCATATAGAAAACGCCACTCAGGACGTCCTTAACCAGCGTCTGCGAACCGAAACCGATGGCGACGCCGAAAATGCCCGCGCCGGCGATCAACGGTGCGATCTGCACGCCCAGTCCGGACAGGATCGTCAGTACGGTGACGACGCCGATGAAGACAGCGAGCACGTTGCGGAATATTGGCAGCAGCGTGCGCAGCCGCGCGCCGCGGGCGAGTTCATCGGCATTGGAACCGTCCTTTGGCCCAAGCTCCATCCGATATGCGATCAACGCCTTTGACAGCTGCCAAAGCAGGTCGGCGACCAGGAGAATGATGATGCCGTTGGACAGTCCGGATATCACGATCGCGCCAGTTTCGCTGCCGGCGAGGGCCGCAGCTCTGATCCGCCAGACATAGGCGAGCCATGCGACCGCCGCGGCAATCACCACTGCCCTGGCGCCCCTGACGATGAGCACGTTCAGCATGACGCCGACGGCCCCGGTACGCGTGATCCTGTTTGCGAAGGCTTGCGCCACATCGCCCACACCGCGCACCAGGGCCGGCAAGAGCAGCGAATAGATGCCTAGCCACATTAGTCCCAGCAATCCCGCTACCCAAGCCGACCAAAGCACGACGAGGTAGAGGGTGAGCAGTGACTTGGCGACGAGTGAAGCCGGCTTGCCGGGTCGCCGCCAGACGACTTCGACTGCCGTCGCCAGAATGCCAAGCCCGATCAGAAAGGCGGCGAGCCGGGTCACCTCGATGGAGAAGCCCAGGTCGGGCATGAGGCTGACGAAGGTCCAGCCGAACAGCAGAAAGCCGGCAATGAGGCTGACCCGCCAAAGCCAGAAACGAGCAGCCGCATCGCTTTCAAAAGCTGCCGTCGGCTGATCGGCCTTGGCGCTGGCGCCGCCCAAGGTAAACAGCAACTTGGGGATTGCCCGAACGACCCGAAACACGATGAAGGCTAGAAGCAGTGTAAGGATGATCTTACGCAGCAAGGGCGGCCATTCGAACGCCAGGAACGAGCCGACGCTGGCCAGGGCAAACGTCAGCAACGCAGCGATCTCCTCCAGGATCTGCTGTCCGGCGTCCTCTCCTGCGCCGGGTTTGTGTGCCTGGGCAAAGGCCCTCCGTATCAGCCACTCGGCGCCGAAGCCAACGGCAATCAGCACGGCCAATATGCCGACCACCAGCCCGGGCCTGTCCGAGTTCACGTCGCGCGAGACAACAGCGGCCGCGCTTGCCAGTTCCTCCGGTATCCGGGGGACTGCCTCCAAAAGCCCACCGATGCGAGCGCGGACGGCGGCCTCCCAGCTCGAAATGCCCTCGACGAGCGACCTGGAAGGCGTCTCCGCGGCAGTCGCAGGGATCTTTCCCTCGAGCCATGTCTTCACCTGCGGATCAGAGAGCAGTTCGAGGAACTGTTGTGCCTTTTCGGGTGGCACGCCCACGGGAACCTGCTGTGCCCAGCAGGTTCCAAGCAGCATCCAAAAGAGGATCGGAGCGACGGCAAACAGCAGAAAACCGATTCGAGTGGGTAGTGCGGTAGTCATGGCGCGCTCCGGATTAATTCCTGGCGGACAGCGCGACCAGATTTACACGCCATCAAACCAACCGTTTAGGCTCGACCGCGCGGCGAACTCTGCGCTCTATCCGTCTACCTATTGGGACGGTATCATAAAGTTGGGGAAGGCCGGGCCGCACCCACTCCGGCCCTTCCTCGATCAGGGCCGCGTCATCCGTGATGGTTTCAGTCGCCATCACGGTCGTCATCGTGGGGGTCGTCGTCATCGTCGAACTTGTCATGAGAAGGATCGATGACGGGGACCAGGAAGACATGCCGACCCTCGTCATCCGACTCCTCACCTGACGGAATAGCTGCCGCTCGCCTTGTCTGCCAGATCTCTGTCTCCTCAGGGGTAGCCATCCGCACATGGATCTCCGAGACACCATCCCAGAGCGCACGACCCTTATTCTGCAGGACAATCAGGTCCCGCAGGAATCCCCGGTCTGCCAGCTGTGCTTTCGCTTCAATGTCGTTGGCGGCGTCAAAAGCGGCGATGCCGCGTCCTGAAATCTCGGCGACGTATACGGTCATTTCGGACCCCCCTTATTCTCACACCGGCATCCCGACGTTCTCCTGGATATCTTGAACTCATCCGTGTAGTGTGTTGACGGCACAAGCCAACTGAATAGCGTACACACGCGTTGTTCCGATTGTCAATCGGCCGCGATTGGGACCTGGATCGGCCTTCTCGCCGATAACCACATCTTCGATTTATATACCTCACAGATAGAAAATTGGGCGCCTCGTCCCTATTTCACTCCAGACCAAATCTTGCTGAGGTTCAGCTTGCGTTGAGAGGCCCGGACATGGGAGGCCGAAAGGGGAGACGAGTTGGTGGATGCAAGAAATCCGGAACCGTGGGGCACCTTGGTGATTGCGGATGGCGTATGCGGGCCTAGCTTCTTGACGGCGCTTTCATCCGATATGTGCCAGAACGCGATCTCGCTGCCCATATCCTTCTCAAGTCTCGATGATTGCGGCCTCCTGGTCCCTTGCAACCAACTGGCTGCGCGCTGAGCTCTAATGCCATCGGGTCGACGCCGGATTGGAGCACCTAAAACCGCGCAGGTCGATGTGCGGGCATTCGGTGGTCTCGCTGGGCGACGATGGTGTCTTGAACGTTGCGTCTGACAAGGGCGTTGCCACATTTGCGGGCCCGCCGCATCCTGGTTTCTACCGGCGCGCGTGAGACGCCGCGCTCGGCGAGGCTAGTATCCGGCGATCGGCCAGTGGGTATCGTCACAACAGGCACCCTGCGGTCCTATGTCACCTTCTATGGCCTCATGCCGTTCAGTCGCCCATTGATCGTCGGCTCAGAATTGGTGTCGCTGTTTCCTGCGATGGAATCCTGTTTACCGGGCGCTTCACGCCGGAGGCCGCGCTTTTCCTGCAGTCTTCGATCGGAGTTGCTGCGGGTAGTGCCGGGCCGGCCGTTGACCAGGACGGTCGCACGGACAACCCCCTCTACTTCGCCAGCGGCAACGTATTGCGCGCCGTGGAGACTTGCAGTTGGGCTTTCCGCGAAGGGACAGTCGTGGGGGCGGCGATTGCGCTAGACCTGGACAGGGGAGGGGAGGCCGGACCACCGTTGCTCTCACCTTCGATCCGCCGGCGAAGCTGGTGGTGCCGCAGATCTCGCGACGCGTCGAGTTGAACGTGTCCGCCTTCCGTCAATTCAAGCTACGCTTCAATCGACGCTGTCGCGGTGTCCTGTCACTCGAACTCGATGGCCGCCAGGTGTCGCGAAAGGCCCAGCTTTGGATGCCGGAACGACGGGTCCCAGTACCTATTCCGGACGCTGCACGCCAAGCGCAGGCAGTCCATTTTCGCTTTCGGGAGGATTAGGGAATGTTGTAAAAATGCAGTTGGCGTGCTTCGCCGCCGTGCTGACCACAAGGCATCGGGTCGATGTCGTGCCCTGGTCTATGGCCGCAACGCGCATAAACATGCAAATTGAAGTCACCGCGCCACGTCTTACGAGAATCCCTGACCACTCAAGGCCTGAACTACCGGACCCCGTTTTGCTTGGTGCTGCTCTGCGACTTGCCCGCACCCGGGCCGCCTTTCGACACACCGCCCCCGTGGCTGCTTCCTGGATTTGTCGGATCCGGTCCATTGCCCCAACCATTGTTGCCCTTAGTACTGCCACCTCCGCCGGATGCCGCAATCGCCTTCGACGTCAGGCTGGTGGACAGAAGCATCGTCACGACAGGCGGGGTTACGACTGCAAAGCGGCCGCAGTCCTTCAGGAATTCGCGCCGGTCTTCGTTGCTTCGAGACTGCGAGCCGTCAACTTTTTCGGACATACGTGTTCCCCCCGCGCCTAATGTGATCAATAGTACATTAGTAAATTGAGTTATTCCAGCAAAGTCTTTGGCCTAGATCTGGGCCTTTAAGCTGGTCGGATGTGACTTTCATCCAAAATGTGCACTCCGGCTTGTCACTTCGCCTACCTCAACCAAAGCGCGCTCTAACAGTTTCGAAACAGCCCTACAGTTTACCAAGCGGCTTCGGGCGAAAAATGCGTCGCAACTCGCGAACCTTTCGCTCAATTTCCTGGCGCCAGGAAGGATAGGGCTCGCCACCGAAGCGATCCCAGGAACGGTAGTGGGCAAGTTCCGAGATAAGTGTCAGGAGCGTGAGCGGGCCCGCAAGATACTCGCGGCCGAGCTGAAAATGCCGCCGGGCAAACTGGATCCTGGCCATCCATCCCACCCCGCTAGTAGCCGGCCGGTCTAGCCCGAGCAGCGCGTCGGCCGTCACGATTTGCGTATCCACAGCGTTTCTCTCATAACCGCTCGCGAAGAGCCCTCTCAACTCATTCCAGTCGATCGGTGATGTGCGGGAGAGCTTCGCGATGTCCAGAAGGTGGCGCAGGTCCATCAGCCCACGCCAGTAATCCCCGTCCTGAAACTGATCGTGCAGAAGCAAGAGGACGATCTGCGCAAGGGGCGTGGGTAGGCGCACGCGACTACCGGCAATATCTAGCGCGCGGCTGTGACGGTGGAGCCATTCTGCGTTACCGAAGGAGGACGGCCCCCTCGGTCGGCACTGAAGGTCAATGCTCCCGACATACGTTGGACGGACCAGAACGACCGGGAGATGATATTTTGTGTTTCCTGGCCAGGAACCTTCGCCGGCTGAAAGCTCGATCTCGTATCCGACATGGCGCAATGTTTCTATTGCGGCGGCCATGTTCTCCGGACGGACAAGAATATCCAAATCGGTCAGAATGCGGGCGCCGAACTCTTCAGGGTCTGCACTCACGAGAACCGCTGTTCCCTTCATAACGACCGGTTCTATGCCAATGTCGTTGAGACGGGCGCTCGCCTCGATCAGTTGCGCCTTCAGTCTGCAATTCCGCTCCGCGTTGCGCGCGTAGATCATTGCCAGGTAATTGCTCACGTCTTCAGGCAAGTCCTGCGTTTCGGACTTCTTAGCCGCCGCTGCGAGAGAGGTGATCGTCAGGCTCCTGTTCGCAAGAGCTATGATCGCGTCCCAGTTCGCGTCTTTTGGTATCTGCCCATTGAGGCAGCAGGCAAGCGTAAGGAGGTCGCGTCTGCTATTGCCTGTCATGAAGGCGGCTCAAGGTTTCTACGGCCTCGTCGAGGGCAGAGTACGTAAGTTCGACGGCGCGCGCCCCTGAAACCATCTGCAGGAGTCGCTGAAACTGCGGCAAAGCGAGGCGGCGCCCAGGCGTGAAAGCACCGGCCACCAGTTCAGAAAGCACTTTTAGGGCCTCAACGTCTGTAACCACGACCGGTCCGTTTCGCCGACGGCGGAGCAGTACGATGGCTTCAAGCGGAACCCGTTCCTGTGTGGCATAGCAAAGCCCTTTCGGATAGCGGACGCGTTTATTGTCAAGCCGCCGGTGGATAGGTGCCGCCAGAATGGCATCCGTCATTTGGTCGAGCAGACCCCAAGAACCCTGCTTGAGTGCCGGCGAGAAGGGCACGCCCACAAGTAGGCCATCTTCGTCCAAAAGTGCGATGTCATCCCCGCCGCAGGCGAAACCTGCTGCAAGCAGCGCCATGGCGAGCGTGGTCTTGCCAGCCCCCGGCGCGCCACAGATTAACAGGCCTCTGGCGTTCCTGACGAGCAATGCTGCGTGTAGGGCGATGTTCGCTCCAAGATTCGCAAGAACGTCGTCTGTTATTAGCGCCTTAAGCGCGGGGGCAGCTTCCGAGCCGGCGACGATCATTCCTGAGGTACGATTTCGGCTGATGCATACGCGATCGCCAAGCCGCGCCACGTCGTAGACAGCCGTGTGTAACGTATCGGCGTTCGTCCTGTTGTGGGCGAAAACGGGTAGAATGAGATCGCGAAGATCTTGATCGTAAAAGGCTATCGAAACGGTGGTACCGGCGAAAACGAACTTTCGGGTATCTAGTAACTGGCCCTCCTCCTCATCGAAAATGATCTCCAGTAGATTGCGTCGTGACCAATAGGCCAGGTAATTTTGCACCGACGCATGAGCCCGGGCCCGGCTGGCGCCACGCGCCATGACCGCGGTTTCCAATTCATGAGGCGACGTGGGGTCGGTGAGAAGGCAGGTAAGATAAGCGCTCAGCTCATCGAGCTGAAGAATCTGCTGCGACGCCTCGTCAAATATTGTCTTTCGCTCGCCCAGCAGGAAAAAACTTGCACCGGCGGAGAGGCGGAACTTCATTCCTATCCCATTTGTGTTCGCCACGGACAGTCCATCCACATTAACGATCGAAAGAACGGTTGCAAGGGTGTCCGGTTCTCGGGAGTCGGTCGGGAGCTGACGCGGGCTCGGGCGACCGGGCCAGCCGGAGCCCCTCCCTGATCAGCGCCGCCCGCACCATACGGAATGTCGCGACAGCGGAAGGCAAGAAGGTGCGAGCCTCAGAGCGTGGCCAAAGCAGGGTAAAGAAGAGATCGACGGCGTCGCTGTCGGGACTGTTGAAATCTATCGGATGCGCTAGTCGCGTACGATGCTACAGGCGACGAGCTCGATCGCAGCAACGCGTGCGGAACGGCGATGCCACGACCGATGGCAGTCGAGCGGAGACTTTCGCGCCCGCCAAACGCCCCGGAGAACCACCCGATCATCAAGCCCGGTTCTCCGCGCAATTTTTACGGCGATTTTGGAGGGCGCCGAGTGCTTTCCCATTGTCGCAAGGTACGCGACAGTTCGTACGAACAGCTATTGGCCGCTGGAATTCCGCGCCCTCGGCTTTGAAGGGAAAAGGTTATCCCCGATGGTCGCGTGCCAGCCGATTGAGCGCGTGCTGCAGATTGTTCTGCTTCATTCTTCTGACCCCATGGTGGGAGGCCTGCAAGGCCGATCCCGGAGAGAAGCAAGGCCCCGCGATGGATTTCTTTATGACGGAGAAGGAGCTCGAAGATGGCTTGACCTCGAGCCGCCGAATGGAGAATGTGAGGGGATTGCTCGCGTCCCTGCCGAGCACTCAGGCCTTCCTTTTGGATGCTTGTTGTTTAACGCGGATCCGTAGTGGCTTGCCCTCCACATGCTCGATATCGAAAGCGTTTGTCTTGCGCACGAGATCGCTGAGCTTGCGAAAGCCGTAGGTTCGCGGATCGAAGTCCGATGCCAGGTTCGCCAATTGCGTGCCGATGGCCCCAAGCGGGACCCATCCGTCTTCGCTTTCCATCTGGGAGATGACCTTCTTGATAACGGGGGCCGCGGCGTTCGGTTGCTGGAGCGGAGTGGGCGTCTGAGCCGATTCCGCACCATTTGACGCGGCGATCGGTAGGAGGTTTTCCGTGTAGATGAACCTGCGGCATGCTTGACGGAAGCTTTCCGGCGTCTTTTGCTCACCGAAGCCGAAAACATCAGTGCCTTGCTCGCGGATCCGCGACGCCAGGCGTGTGAAATCACTATCGGACGAGACCAGACAGAAGCCATCGAAGCGACCGCTGTGCAACAGATCCATCGCGTCGATCACGAGGGTGATGTCAGACGCGTTCTTACCGGTCGTGTACGCAAACTGCTGCTGCGGTATGATTGCGTGACGCGACAGCACTTCGATCCATGCTCTCGATCGTGCACTGGCAAAATCCCCGTAGATGCGCCTGACGCTGGCCTCTCCGATCTTGGCGATTTCCTCAAACAGGCCATCGACAATTTTTGCCGATGCATTGTCGGCATCGATCAGGACGGCGAGGCGCGGAGATCGTGCTTCACCAGACATTGAACTCTCCTTTCACTTCCGCGGCGGCTCGAATGTGTTCCCAGCTCTTCGATATTTCGGCGTCATTGCGAACCAAAGGTTGGACCAAACTCCTTTCGACGGCATGACCGGCCAAATTCCAATGCCGATCTTCTCCTTCCATTAGGGCTCCTCTCGGATCGAAGCGACCTCAACGCGCCAACGAAAAGGCTAGACGCGGTTGTCGGTTTTTCTCCTTTGCCCCATTGCGAGGCGGCAGCCACGTTGACTGTGGGCGGCAGGATGGGTTTTGGCTCCGGCAATTTGTGTGGCAGTGCCATATACACCCCTGTTCCACCGTCAATCTCGCGGTTTCGCAGCTACCCCGGTTGTTGCCGGGGGATGCGAGACGGATCTGCCGGATCAAGCATCCTTGTCGAGTTCGGTTGCGTTTCGAAGAGCCTCCTGCATTCTTGAGCGCCAATGGGCGCCCGATGACTTGAACCAGTCGACCACGTCGGTATCGACGTTGAGGGTGAGTTTCGTCGTAGAACCGTCGGAGGGTAAAGCTTTCTTCTTGAGCGCTCGCGGACGTTCGAGAACCTGCTGTACCAAGTCGCCGGTAGCGTGTGTCGAATTAGCTCTAACCATTTGCCAGCCTTATGCCTTTCTGATGCCATTTCTCGCCCGAGCTGGCACGCGTTAGGAAGTGGTAGGATTCTCAAAGCAGCCTTTGTATGCTTCATACATGGACGCCCTCTGGCAAGGGCTTTATGCGGGGATTGAGTGATCGGTTGCTTTCAGGCGATCGAAGCAGGCCTCTCATTAGAGCAGGCTTAGGGCACATACCGGCCCCAGCCGGAACTGACCCCTCAAAGCCTTAACGGCTATTTCTTGGCACTCCTATCAATCGAGTGCCAAAGGTGCTATCTAAGGATTGCAGCCGCCCTATGTGCAGGCCGCAGAAAGAATCTCTATGAAAATCCGTCCACTCCATGACCGCGCCGTCATCCGGCGCGCGCAAGGCTATCTCCAATCCAAGGGCGGGATCATCATTCGCGACATTGCCGAGGAAAAGCCGCAGGAGGGCGAAGTGATCGCCGTCTGTCGAGGCTCCCGTAATGAAGGCGGCAAGCTGATTCCGCTCGACGCCAAGGTCGGTGATAGGATCTTGTTCGGCAAATGGTCCGGTACCGATTTCAGGATCGACGGCGAGGACCCCTGATCATGGACGAGCCCGACATCATGCCCCTCGTCGAAGAGACCGTCGCGGCCAAGAAAGCTGCCTGACAGTCGATTTTCCGACCCGCAATCTCAAGACCGAACTGGACGAACACAATGCCTGCCAAAGAAATCAAATTCTCCACTGATGCGCGCGATCGCATGCTGCGCGGTGTCGAGTTGCTCAACAACGCCGTCAAGGTGACGCTAGGCCCCAAGGGCCGCAACGTTGTCATCGACAGGGCCTACGGCGCGCCGCGCATCACCAAGGACGGCGTCACCGTAGCAAGGGAAATCGAGCTGGCCGACAAGTTCGAGAACATGGGCGCGCAGATGGTGCGCGAGGTGGCCTCTAAGACCAACGATCTTGCCGGCGACGGTACCACGACGGCGACTGTGCTCGCTGCCTCCATCCTGCGCGAAGGCGTCAAGCTCGTCGCCGCCGGCATGAACCCCATGGATCTCAAGCGTGGCATCGACCTTGCTGTCGCTGCTGTCGTCAAGGAACTCCGGGCGCGCGCCAAGAAGGTCGAGTCCACAGGCGAAATTGCGCAAGTCGGTACCATCGCCGCCAATGGCGACGCGACAGTCGGCGAGATGATCGCCAAGGCAATGGACAGGGTCGGCAATGAGGGAGTCATCACCGTCGAGGAAGCCAAGACCGCCGAGACCGAGCTCGACGTTGTCGAGGGCATGCAATTCGACCGCGGCTATCTCTCGCCCTATTTCGTCACCAATGCCGAGAAGATGCGCGTGGAGCTGGAGGACCCCTACATCCTCATCCACGAAAAGAAGCTTGGCAATTTGCAAGCGATGCTGCCGATACTTGAGGCGGTCGTGCAGAGCGGCAAACCGTTTCTGATCCTCTGCGAGGATGTCGAGGGCGAGGTTCTGGCGACGCTGGTCGTAAACAAGTTGCGCGGTGGCCTGAAGATCGCGGCCGTCAAGGCGCCGGGCTTCGGCGACCGCCGCAGGGCCATACTGGAAGACATTGCCGTCCTCACGGCCGGCCAGATGATCTCTGAGGATCTCGGCATCAAGCTCGACAACGTAACGCTCGACATGCTCGGCCACGCCAAGCGCGTGCTGATCGAGAAGGACACCACCACGATTATCGACGGCTCCGGCGATAAGGCGACCATCCAGGCGCGCATCCAGCAGATCAAGGCACAGATCGAGGAGACAACCTCCGACTATGACAAGGAAAAACTGCAGGAACGCCTGGCGAAACTCGCCGGCGGAGTCGCGGTCATCCGCGTCGGCGGCGCGACCGAAATCGAGGTCAAGGAAAAGAAGGATCGTATCGACGATTCGCTGAACGCCACGCGCGCAGCGGCTGAGGAAGGCATTGTTCCTGGCGGTGGTGTTGCCCTGTTGCGCGCGAGGTCGGTCCTGGTCGGACTGACCGGAGCGAATGCGGACGTCACGGCGGGCATCTCGATCGTGCTCAGGGCGCTGGAAGCTCCGATCCGGCAGATTGCCGAGAACGCCGGTTTCGAAGGCTCGATCGTCGTGGGAAAACTCACCGACAGCAGGAATCACAACCAAGGCTTTGACGCGCAGACGGAGACCTATGTCGATATGATCAAAGCGGGCATCATCGACCCGGCGAAGGTTGTGCGAACCGCTTTGCAGGACGCTGGCTCAATCGCGGCACTTCTGATCACTGCCGAAGCGATGATCGCCGACATTCCCTCAAAAGAATCTGCCCGGCCGGCCGGTAACGGCGGCATGGGCGGGATGGGATACTGAGAACAGTGCCCGAACGGCGTCGGTGCGCGGTTCGTTTATTGGTGTCGGTTGGGCAAGAGGTTTCCGATGCAGCAATTGTAGTGCAGCCATGCCTTTCGAACACAACTCCTGCCGCCGCCATCATCTGGAGAAGATGAAGTTGAGGGTGACGAACCCGGCACAACGAACCAGCATATTGCCGCAATCAGCAGAAACGGCCGGATGAAATGGCAGGCCTTCAACGGCTACGGCAAACGCTCGCTGCGGAGACCGCCATCGGACGATACAAATCCATTATCAGGCGGCGTTTACGGGCCGGTCGCTTCCCGTTCAGCAGACCGAAGTCGCCCTCGGCTGCGCAGTCCTAAAACGAATGCTTGCCGTGCGCACGCCCGAAAACCGTCCGCAAGGCAGCCACGGCATCGTATGCCACTTCAAAGATTCCCATCCGTTCAGGTGCGGGTCTCTGCACCAAACCTGTGCAGCGGGCTTCGCGTCGCGCTCAGTATGTATTGAGAACGTCGAGGGCTTGGTCTGCATTCTCACGATTGAGGCCAGTCATTCTCCACGCATCGACCTTCGCAGGCTTGCCGCTAAAGACGTGGTAGATCGTCCAGGATCCGTCCACTTCAACACGTCGGCCGAATTGATAGCGGCCATGAATTTGGTGTGGCGCGTGGCCCTCGTTCTTCCAGCGTATAATGGTGCGTGCATGCTCTCGGTGGGGCATCGTCGTTCTCCTGTTCTTCGTATCGCAGTGAACCGCTCGGTTACGCCCAGCGGTATCTTTAAGCGTGTGGCAGCGAGTTAGGAATGTTCCCGGCACCATCCAATGTGATGATGCGTTCAAGTTCGTCGGGTTCGATCGCGATCAAGCGCATGCGATACTGATTTTCTATCGTTGCCGGCACTTTGATAAAGGTCGCAACGCGTCGGTAGGCAAGCCAGGAAAGGCCTTCGATGAGGACCTCGTCTTCGTCCACGTCGTAGTCGCCGGCCGCGAACGTTTCCACGGTGTCGGGCAACTGGAAGGGCCGATTGAAGTGGATGGATCGATGGTTGGTTCGATTGAACATGATGTCTCCTTCCGACGCCGGCGTATGCGCGGCGGCGGGGTCCTGCTTGTGTGTCGAGAATTCAGGGGATTGGGGCGGTGCGAAGTTCTACGGCGAAAGCCACATTCGGCCAAATCAACTTGTCTATAGCATAGCGGGTCGATTGAGTTCCAATTGAGGCGGTTGTGCCTGTCGGTCGACGTGAACTCTCCTATTCGTTCCGATGTTTCTCTGGAGGCTGCGACACCTGTCCCACCGAGCGATGGCCAGGTGCCATCGTGCGAGGAAAAAGCCGCGTATCCGCTGCGAATGTGGTAAGCTCTTTGTTTGGAATTGGGGACGCCATGTCCGAGCCGAACAAGCTCTACGAAAGCGACATCATCACCCTCCATAAGGCGCCGCTGATCGGCACGCTCTGCCTGGAATGCGACGAGGGCCCGATCGAAGTGGCCCTGAACCGAACGGCTGCCGAGACGTTGCAAAAGGCGCTTCTGCGGTTTCTTGCCCGCAATTGATGATCTGACCATGCGGGCCCCCGACCGTCGCTGGTCGCCTTCAATGAAGGAGAGCCACAATGTCCTCCCGCTTGGTCTTTTCACTGTTGCTGGTGGCAGTGTCGGTTATCCTTGTCTGGGCATTCAGACCGCCTCAGGGCGACGCCGATGGTCGTCCTCCCATGCAACATGCAGCGACCGGGCAGGCCGTAAACACCGACGTTGGACCGCGACTTAGCGAAACGCTTGTCCGCAACCGCTGAAATGACTATCTCGATTTACCGAATCCGCACGGTTGAGCCGCTAAACCAGCCCAGGCGCCAATGCCATTCCCGCGGGAGCTACGAGCATTGCTCGCCGATCACTCCGATGACGATAGGCATCTGCAAACTCTAGGACGTGGCGTAAAACAACAGGCCCAGATGGTCAGCAGGACACCGGCGCCTGCGACCTCGCCTTACTGTCGTCACCGCGCGAACCTCTGCAACCAATGTGTCGATCAAGGTGCAGTATGATCGCGATCAAGATCGCAATGAGGTAATCCGAGATACCACGATCGCCGAGCCGCCGTCCGCAAAGACAAGGAGGGGAACAATACAGCATCGGAAGTGTTTATTTATCAACCTTCCGCGGCGCTTGGAAGGGAGGAGAGGCCGGGAAGAAGTGCTTTCAGCGTTTCGTTTCCGGCCTTTTTACGCGGAGTGCATTTATTAGGTGGAGGCAGTCATGAACCTCGCGAACCTCCAGATCGAAGGGCTACTGATGGCGATTGCTTCCATCAATCACGTGTTGGTTCGGCGCGGCCTGTTATCGGCCGAAGACATCGAGATCGCATTGCGAAAGGCTGAGGCGATCGAGACAGGTGGCGAAGCCTGGCAGGGACTGTCGCCGGTGCATCGTGATGCGATCAGTTTCCCGATACTGCTACTGCAACTCGCTAATCGCTGCCAGCCCGAGGCGGATCTTCCATGCTTTTCCGAGTTGGCCGGCATGGTCGGCAGAATGAAAGCCCCGGGCGAAGATCAGGGTAGAACGTTCTCGAAGTAGGGACGACGGTCGACTGTAACTAGGTACGATGGCGCCGTCCGCTAACCCTCTAACCCTCTAACCCTCTAATACCTGACCGCCCTTCACGGGCAGTCAGACGACCAGGCCCGTAGCCTGGAGGACCGCTCCTTCCGGATTGAGACTTCGCTTGCGAGGGAGAAGGCTCCGTCCTCAAACCTTTTCATATTTGTCCGCTACTCGGACTAGCGTTCCCAGCGGCCTTCGTATTTGAACTCCGGGGCCGTCTTGAGCTGATCCTTGGTCGCGTCCATCACCGCCGTCCACTTCTTGTCGTTTTCGACGTATGTGATTTTGACGGCCTTCGGGCTCACGATTACATAGCGATCTCCCATCCCCAGAAACCCGCCAACCGACACGATGTACCCCGTCAGCTGGTCGTCCGACAGGATCAAATCCTTGATCTCCCCGATCGCCTCGTTGGCATTGTTGGTGACGTTGAGATTGATGAGATTGTAGCTCAGCACATCGGTCGGCTTGGCGGTGACGAAGGTTTCGGTGGTCGTGGTTTCGGCCGTCTGCGCGGCAGCCGTTCCTACGATCATCGCAGTCGCAGCAAGAGCAGTCAGAATAGGTCGCATGGTCCCACTCCTTTGAGCATGTTCATGAACCCGGAAACGCCCTGATGTGAGCAAAAGTTCCAACGACCTCAGTTAATTACGCCGGTTTCGTGCACCGCTATTCGAGCCAATATGGGGGCTGCGGGGATTCAGAATCGTTCATGCCAGGCAGTCCTGTTTGAGTTACCTCCAATTGCCTTCGGCCCGATCCCAGTCCATGGGCGTTTTCTCTTGGTTTGCGTCTATACAAACAACTCACAACGTCGGAATTGGTGCGAGCCGTCGCCCGGACGGCTCGAGATCTGTATCGAGATCTGCCGCGCAGCTCGGTTATCGAGATCGCTGATCATGTGGCGTTGCGCGCAGGTCGTCGATCGACCGCGTGGTACATTGGCACTTTCAAGGGCAGACAAATAGGACTATATAGCTAGACAGTCTAGCCAAAATGGAGCGAAACTATGGAATGGCAACTGCAGGACGCCAAGAACCAATTCTCGAAGGTGGTGCAGAAGGCGCGCCATGAAGGGCCGCAGACTGTCACGCTGCGCGGTGAGCGCACGGCCGTCGTGCTGTCCGCTCACGACTACGACGCTCTGCGCGCCGGCCGGCCAACGCTGGTCGACGATCTGCTTGGCGGTCCTTCTTGGGACGATCAGCTCGCTGATGTGGTGACTGTACGCGTCAAGACGCCAAGCCGCGATGTGGCCTTCTGATGTATCTGGTTGACACCAACATCGTTTCAGAGGCGCGACGCGGCACGCCGCAGGCGGTGTCTTGGCTGCGCTCTGTCGATCCGCTCAGCATCCACCTGAGTGCGCTCACCCTCGGCGAAATCATGTGCGGCATTGCCCTGAAACAGAGGTCGGATCCAAAGACTGCCGCGCACCTGACCGAATGGTTGCGCAAGCTGCGCCACGACCATGGCAACCGCATTTTGCCGATAACCGCCCAAATCGCGGCCGAATGGGGCCGCATCGCGGCAATCCGCCCTCGCGGCGATATTGACGGGTTGATCGCCGCGACTGCGATCGTCCACGATCTCATCCTTGTCACACGCAACGTCAAGGATTTCGAAGACACAGACGCCTCCGTGATCAACCCTTGGGAGAAGTCGGCGTGAGGCGTCGGTCACCCGTTGTATGCCGGATTTATTGAGTCCATTCGACGGAAGTACCGGTTTCCTGTTTTCGATCTGCGGACTTATGCGCCCCATGTCTTTGACACCGATTTTGTTACCGTTGATGGGGACGGGAGGCCTTCAGACGACGGCTGATCCAGCTCTTATCCGCGGGTTGGTTACCGCACTTCCGTAATTCGTTTTGGGCCATCCCTGTCTAAAAGTCGGGCGTTGGAATCTGATATCCGGCCACATAGAGTCGCCGGGAATTCCCCACCGCGGCCCATCCCGTCTCTGTGCTGCCCTGATGTCCGCCGAGGCTCCGGCGCGGGCAAAGCCCCTCAATGAGGCGGCGCCCCGTGCTGGGGGCAGCCCACAGGGACGCTGCCATCTCGCGATCGCCGCAACGACATGGGTTTTTCTTGCCCGCAGCCTTCAGGCGCCGTTAGCGGTCGCACAGCCGTGTATGCACTTTCCAGGCGATCTCCCGCACCGCCTTCGGCAGACCCTCAAGCCGGACGCGAATGGTTTCCGTCACCCTGGCGGGGTGGCGATAGCTCCAGGCGCCTAAACAGGACGCGGCGCGCGCGGCGGTTTCCGGCCAGCGCCCCTTCTGCCCAGCGCCGGAAGCGTGCACTGGCATTGACCCCGCCAAAGCCGAAGCCATTTCGATGGCGTATTCGTGTGCTTCGTTCGCGACGAAATCGATACCGTCGGCTTCCGGATCCGGAGCATTCAATTTCAAGGTCCGTGGTTCGATCTGGTTGATGAGCGCCAGAACCGTGAATATGGCCTTCAGTCCTCCGGCCGCGCCGAGCAGATGTCCCGTGGCCGATTTCGTCCCGCTGACAGCCACGGTCCTTTTTGGAACCAAAAACGCCCTTGATCGCCCTGATTTCACCGAGATCCGACCGGTTCGAGGTGGCGTGCGCGTTCAGATGACCGATCTCAAGCGAAGAAATTCTAGACGTACGGCCTCGTAGACGCTCTCTCCCGAACCGGGCGGTAATTAAAGCTGGTCCTTATTCGCGCCGAGTCATCGAACCAGCTCAGCCTTCAGGCGACATCGTCACCACGCGCAATGCGTCTGACTTCGCTGGCCGCCGCGTCGAGGATCCCTTGCGACAAATTCTCGTCTTCCATGATCCGTGACAGCGTAACCGCCCCCACCATGAGTGACAGTATGGCCATTGCCCTACTGCTGGGATTAGAGGCCTTTTCGTCGCCGATCAGTTCATTCAGAACTTCAAAGTGAGCCCGGATCCCGTCTTCAAATGGGCGCCTTACCTCTTCGCTCTGGCGAGCCGCGTCCGATCCCAACGCCACCAGAGGGCAACCCTCTGCTTTTTCGCCTCTGTGGTCCGAGGAGAGATAGAACTCCATGACGGCTTCAAGCGGATCCGGACTGTTCGCCGCCGCCGCTGACCATCTTCGGGTAGCACTTTCCATTGCGCGCCTCGAGGCCAGCGCAGCAAGGTCGTCCTTCGACGCGAACTGCTTGTAGAAACCACCTTGGGTAAGGCCAGCACCCTTCATCAGATCCTTGAGCCCGATGCCATCGAAGCCATGTTCTCGAAAAAGACGACTTGCGACGTTGATCACCGTCTCGCGGTTCTCCTCGGCCTGTGCCCGGCTCACTCTCATATCGACCTCCGTTTAGATTTAATTTGACATCTATAACGCAATTAGAGTTAGATCGCAATCTAAATTATCCTTATCACCGGTCAAGAAGAGAAACTGAAAATGAAACCCAAACATGTCCTGACGATCGTAGGTCTCGTGGCAGCGGCAGGGGCAGCCGGTGCCTTTTTCATGGTTTTCGAACCCGCCAGACGGGAGGCCGAGGCTGCCGACCCAAGGACAGCTTCACCACTGGTAAGAGTGGCTGAGGCGGCGAGGACTGGAACAGCGGAACGCTCGTTTACCGGCGCGGTCGCTTCCCGGGTACAGAGCAATCTCGGATTTCGAGTTCCGGGCAAGATCGTTGAGCGGATGGTGGATGTGGGACAGCAGGTCAGGCAAGGTCAGGCTCTGATGCGCATTGACGAGACCGATCTCCAGCTTGCGCTGACAGCGAAGCGCAATACCGCTACCGCAGCACGGGCCGTTCTGACCCAGGTGCAAGCAGACGAGAAACGCTATGCGGTGCTGGTGAAAAATGGCTTGGCAGCCACTCCACAACGCTATGAACAAGCTAAGGCGGCGCTCGACACGGCCATGGCACAACTTGCAGCAGCTGAAGCGGAAGCCGAGGTCGCGGAAAACGCGGCCAGCTATAGCGCTCTTCTAGCAGATTCGGATGGAATTGTCGTCGATACTCTCGGAGATCCCGGGCAGGTCGTTGCAGCGGGTCAGACCGTCATTCAACTTGCCCAGGCGGGGCCGCGTGAAGCTGTTGTCTGGCTACCAGAGACCCTGCGGCCGAAGATCGGTTCCGAAGCGCAGGCCAGTGTCTATGGAGGCGGGGGTCTAAGCGGCAAGGCAAGGCTGCGACAGATTTCCGATTCTGCCGATCCCCAAACTCGGACTTACGAGGCGCGTTATATTCTCGAAGGCAACGCGGCCTCAGCCCCGATTGGCTCGACTGTGACAATCAGAATTCTGGATGCTGACCGCCAATCGGAGGTTGCCGTGCCAGTCGGCGCCATTCTGGACGACGGTAGTCGGACAGGTGTCTGGGTGGTCGATAACACATCTTCATCCGTGAAGTTTACGCCGATCGAAGTGAAGCGGATCGGCGAAGAGACGGCGTTTGTTATCGGAGTGGGGGTTGGCCAACAGGTTGTCGCTCTCGGCGCGCATCTGCTTGAAAATGGCGCGACCGTCAGGGTTGCCCCGAAGCAAGAGGTGACAAAGTAATGAACCTCAACCTTTCCGCCATCGCCGTTCGCGAACGCGCCGTTACCTTGTTCTTCATCGTTCTGCTAGCAGCTGCGGGCGCCTACGCCTTCGTTAAGCTGGGACGCGCCGAGGATCCCTCCTTCACCATCAAGACATTGACAGTCACATTGGTTTGGCCGGGTGCCACAGCGCGCGAAATGCAGGATCTTGTGGCGGAGCCCCTAGAGAAGCGTATCCAGGAACTCACATGGTACGACCGTGTCGAGACGACAACGCGGCCAGGCTACGCATTCCTCACAGTTACGCTCAAGGACAACACGCCAGCATCTGCCGTCGAAGAGGAGTTCTATCAGGCTCGCAAGAAGCTCGGTGACGAAGCCCGAAATTTGCCCCCGGGCGTTATTGGACCGTTTGTCAACGACGAGTATTCCGATGTCAGCTTCGGCCTTTACGCATTGAAGGCGAAGGGGATGCCGATGCGCGACCTCGTCCGGCAGGCCGAGGTCATCCGCCAGGATCTCCTGCATGTCCCCGGAGTTAAGAAAATCAACATTCTCGGAGAGCGCCCAGAACAGATCTTCGTCGAATTTTCCTATGCCAAGCTGGCAACACTTGGAATATCGGCGCAGGATATCGCTGCTGCTTTACAGAGACAGAACACAGTCACGCCCGCGGGCTCAATCGACACCAGAGGGCCACAGGTCTTTATCCGGTTCGACGGGGCCTACAATAGCGTGCAGGCGATTGCCGACACGCCCATTGTTGCTGCTGGACGAACACTTAAGCTCTCCGATCTGGCCGATGTGCGACGCGGTTATCAGGACCCCGCAACCTATGTCATCCGCCATGAGGGCGAACCCGCGATCATGCTGGGCGCGGTGATGCAAGCGGGCTGGAACGGACTGGATCTCGGCAAGGCGCTTGAGGCTCGGTCCGCCGCGATCGCGCAGACACTGCCGCTGGGCATGACTCTCACGAAGGTCAGCGATCAGGCCGTGAACATCGATGAGGCGGTCGGTGAGTTCATGCTCAAGTTCGCAATGGCGCTTGGTGTCGTTCTGTTCGTAAGCCTGGTTGCACTGGGCTGGCGTGTCGGTATCGTCGTGGCCCTTGCCGTGCCGCTCACACTTGCGGTTGTCTTCCTCATCATGCTGGAAACAGGGCGGTTTTTCGATCGCATTACGCTCGGCGCCTTGATCCTTGCACTGGGGCTTCTGGTTGACGATGCCATCATCGCGATAGAAGTCATGGTCGTGAAGATGGAAGAGGGCATGGACCGCATCAAGGCGGCCGCCTATGCCTGGAGCCATACCGCGGCGCCGATGCTGTCGGGCACGCTGGTCACGATCATCGGACTGATGCCCGTGGGTTTCGCAAAATCAACGGCTGGCGAGTACGCTGGCAATATCTTCTGGGTCGTCGGTTTCGCGCTGATCGTATCCTGGATCGTCGCGGTGACGTTTACGCCCTACCTTGGCGTAAAGATGCTGCCAAACATCAAGCCAGTCGAGGGCGGTCATCACGCCATCTACGATACGCCGAACTACCGTCGCCTGCGTTCCGTCATCGAGTTCGCCGTCCGGCATAAATTTATGGTATGCGCCGTGGTTGGCATCGCCATGGCCGTCTCGGTCGTCGGGATGGGCGGTGTGAAGCAGCAGTTCTTCCCGACATCGGACCGCCCCGAGGTGCTGGTTGAAGTGCGCATGCCCGAAGGCACGGGCATCGAGGCCACATCATCGGCGGTGAAGAAAGTCGAAGATTGGCTACAGGCTCAGCCAGAGACAAAGATCGTCACTAGCTATGTCGGGCAGGGCGCACCCCGGTTCTTCTTTGCCATGGCTCCGGAATTGCCAGATCCCGCCTTCGCCAAGGTCGTCGTGCTGACGCCGGATGCCCATGCACGCGAAGAACTGAAGCACCGCCTTCGTGCCGCAATATCGGAGGGTCTTGTTCCCGAGGCCTCCGTGCGCGTGACCCAGCTCGTATTTGGACCGTATACGCCGTTCCCAGTCGAGTTCCGGATCATGGGGCCTGATCAGGATGAACTCTACAAGATTTCCGAGCAAGCTCTGGCAATTATGAAAACTGTGCCCGATGTCCGTCAGGCCAACCGGGATTGGGGCAACCGTACGCCGGTGTTACGCTTTATTTCGGATCAGGAGAGGCTTAATCTGATCGGTCTTTCACCGTCGGAGGCGGCTCAGCAGATGCAGTTGCTGCTCAGCGGTATTCCTGTCACACAGGTTCGCGACAATATCCGCAACGTGCCTGTCGTCGCACGCAGCGCTGGCGAGAATCGCCTCGATCCATCAAGGCTTGCCGACTTTTCGCTGATGAGCCGGAATGGCCGCCAGGTTCCCCTGGATCAGATCGGGCATTCCGAGATCCGCTTCGAGGAACCGATCCTGAAACGCCGCGACCGGACCCCGGTCATCACCATCAGGTCGGACATCAACGAGGCGACACAGCCTCCGGAGGTCTCGCAACAGGTCATGAAGGCCCTTCAGCCGCTGATCGCATCGCTTCCAGTTGGATACCGCATCGAAATGGGCGGCAACATCGAGGAGTCCCTGAAGGCCAACGTTGCCCTTGTGCAGGTTTTCCCACTGATGATCACAGCTATGTTGATCGTCATCATCCTGCAGGTTCGCAGTCTATCGACAATGACAATGGTGATGCTGACCGCACCGCTTGGTCTTGCCGGAGTGGTTCCGACCTTGTTCTTGTTCAATCAGCCATTCGGCTTCAACGCTATTCTCGGATTGATCGGGCTCGCAGGCATCCTGATGCGAAACACGTTGATCCTCACTGAGCAGATCAAGGAGAACCAGGCGGCTGGTCTCGATGGCTACCATGCTGTCATCGAAGCCACTGTGCAGCGCACGCGCCCTGTCATCCTGACTGCTCTCGCGGCAATCCTGGCCTTCATACCTTTGACCCATTCGGTGTTCTGGGGGTCGATGGCTTATACTCTGATCGGTGGCACAGCGGCAGGCACAGTGATGATCCTGCTCTTCCTTCCGGCCCTGTATGCCGTGTGGTTCCGTATCAAGCCACCCAAAGCAGATGGGAAAGAGGAAACGGTCGAACATCTGGCACAGCCGATGGCGCTGGCGGCAGAATAGGGGCGTCCATGCCACGTATCACGATCCCACAGGGGCGCACGGGCACCGAAGTCGAGATGTGGCGCGAGCGTATACTCGATGTGACGGAAGGACACTTTCGCCGCATCGGTTACCGGAAGACAGCCGATCGCGCTTATGATGCAGACAGCCTGCATGACCTCATCCTTGATCAAGGCGGCGAACCAGTCGTTCCGCCGCGCCGGCATCGCAAGCATCAACATGTCAATGATCGCATCGCTTACAAATAGCGATGGGGCATCGATAGCTTCTTTGCCAAACTCAAACAATGGCGACGCATCGCTACACGCTATGACAAGCTCGCCGCCAATTTCCTCGGCTTCATAAAACTCGCAAGCATCATGCTCTGGCTCAAATGATTAATTCGTCACTGCAGCCTAGTTCTTCTCTGGGCCGCTTGGCGTCAAAGTCGATTCTTCGCGGGGCTTCGCTTGCTATCAGGCCGAAACCTAAGTTTATAAGACTAAGTTCGAGGTAGGGCCATGCACACTGTAAATATTCACGAGGCGAAAACTCATTTGTCCCGGCTCATTGAGAAAGCAGCGAAAGGCGAGTCCTTTATCATCGCCAAATCGGGTAAGCCTTTGGTGAAGGTCGTCGCGGTCGAGACTCCTGCCGCCGACGAAACTCGTCGCGTCGGATTCATGGCGGGGCAGTTTTCCGTACCGGAAGACTTCGATCGTATGGGTGACGAAAATATCGAGAAACTGTTTGGCGGCGAATGATGAAACTCCTGCTGGATACGCGTCTTCTGCTTTGGGCTGCGGGAGAGCCTGGGAAACTGCCGCCCGCCGCTTTGGCTGAAATCGAGAACACCGAAAATGTCTTGCTATTTAGCGCGGCGAGTCTTTGGGAGGTGGCCATCAAGCGCGGACTTGGCCGGGCCGATTTTACCGTAGATCCACGACTACTTCGCCGCGGTCTCATCGATAACGGCTACCAAAAGCTCCCAATCACCAGCGAACACGCAGTAGCGGTGGATGGACTGCCAGCGATCCATAAGGACCCCTTTGATCGGATTTTAGTCGCTCAATCGATCGTGGAGGGTGTCACCTTGTTGACTGTCGATGAACTGGTCGGGCAGTATCCAGCTCCCATTCGCTGTATGCAAAAATAGCGCGAAATCCCCTGCTCGCTCATTCGGAGCGCGCCGGTGTGGACGAATTCCCCAGTGTTAGTGTTTCCCTCAGTCGCGCCGAGGCGTAGGCGCTTCAAGGACGTTCATTTATCTTTGCGATTGCACCGAGCTGGACGCACGATTTGCGCCCCCGGCGTCAAGTACCCAGACGTTCTACTTGTTTGGTAATGATGTTCCCGCAGGCTTAAGGTTGAATTGCGTGCGATCGAGGAGGCTTGGAGGCGCTTGTCAAAACTTTGCTCAAGAAATCGCAGAATGTATCGACTTCAAAGCTCTATAGGGAGCCTTCCGGTAGATGCCGATAGAGCTCCAGCGCCTGATCTTCCTTGCCATAGATGAAGCGATAGATCGTCTCGGTGCAGACACGCACGGCGCTCACGCCATCGGCGAACAGGCGACCGGCGATCTGTTCCGGTGACCGCAGCGCCTCCAGCTGCTCGATGACCAGTGCGCGCAATTGCGGGTGCCGCATCAGCTTCCTCAAACGCCGCCGCCGCTCTTTGCGGATGTCGTCGGCAACCGTTGGGAAGTAGCCGCTGTATTCGGGCAGTTCGCGATCGTGGAATGTATTGCGCCTGATCTCGCGATAGATGGTGGAACGGTGACGACCGAGTTGGCGCGCCATTTCATTGATCGGCACCTTGCGTTCGACAAAGTGATAGAGGCGGCGACGATCCGCCAGATTCAGCTGCGAATAGCTTCGTGACATCCCAAAATCTCCAAGGGGAAACCATTGAAATCATTGGCATGTCGCACTTCGAATTAGAATGTACCTCCCATTTCGAAATGAAACGGGTAATCGCCGGAGGCGTGAAGAATGCGCCTCTTTCCTTGCGGAGAACGGGAGTGTCGATAGGGTCGCGATGGGTAACGAAAGTCACGGCTAGCTCCCGAATCGTGCACGCATGGGTTCGCTGTCTTGCCGGTTACCTATTCTATACAGATGAATTTCTGTCTACTCTTTGTTCTATTTCCAATCTGCCGATCCAGCGGAAAAATTGCGGCAAAACATTGCGCAGCAATGCCTACTTCCATCCAGAACTGTAGTGCGCCTATGGGTAGGTGTGCAGCCCATCAAAATCAGGCGCTTAGCGCTCTGGGGTCGACCGTTCGGATCCTTCAAGGCGATCGTCGCTGATCGTTGCGGCTGATGCGCGGGATACCGGCTTCCACGCTCCTCTGGTTGACGACACGCGCTGCCGAGGCACCCGACACTATCGGTGGCCCTGGATTATAAGGTCAAAGAACACGGCATCAATCCTCTCGACATCGAACATGCCGACTGGTGCATATTGCCAGCTTCCGATCGTCTCAGTCGGTGGAACTTTGCGGTTCGACTAGCCATCGGAACGAACAAGGAGCGCCGGGAGTACCAAATCGAATCCTCTAACGTTGCGTTCGGGGCCGAAGTGGAACGGCCGCTTCTTAGATGGCAGCGCTGGCCTTTGTATTCAGCGTAGTGGACCGACTGCAGGGACGACGATCGGAGCGACGGCCCTTACTTCACCGTGATGGCAATGCCGCTGAGATCGGCGTTGACTTGCAGGCCTACCTGCTTGCCTGAGAGTTCGAGTCGGGCGCCCTTGTCATTGGTCATGACGATTACTTGGGCCCCTTTGCCGAGCGCGCCGCCACCGCCCACCGCACCGTAGACCCCCGTCACATCCCGGGCGCGGCGAATGTGGCTAACCGTACCCTGGAAATAGGTCTTCGAAGCCCCGAAGGCGAGGCCGCCCGAGAGGCCCCCGACAGAGATGGGATAGCGGCGACCATGGAAGGTCAGCGTGCCCTCGCCCCCAGAGCCACCCACAAAGAAGGCAGCCTTGTAGACTGAGAAGCTGATCGTACCGCTGTCGGCATGCGCGGAGCCGGCAAAGCTGATTCCTGCTACAGCGATAACCGCAGCCGCGACTGAACGAAATCTGGACGAAATCTTCATGATGCAAATCTCCTCAAAATCGAGGCTTACCCAGCCAGGAGGGCACGTCAGCGTCATGCCAAAGAGTCACAGCTCAAACCGTCTCGCCCGTCATTAGTTCCAGGCACGCGGCCTGAATCCGTCTGGAAGAAGGCCGCCACGAAACGAGGTGGATGGCACACATAGTCTCGGTGGCAGGGTCGGTGGCAGCCAACGCTCGGCTGCTTAGGCTCCATCGGCCACGAGCACAGAAACGGGCACGACTGGATCTTCCTTCACGGTCTTGGTAACGATGTAGGTAAAGTAGCGGGCGATGCCGAGTTCGCGGTCGAGAAGCGCGTCGATCAGGCGCTGGTAGGCATCGATATCGGCTGCAACCACCTTCAGGATATAGTCGCCGCCGCCGACCGACCAGCAGCAGACGATCTCGCGAATGTCGCGGACGACCCTTTCGAACCGGTCGAAGTCGGCCTGGCGGTGGTTGGCCAGGGTGATCTCGACCACCAGGCTGGCGACCGGGGCGACGCGTCGCAGCGACAGGCGTGCATGATAGCCGCTGATGATGCCGGCCTTCTCCAGCTTGCGCAGTCGCATCCAGCACGGCGTTGGAGAGAGGCCCGCCTTTTCGGCGAGCGCGAGTTTGGTGATGCGGCCATCCCGCTGGATGGCGTCAAGGATGCGCAGGTCAATCGCGTCAAGTCTCATGGCAAACTCCTGCGCCGGTCTCCGCGTGCTTGCCTTGGTCAGGCCCTGCTGAGCGAGGCCATTTTTTCGGCTTCCATTTCGGCGATGTCCTGGAAGCGGTCGGCGATGCGTGCATGGGCACGACCGCTATCGGAAGCGCCGATGGCAACGATGATCTCATCCGGGCCTGGCGCATCGGCGATCTGGAAATTGGCTGTGAGGAAATGCGATCGCTTGCCGTTCTCACTCTTGTGCATCATCGGCAGGCACAGAAGAGCACCTGGCGCATTGCGGGTATTGGCAAATTCCAGATAGTTGGTGCCGCCGATCGCTTCGCGGAAGGGATTGCCGAACCGCAAAGTATGGATCATCGCCGAGGCATGTTCGATCTCTCCGTTGATCCCGACCGCGGCTGCCTTGCCGCAAGCCTCGATCCTTTCCGGAGCCAGCTGGCGCAATAGCCGGTCGGTCATTTCATGGCTCAGTTCGCCGGCGATGCGGATGATCTCCGGCCGGAGATCGTCGACAAAGCCTCGCCCGGCCCAAGGGTTACGGATTACCGCTGCCACGACAACGATATTGACGGGACGGGAGGCCGCCTTGCCGCCTTCTACGAAGGTCTCTTCCAGGAAAGTGCAAATTTTTCTGATGCCGAGGGTCATGTTCTGAAGCCGCTGATAGTGGAAACTTGCGACAACCTACCGCGATGCCCGGTGAATTCTTCCTATGTTCGGATGAAGAGAAGCGTCGAACGATCCTGCGAAAGAAAGCAGACCAATGTGCTGGCCGGCAGCGTCCAAGGCTGATGGGGCCCGGCAGGTTCCATCTCTCCAGATGACTGGATCGCTGCGGCCCTTAAGTAATCGATCTCTGAAATGCCTCTCCAGATTGCAGACTTTAGATCAGTGGCGAGAAAAATTGCCGCTGCTTTTCCTCTGTATAGGAGAATGCCCCCGCTGCCGGTGCTCCTCATCATGGTCCCGTCAAGAAACGTCTTGTCGTAATGAGACTGAAGGGGACCCAAATGAAGACGATACTGGCCAATTCGAGCGCTCTGCTTCTCGCGCTGCAGGTTTCTGCAAACCCGGCTCTTGCGGACACCGTAAAACTAGACGCACTCATCGAACAAAAATATCCCGAACTTGAAAGGGTTTACCGGGATATCCATTCCAATCCCGAACTCGGATTTCACGAAACTCGGACCGCAAAGCTGCTGGCAGCTGAACTTGACAAGCTCGGCTTCGAGGTAACTGCAGGCTTCGGTGTCGAATCCGGTCTCGTCGGTGTCTTCAGGAATGGTGACGGACCGACGATTATGCTTCGCACCGAACTCGATGCCCTTCCGATGGAGGAAAAGACCGGACTTGACTATGCTAGCCGGGTACAGGTGCCGGCAACCCAATGGCCCGGGAACACCGACGCCTCCGCAAAGGTCTTTGTCGCCCACAGCTGCGGCCACGATATCCACATGGCGTCATGGCTCGGGGCTGCGCAATTGTTGGTCGACATGAAGGATCATTGGCGCGGGACGCTCCTTTTGGTCGGCGAGCCAGCCGAAGAAATCGGCGGCGGCGCGACGGCGATGCTCAAGGCGGGACTGTTCGAGAGGTTCCCAAAGCCGGATTTCGGTTTCGCGGTGCATGTGAACGGCGAGCCTGCCGGCAAGATTACCGTGAAGGACGGGGCCTTCAGCGGAAACTCCGATACGTTTGACCTGACCTTCAAAGGCCGAGGGGCGCACGGTAGCGCACCACACCTTTCGATCGACCCGATCGTATTGGGCGCCCGCTTCGTCACCGATATCCAGGCCGTCGTCAGCCGCGAGAAAGACCCGCGCGAGCCCGGTGTGATCACAATCGGCAGCTTTCAGGCGGGGACAGCCGGCAACATCATCCCTGATCAGGCCAAACTCAAGCTGACGATGCGTTCGACCACGCCCGAGACCCGTAAGCTGCTGCTTGAAGCAATGCACAGGGTGGCCGGCACGACGGCACAATCGGCTAAGGCCCCGGAGCCGGAATTGCTGCGCATCGGCGGCGGCGCTGTGGCCGGCACAAATTCGTCGCAGCTGATCGGTGACATCAAGCCGGCATTGGATAGGTCTTTCGCAGATATCGTGTATGTACCAGCCGCCGTGCAGCCAACGCTTGGAGTGGAAACCTATCCCGAGTTTATCGAGGCGGGCGTGCCCTCGATCTTTTATTGGATCGGCGGGAGTTCTCCCGAACAGATCGAAGAAGCCCTGCATGAAAACAGACCTGTTGCTTCCAACCATTCGCCCTTCTTTGCGCCGGCTCCGGAGACGTCCATCAAGACGGGTGCAAAGATCCTTGCGATCTCTGTGCTCCAGAAGGCGGCCGTGGACTAAGACATAGTTCGGCAGAAACTCCAGCTTTCGTGGTCATCGGGAGCCCGGTGGTCACGAGGTCTGAATACACTCGCATGACACGTGCTGGATGCGGGCTCGGATAAGTAAGCCGGAGATTTGATTGTCTTTCGCAAGCTGCACCTGCGGAAGCTTTTGGTTCCTATGTTTCGTCGGATCAACCGTCCAAATTTTCCTATGAAAGATAGTGGATTTATACGGTCTGTGCGCGCATGGTAGTTGACGGAAGTCAAGAGGCGAGCCGATTTGGATCAGAAGTCCCGGATATTGTCGCTCCGCGACGTCGCCAGCCAAATCAACAGCGGCGGCGACTTGCGGACCGTACTGCAGCAGCTCATCGCCGCCGCCTGCCGTCATGCCAACTGGGCCTTGGGATCGATAATGGGCATCGATGCGGCACACGGCTACGCCCATGTGATCGTGCGCCACGATCCCACGCTGATTGATCGGCAACTGCCGGACAAATGGGAACTGGCGACAAGCCCGTCACTGATCGCGCTCCAGCGCAACGAGCCAGTCTATATTCGTGACGCGCGGGAAACGGTCGACTTTCCAGGCTATCGAAAAGAAGCCTTCGAGCGCGACTATCGCACCGTTCTCGTGATGCCGATGAATTGCAGGGACGCGGAGGGCCGCCCTATGGTGCTCAGTGTCATTGCGCGGCAGGTGACGGAGGTCTCAGAGGATGATCTCGCCTTTCTCGGGTCGATCATCCACCTTGGTGCCATTGCGGTCGAGCGCGAACATCAGCTGGAGGCACAGAAAGTGTCTGCGCAGCGTCTGGAGCGGACGCTCAAGGCGCACACCTCGCTTCTGGAGCATGTGTTGAGCGACGGATCGGTGTCATCGCTTTCAGCGATGGTTGGCGCAATGATACCCAATCCAACGGTTGTCGTCGATTTCACCGCAAACCACGTCATGGCCGGCAGGTCGCCGAAGCCGACGCTGATCGATGACAATGGCTGGCAGGATGCGGCCTCGACTTTGCTCGCCCGTGCGCTGATGAAGGCGGCGCGTGATGCGGCCGAAAGGGGCGCGAGCGAAGAGACAAGTCTGTTTCTCGATCTCGGTAATCACCGTTTCAAGATTTCCGCGCGCGTCGAAGCGCTCATGGTCGACATGCAATTGGTCGGCGCACTGATCATTTTCCCTTCGCCGCAGGAATTCAGCGACCTGGATCTGATGATGCTGGATAGCGCCAAATTTGCGCTGAGTGTACAGATGATGCGCAGCTTCATTCGCTTCCGCTTTGAGACGCGAACCCAGACTGAGCTTTTCTTCGAGGTGGTGGAGGGCCGCTGGCGCGACGCGAATGATATCTCCCAGCGTGCTCAGCGCCTTGGGCTTAGTTTCTCCGTGCCTCAGCAGATGATCGTCATCGATTTTCCCGACAAGACCAAGGCTTTCGGCGGCGCGTCCGTCGATGTCGAGCACACGCTTTCGCGCATCATGCAGCAGGCGTCATTGCCGGCGGGTCTGGTCGCCATCGCTGGTGGTGCCGTCTGCCTGGTCCCTTACGACGCCAGCAAGCGACAGGAGCGCCTGGTAAAGCTCACACGCCGCATTGCGGAGGAGTTGGGCCGATATTTTGATGAGGAGCCGATCGTGGTGGCCGGCAATCGCTGCGCGGCGCTCGCCGACTATCCGGCCGCTTGGGAGCGCTGCGCCCGCATGATCCGGATCGGCCGCTCTTTCGGCTTGACCGGATCGCTCGCAGCCCAGGACTTCGGTCCGCTTCCGATGCTGGTCGCTGCTTGCGAGGCCGGCGATGTCCGAGGCTTCGTGGAAGAAAGCATAGGCGCCATTGCCGACCACGACCGCCAGAACGGAACGCCCTACCTGGAAACCTTGTCGATCTATTTGCAGGAGGGCTGTCGCAGTCAGGCCTGCGCCGATGCGATGGGCCTGCATGTGACAACACTGCGTTACCGGCTGTCGCGCATTCAGGAGCTTTTCGGCATAGATGTCGAAACGCCGGAGAAGCGTTTCGCCGTCGAGCTCGCGATCCGCCTCAACGGCGTCATCGACAATCGCTCCGCCGCCCGCGGCTGATTTTTCCTCCTGGTCTGACCACCTGTTGCGCGGCGATCGCAGCGCTCGTTCTCGGCCTGCTTCATGCTCCTATGGATCGGCGGAGACGTTTTCCCTTTGCTCCTACGAAGGCGTGGAAGAATGGTCGGTAACTCGGGGATAGCCTCTACTCAACCTGATGGAGAGGAGGCATTGAGGAATGACCGAGACAGCCGCATCGACCGACGCGCCTATCGATCCCATAGCGCTGCGTCGCGCCTTCGGCACGTTCGTGACCGGTGTTACCGTGATCACGACGCGTGACGAGGACGGCACGCCGCGCGGCATGACCGCAAACTCCTTTACCTCCGTTTCGTTGGACCCGCCTTTGCTGCTCGTGTGCGTGGCGAAGTCGGCATCGAGCTACCACGCCTTCACCAGAGCCGGATGCTTTGCCGTCAACGTTCTGCATGAGGGACAGGTCGATGTTTCCGGGATCTTCGCCTCGAAGTCGCAGGACAAGTTCCAATCGGTGACGCATGACCACATCCACACGGGTGCGCCGGTGCTGACAGACAGTTTGACCTGGTTCGACTGCACCACCTCAAACACGGTTGACGCCGGCGACCATGCGATCTTGATCGGTGAGGTTCGCGCCTTCGGCACAAGCCCGACTGCGCCGCTTGGCTTCTGCAGGGGGCGCTACGCCAGCGTGAAGGATCCGCTGCCGAATGGCTGGCTTGCTTCTCATGGCATGATCATCGGCTATCTCATCGAAGCTGGCGATGGTCTGCTGCTGCGCTCGGACGGCAAGGGCAACTGGGTGCTGCCATCGGCACGGCGTCGAAAGGCGGATAGCCAGCTCGTCGTCGACGGCGGCGATGCGCTTCGCCTCGTACCGGAAGAAACGTTTCTCTATTCCGTATTCGACGTTGCCGACAGCGATCCGGGTTATCTTGTTTACCGCGCCCGCCTTGCCGGCGAGGGGAGCAGCCTACCTGGTGATCTTCGCTTTTTCTCGATCGACGATTTGCCCTATGACGCGATCGCCACCCATGAACTGCGTTCCATGCTGCGGCGCTATGTGCGCGAGCGGCAGGCGGGGCGCTTCGGCATCTACATGGATTCTGATGACGGCGGTCGCGTCGCGATGATCGACGGCGAAGCCCGTGCCTGGCTTCAAGCCTCCCAAGACCAAGGACAGTGATATGAAGACGACAGTTACCTCCATCGAAGGATCGCGCCAGCTCGTGTTCATCGATGGGCAGTTCGTGAAGCCCAGAAACGGCACGTATATCCAAAGCTATGACCCGACGACGGGCAAGCCCTGGTACGAATTTGCCGATGGCGATGCGGACGATGTCGACGCCGCCGTTGCCGCGGCCAGCACCGCCTTTCGCAACCCGGCGTGGCGGCGCATGACACAGACCGACCGCGGCGGGTTGATGCGCCGTCTCGCCGAGCTCGTGCGTCAGAATGCCGATGCGCTTGCAGCAATCGAGACCCGCGACAACGGCAAGCTGCTCAAGGAAACCACGGCGCAGATGCGCGCCATGCCCGACAGCTACCACTACTTCGCCGGCATGGCCGACAAGCTGCAGGGCGAGACGATCCCGATCAACCGGCTCGACACCTTGAACTTTAATCTTCGCGAACCCTTGGGCGTCATCGGAATGATCACGCCGTGGAATTCGCCGCTGATGTTGCTGACCGGCACGCTGGCGCCATGCCTGGCGATCGGCAACACGGTCGTCATCAAGCCTTCGGAACATGCAACTGCTTCCACGCTGGCGCTTGCCGAGCTGATCCACGAGGCGGGTTTTCCAGCTGGCGTCGTCAATGTGGTAACGGGTACGGGAAAAAGCGCCGGGGAGGCGCTGACGCGCCACCCCGGTGTCGCGAAATATGTCTTTACGGGCAGTACGGTCACCGGTCGACGGATCGCAGGCAATGCAGCTGAGAACCTCATTCCCTGCTCAATGGAGCTTGGTGGTAAGTCGCCCCATGTGGTCTTCGGGGATGTCGATATCGAACATGCCGTAAATGGGGTCGTCTCCGGCGTCTTCGCGGCTGCCGGCCAGACCTGCGTGGCAGGCTCACGCTGCTTTGTCGAGGCGGGTGCCTACGCCAGGTTCATCGACGCGCTCGTCGCCAGGACCGAGCAGATTTGCGTCGGCCTGCCGACGGCCGACGACACGGATATCGGCCCGCTCGCGCTCGCCGACCAACTTACGAAAGTGGAGGGCTACGTCGCATCCGGCGTCAGGGAAGGCGCGAAGATCGCCACAGGCGGCCGCCGACCCCAGCGAGAAGGACTTGCTGAAGGAGGCTGGTACTTCGAGCCGACCGTCATGATCGACGCGCAGAACGACATGACCTTCATGCGCGACGAACTCTTCGGCCCTGTGGTCGGGGTCATGCCGTTCCGCGACGAGGAGGAGATGATCCAACTCGCCAACGACACGCGCTATGGCCTCGCCTCTGGCATCTGGACCAAGGACATCGATCGGGCGCTGCGCTTCGCCAATCGGATCGACGCCGGCACGGTGTGGATCAACACTTATCGATCCGCCTCCTTCATGTCCGCCAATGGCGGCTTCAAGGAAAGCGGCTACGGCCGGCGTGGCGGCTTCGAGGTCATGCACGAGTTCTCGCGGCTGAAGAACGTCATCGTCGATTACTCCGGCGCGATGCAGGACCCCTTCGTCATTCGCTTGAAGTAACGACAAACGCACCGGCACAGGAAAGGCAGAAAACCATGAAGTTCGCAGTTTCCCTCACGATGGAACGCTTCTCTCCGGACGTACCGATGGAGCGGGTGAAGAGCAACCTGCTTCAGCTCGCGCGAATTGCCGATGAAGGCGGTTTCGAGGCGCTGTGGACCGCCGAGCATCATACGCTTGAATGCACGATTTCTCCGAACCCGTTCCAGACGCTCGTCTGGCTCGCACAGCACACCGATCGGATTCGGCTAGGCACATCAACGCTGGTTGCACCCTATTGGAACCCGATCCGGCTGGCGGGCGAGTCGGCGCTTTGCGACCATCTGACTAATGGCCGCCTGGAATTCGGTATTGCGCGCGGCTCCTACCAGTATGAGTTCGATCGCCTGGCCGGCGGTATGCCGCAGCAAGAAGGCGTCGCCTACATGAAGGAGATCGTCCCGGCCGTGAAGAAGTTGTGGTCCGGCGACTACACGCATGAAGGGCGCTACTGGAAATTCCCTCGGACGGCGGCCGTGCCCAAGCCGCTACAGCAGCCGCATCCGCCGATCTGGGTTGCGGCGCGCGATCCCGGGACATTCGACTGGGCGATTGCGAACGGTGCCAGCATTCTGTCGACGCCGCTCTCTGCGCCGGCTGCTGAAATCCAGGTGCTTTCTGACAAGTTTCACAAAGCGGTCGCTGATCACCCGGAAGTTCCGCGACCGCGCTTCATGATGCAGCGCCGCACCTGCGTCTACGACAGGCCGGATGGTGGGGAACTCGCCGTCAAGCACAGCATGGACTACGGCCGCGCCTTCGAAAACCTCATGCAGAATATCGGCGCGGTGCGCGACGGCTTCCCGGAAGCCGTGCCTTATGAAGCGGTCAAGGGCAAGGATAACTACAATCCGGAAAACATCCGCAAAAACCTGATGTTTGGGACACCGGACGAAGCGATTGAGAAGCTGCTGGCCTATGAAGCGGCTGGCGTCGACCAATATTGTCTTGGCCTGACCTTCAACCTGCCGTTCGAATTGCAGAAGCGGACGCTGGAGTTGTTCATCTCGGAAATCATGCCCTTCTTTGCGGCGCGCGAGAACGAGCAGAAGCGCGTCGCGGTGGGGCGCTGACGATGGCGGGGACCCAACGCCATACCATCGGAGAGGTTACGCTCAATTACCGTATCGACGGTGAGGGCGAGCCGCTCATCTGCATTCACGGCGTCGGATCTTATCTGGAGGCGTGGTCGGGGGTAGTCGAACGGCTGAAGGATCGCTTTACGATCCTGACTTTCGATTTGCGTGGCCACGGCCAGTCAAGCCGGGTCAAGGGGCGATACGAGATCGACGACTTCGTCAACGAGACGTTGGCTCTGGCCGATCAGGCGGGCTTCTCCACCTTCAATCTCGCGGGCTTCTCACTCGGCGGGCTCATCGCCCAGCGTCTTGCCTTGACCCATCTCGGCCGACTGCGCCGGCTTACGCTGCTTTCGACGGTTGCCGGACGAACGTTGGCCGAACGGGAGCGCGTGCTTGAACGCCTGGCGGCACTCAGGGCGGGCACGCCCGCTGATCACCACAACGCGTCGCTGTCGCGCTGGCTGACCGAAGACTTCCAGGAGCGCAATCCCGAGATCATCGCGAGGCTACGATCACGCGATGCCGAAAACGATCCGGATTGTTATGTCGCTGCTTACCGGGTGCTCGCCGAGACGGATTTCGGCGGCTTCCTTGACCAGATCCGTTGCCCGACGCTGATCGCAACCGGTGAGGACGATGCAGGCTCCAATCCTCGGATGGCCCGGTACATGCACGAGCGCATCCCCGGGTCCGCACTCCGGATACTGCCGGGCCTGCGCCATTCCATTCTTGTCGAAGCGCCGGAGCTCGTAGCGACGTTGATGGCCGATTTTCTGAGACAGGGGGAAAAAGTCGATGGATGAGGCGCTGCAGGCGAAGGGCGAGGCCGTGAGGCGTAGGGTGCTCGGCGACGACTATGTCGATCGGGCAATCGGCAACAGCGACGCCTTCTCGCGTCCCTTCCAGGATCTTTTGAATGAGTATTGCTGGGGGACAGCCTGGACGGACGAGGGGCTCGATCTCAAGCAGCGCAGCCTGCTCAACCTCGGTATGCTGGCGGCTCTCAACCGCATGCATGAATTCGCCATCCATTTCCGCGGCGCGATCCGCAATGGCCTGACCGACGAGGAACTTCGTGCGGCACTCGTCCAGATCGCGATTTATTGCGGCATTCCCGCGGGCGTCGAAACCTTCGGGATCGCGCGGACTGTGCGTGACGAGATGGACAAGAAAGAAGAGCGCTGACTTCCACGGTTATTAGGAAAGGGCGGCTCCGCGCTGCCTCGTATCGCCGGAAGACAGAAGGGCGCTTGAGAACTCAAGATCACCCCTATGGCAGGAAGAGGACCCTGCCCAAACCAGAACGACAAGAGGGAACGACCGAATGAACACTTTCGCCAGATTGACAGCGGCGGCCGCATCGATGGCCATATCATTCACGGCGCTTCCGGCCAATGCCGGAGCCGTGCTCGAGCGCGTGCTCGACGCAAAGACCTTGAAGGTTGCAACCGACGCCAGCTGGGCGCCGCAGTCCTTCATGAACGACAAAAACGAGATGGACGGTTTCGACATCGATGTTGCCAAGGAAATTGGCAAGCGCCTCGGTGTCGGCGTCGAGTTCGTCACCCCAGGCTGGGATATCATCACCGCCGGCAACTGGCAGGGCCGCTGGGACATGCATGTGGGCTCGATGACGCCGACCAAGGAACGGGCCAAGATATTCGACTTCCCGGCCGTCTACTACTACACGCCGGCGGCGGTCGCTGTGCACAACGATAGTCTCGCCGTCACGTTGATCGACCTGGACGGCAAGGTCGTCGGAACGACGGCAACGTCGACCTTCGAAGCTTACGCGAAGCAGGAACTGACGCTCGATGCCGCGGGGGCTCCCGCCTTCGAATACGCGTTCAAGCCGAAGGAAGTGAAGTCCTACGCCAACTCGACAACGGCCTTTGACGACCTGCGCCTCGGCGACGGCGTTCGCGTCGATGCGGTGGTGTCGTCGCTGCCGAGTATTCGCGATGCCATCAAGGCCGGATATCCGATCAAGCAGGTCGGCGATCCGGTCTTCTATGAGCCATTGGCCGTTGCCATCGAGCACGGTGACAAGGAGCTGAACGACAAGATCGCCGAAGCGATCAAGTCGATGCAGACCGATGGCACGCTGAGCAAGCTCTCGGAAAAGTGGTACGGCGTCGACTACACGGTCGTGAAGTAGGCTTGTCTACGTCTGGCGGTCCGGGTTGGTCCGGATCGCCTTTTTGTCCAGAGGGACTAACATGCTCTATCCGGATACCGTTGACTCCGAAATTCTCGTCCACAAGCCTCCGTTCGTGGCGTCGGTTTTCGCAGCCGTCCTGGTCGTCTTCATGGCTTTCAATCTGACCGGGACAACGATGGGCGAACTGATGCGCCCGGTGATAGGCGAGCCGCTGGAGAGCGGCTTCTACGGACGTTTCGCCATTGCTCTTGTCGTGGCGGCGCTCTTCTGCCTGAACATCGTGCTCATCGGCTTCGCCAGTCTCAGGCTGCAGATCGCCATCGTCTGGATGGAGCTTCTGGTGTTGTTTCTCGCCTTCTTCCAGACCTTCCACCTAAGCCTGCCCTTTATCGAGGAGAAGCTGCCTTTCCTGATCGCGCAAGGCCTTGTGACGACCGTCTATGTCTCAGCCGTTTCGATCTTGATTGCCTCGCTCATCGCAATCCTTGGCGCGGTTGCGAAACTTTCGACCAACGGTTTCGCCTATGCGATCGCAAGCTTCTACACATCATTCTTCCGCGGGCTCCCGCTTCTGATGCAAGTCTATCTGATCTATCTGGGTCTACCCCAACTTGGCATCATCATCGATGCGGTTCCAGCCGGCATCCTGGCGCTTTCGCTCTGTTACGGCGCTTACATGACCGAAATCTTTCGATCGGGCATTCAAAGCATCGACCGCGGCCAGTGGGAAGCGTCGCGTTCCATTGGCTTTGGCTTCGGGCTTACCATGCGCAAGATCATCCTGCCGCAGGCGCTGCCCGTCATCATTCCGCCGACCGGCAACCAGTTCATCTCTATGTTGAAGGACAGTTCGCTCGTCTCCGTCATCGGTGTCTGGGAACTTATGTTCCTCGCCCGCACGCTTGGGCAAAAGAGCTTCCAGCACATGGAAATGCTCATATCCGCCGCCATGCTTTACTGGATCATGTCCATCTGCCTCGAACTCATCCAGTCCCGCATCGAACGTCATTACGCCAGGAGCAAGGTCCGATGAGTGCTGAGACTATCATCGACGTCAGGAACGTTTCCAAATGGTACGGTGCCTTTCAGGTCCTGACGGATATCAACCTGACGGTCCGCAAGGGCGAGCGCATCGTCGTCTGCGGCCCTTCCGGCTCCGGCAAGTCGACCCTCATCCGCTGTTTCAACCGCCTGGAGGCACACCAGGAGGGTGAGATTGTCGTCAACGGTATCAGCCTGCACAGCAAGATGCGCAATGTCTCCGAAGTGCGGCGCAACGTCGGCATGGTGTTCCAGCACTTCAATCTCTTCCCCCACATGACTGTGCTGATGAACTGCATGGTTGGGCCGATGTGGATCAACGGTGTTCCGGCAGCAGAGGCGCGGGCGCGGGCGTTGACGTTCCTGGAGCGGGTGCGTATCCCCGAACAGGCCAACAAGTACCCGGTGCAGCTTTCCGGCGGCCAGCAGCAGCGCGTGGCAATCGCACGCTCGCTTTGCATGCAACCGGCGGTGATGCTGTTCGACGAGCCGACCTCCGCACTCGACCCTGAAATGGTTTCGGAGGTTCTCGACACGATGACAAGTCTTGCCCGGGACGGCATGACGATGGTCTGCGTTACCCATGAAATGGGGTTTGCCCGAGCTGTTGCTGACCGGGTGATCTTTATGAATTCCGGTCAGATCGTCGAACAGGGGAGGCCGAAAGAGTTCTTCACTAACCCTCAGCATGAACGTACGAAGCTGTTTCTTAGCCAGATCCTCAAGCATTGAGCGTGAAATAGCATCGATCGATTCAACTCTACTCGACAGAAAGATGCCTGTTTTACATCGCACTTACATGCGCCAGAGGGTTTTCAGCAGCTACGTGATGACGGCACGCTGTGTGTGGGCATCACACCAAGTGGCCAGGATCGTTTTTCTCGCTCTGCCTGAGTTCAGGTGTGCTAAGAAAGACAATGAAGTCAGTACGCGACTGAAATACCCTGCTTCCGCCGAAGGCGACCCCTTGTACATCCGATGTTTTCATTTTTTGCTTCGGAATGTATCGGCTGAAAGAGCGCGGCGATTGGCCGGCTAGCTGATCTTCCGGGGACGCCCGCCCTTCGCGCCGTTGGCTCGGCTTGCCTCGATCTTCGCGGCGGACCGAGATTGCCCGCCTCGGCGCTGAGCCTCCATGAACTTCGCAGTTCCGGATATGCCCTTCATTAAACCGAGGATGGTGAAATCCACGTCTAAGGTTTCCCAATGCAAGCCAGTTTCGCCCAAAAGCTCGACTTCCGCCAACTGGGCAGGCGTTGCATTCTCCAGGCCTTGTATCGATCGGGCAGGCACCATGAAAGCTGCGCCGTTTGTGAAATCCACGACAATGCGGCTGGAAGGTTCATCGAAACGGACCGAAGATGGGATCGGGGCGCGTGCACGCTCTGCGTCCCCTTTCGAGGTAGCTTCTCGGTAGTGACGATCTTCAAAGATGACTTCACCCATGAATGCTCTCCCATTTTTCGATGAACAAGCGCTGGTTTGCCTGGACAATAGTGAGAGCCACGCTCAAATCTCGCTTTTTCATCCCCCGGTTCGATAATACGGTGAGATCGAGAATGTTGATACGGGCTTCACCGTCTCCGTAGACATGGGCGTGCGCGGGTTCGTGGTCATTTGTGTAAATGATAAAATCGCATGCCAGCGGCGCGGAGAACGGTGACCATGAATCAACATAACCTAACAACTTGGGTTATGCAAGATCTTTAGTCCTGGCCGCGGATCGCGTAACCTAAACAAGCAAAGCACGCGCCATCACGACGACCCGCAACGCGCTCCTGATCACGACCTAGACCCCAAGATCTTTCGCACCTTTTGCCAGACTTCATCGAGTGTCGCCATCACGGCCGAGCATGGCCGGCGCCCTGTCTCGGAGCAGGCGAATTCCTGGAAAATGGGTCTGGTCAGCCATTGATGTCTCCCGCAAACACAGCTGCGGGGAACGGTGCGCATGCTTCCGAGAGCCAGGATGCCGCCGGCAGTGATGAAGATTGAGCTGGCGATCATGCTCCGGTCGGGACGCTAGCGCCAAATAATGCTGCCCGCAATCACCGATGCCGGGATGGCGGCATACCGTAACGACGCTATTCCAGCGAGGGTAGCGATCCGCGTCGCCTGCACCAGCATCCAGTTCGCAACGGCGGCGTCCTGTCCGCTCGATCCGCCTGCCGAACTTTTGCCATGCCGCCGTTGATGAACCGCCACCATCGTCTCGCTCGGAAATGCATGTGAGGCGGCCTGTCGCTGTGAGCAGGTTTTCGAACTATCCCGCCCCTGCCTGAAGCCTGTTGCGTAGATCGTCGATCGTTTCGCGGAGGATATCTAGGGCCTTCGCGTCAAGCGCTACCGCATCGCCGATGCAATGCATGACATGATCGGCCTGCCCCTGCAGAGCGCGGCCTTTCTCCGTCAGGTGCAGAAGCACCTCGCGTTCGTCCCGGGGGTTGCGCGTTCTCGTGATGAACCCGGCAATGTTCAGGCGCTTGAGCAACGGCGTAAGCGTGCTGGAATCAAGGAAGAGATTGTTACCCAGCTCCTTGACGTTCTGCCCGTCGCGTTTCCAGAGCGACACCATGACCAGGTACTGCGGGTACGTCAGGCTCAGCTTGTCCAGCAACGGCCGGTAAAGCTGGGTGAATGCGTGGCTTGCGGAATAGAGGGAAAAGCAGAGCATTCCGGCGACCCCGGGATGGTCGTCTGGCTTCGTCATGGCGATCTCCTTTCCAAACAGATAAATCGTGCACGATTTATTTGCAAGCGGTTGACAACCACGTTTCGGCAGCATAATAGATTGGACACAAATGAATTGCACACAAATAAATAAGACCTAAACCGAGATCCGAACCACGAAGGAAGTCGTCATGTTCAAACTCGCCGCCACCGTTGCCTTTGCCGCCGCCCTCCTGTCCGGCAGTGCACTCGCCCAGCCTGCAAAGCCCACTGTCGTTCTCGTCCACGGCGCTTTCGCCGACTCCTCGAGCTGGAATGGTGTGACGAAGATCCTTCAGAAGGACGGTTACACAGTCGTTGCCGCGGCCAATCCCCTGCGCAGTGTCGCCGGCGATGCGGCCTATGTTTCCGACATCATCTCGAGCATCAAAGGATCTGTCGTCTTGGTCGGGCATTCCTACGGAGGCCAGGTGATCTCGACCGCTGCCAATGGCAAGGACAATGTCAAGTCGCTGGTCTATGTGGCAGCGTTTGCTCCGGAAGCAGGGGAAGCAGCTGCCGATCTCGCCGGTAAGTTCCCGGGCGGAACGCTTGGCCAAGCGCTCGCCGCTCCGGTCAAGCTGGCAGATCGCGGCGTCGATCTTTCCATCGACCAGGCGAAGTTTCATGACCAGTTCGCCCACGACGTTTCGATTGAGGATGCGGCATTGATGGCCGCCGGCCAGCGCCCGATCACTGAAGCCGCCTTGACGGAAAAGTCCGGTTCGCCAGCCTGGAAGACGCTGCCCTCCTACTTCATCTATGGGGACGGCGACAAGAACATCCCTGCGAAGGCACTCGGCTTCATGGCCGAACGGGCAGGCTCAAAGCACACTGTCGTGATCAATGGTGCATCCCATGTGGTGATGGTGTCGCAGCCCAAGGCAGTCGCGGACCTAATCGAAGAGGCTGCACAGTAATCTTTGCAAATTGCTGGTGATCAAAGGCCGCCATCCGGAAGGGTGGCGGCTTTGCCGTAAGAGCACGGCTCAACCAGTCACGTTCGCGAAAATCCATCGGTGTCAGGATGTGCGGCATGCCCAATCGCAACTCACCCAAATCTGCCAATTGCCGAACTCCGATGATGGCTTTAGCGGAATTGAGAGACGTTCCTGTCTCCGGCGGTCGCTGATTTTGTACCGCGACAGTACCGCTTCGCCGGCGGTTCAAATTAGTGCTTGCCAGCCAAAACGCGGATAATTATAGTCCGCGTTATTGCGCATATGACGGCAGGTGTGGAATACGGGCTGCATTGTCTCCTGTGGTTGGCAAGTTCGCCCGGAACGCCGCTGAGCAACCGCGACCTGGCGGATTTTCAGGGAATTTCCCCTAGTTTTCTGGCGAAGATATTTCCGAAGCTGGAAAAAGCGGGGATCGTATCAGCTTCCGAGGGTATCAAAGGGGGATATCTGCTCGCAAAGCAGCCTGGAAATATCACGGTTCTGGAGGTTGTTGATGCGATCGAAGGTAGGAAGCCCTTATTCGACTGTCAGGAGATCCGTGGTCGCTGCGCCGTATATCGGGAGCGGCCGCCGTCATGGGCAACGAAAGGCGTATGCGCAATCCACGCGGTGATGTTGCGCGCGGAAAAGGCCATGCGGGATTCCCTTGGAAGCGAGACGTTGGCCGACATTGCCGGCGACTTAAGCCGCAAGGCGCCGCCGGAATTTTCTGACGAAGTCCGTAAATGGCTTGCCGACAGGACGAAGGGCCGGACCCGAAGCGGTGCAATAGAAGACGGAGCATTGTCCTGACGGGCTGGAAAAGCGGACATGGGTTGCGGCTGGCAATTGCGGCCGGGCTGGCAGAGATGCGGCCGGCTCGGGAAGATGAGGATTTAGAGTGATGAAGGATATATTCATCTTGGCCGGCAACGGCACCCTTCACTCGCGTATTCGGTCGCAGTGCGGCAAGGTTAGCGCGCTGCGCATGGTAGCGCCTACAATCTGCCGGAGTTGATGAGATGGGCACCCCAGCTGTCGTTGCGGATAGTCCGCTGGTTCTTGTAGTCGATGATGACGAAAATGTTCGCAACTCCCTGCAGGAACTCATCGAATCGGTCGGCCTCGACGTCGCCTGTTTCCCTTCGCCCCGCGAACTGATGAGCGCCGGCCTTCCCGACCGGCCCGGGTGTCTGGTGCTCGACGTCCGCATGCCGGGCGCGAGTGGCCTCGATCTGCAGCACCAACTCTCGACGCGTGGGGTAACGAAACCCATCATCTTCCTCACGGGATACGGGGACATACCGATGACCGTGCAGGCCATGAAAGCCGGGGCCGTCGATTTCCTGACGAAACCCGTGCGCGACCAGACGCTGCTCGACGCCGTGATTGCCGGTATTCGGCGGGACGTGGAGCAAAGGGCACAGGCAGAAAACATCCACCAGCATTCCACCCGATTTGCGACCCTTACCCCACGCGAGCGGCAAGTTCTTCGAGAAGTGGCGCGCGGGCGCCTCAACAAGCAGATCGCTTTCGAACTCGGCATCAGCGAGATCACCGTGAAGCTCCACCGCAGCAATATGATGCGCAAGATGCGAACTACTTCCGTCGGAGAACTCATCCGTGCATGGGATTCACTGCCTTCCAGCCTGCGCGAGAAGCCGCAAGCGTGAGCTTGCGGCGGCGCCGTCGCGCCGCTTTACGTCCATTCTCATTTCTTAAAAAAATGTTTAGTCGCGGCGCACAGCGCCGCGCGATGTCGTACTTCACTTTTTCGCCAGATACGTGAAGACTGCGAATTCGCTACAAAACTTTGTGCAGCCGATCATGAGCTGAAGCCGTTGCTCTTAACGAACTGCGATGGGGTGAACTCAGTCAGGGCGCATCCTAATCACCCGATCTATCATACCTGTACTCTGGGACTAGATGGCCGATGCATGGGTTCGATAGGCCGGCGGGCCGCCGTGATGCATTCTCCTGACCGGCCGAAAAGGCTCTAACTGGAGACGTAAGATGCGCGATATCATCAAAGCTCTCGCGCTCGCCGCAGCGGTGGGCACCATAGCTACCGCGTTCGCACAAGCAGCCGATTCCCAGGACAAGCCGACAATCGTGCTGGTGCATGGCGCGTTTGCGGAGTCGAGCGCGAACGACGTGATCGGTGCACTGGCGGTCAACACCGAAACAGCCAGCGGAAATGCGAATGTGACGGCCTCGGTCGACCTCGCCGCCGTCGCTCCGGAGGCAGGTGAATCCAGCGTAAGCCTTTCGGGAGAATTTCCCGGCAGCACGCTGGCCGACGCGTTAACGACGACTACGCTGCCGGAGGGCGGCAAGATCTCTACATTCGGCCGGACCGGTTCCACGATCAGTTTGCCGCCGATGTGCCCGAATACTCGGCGCGGCTGATGGCAGTTCCTCAACGTCCCGTGGCACAGGTCGCCGAACGGTCGGGCGTCGCCTCGTGGAAGACGCTGCCTTCCACGCAATTTGCGGTTCCGCAGATCGCAACATCCCGCCGGCGGCAATGAGATTTATGGCGAAGTGTGCGCTTACCTTGAAGACCCTTAGCATTCAGGGCGGGTCACATGCCCTGACGGTCTCGCATCCATCGCCTCGCTATCGAGGAAGCAGCCTCCGCGAAGTAACGCCGGTGCGCAACCCGCAAACCCGAATCAAGCTAAACTAGGAGATTGAACATGAAAATCGTCGTCATCGGAGGCACAGGCCTCATTGGATCGAAGACCGTTGAACGGCTTCGCAAGCGTGGCCACGAGGTGTTGGCTGCCTCTCCGAATTCGGGTGTAAACACAGTTACCGGAGAAGGCCTCGTCGAAGCGTTGGCCGGTGCGCAGGTCGTGATCGACCTGGCGAACTCGCCAAGCTTCGAAGAAAAGGTCGCCATGGAATTCTTCGAAGCGGCCGGCCGCAACCTCTTCGCTGCAGAAAAGACTGCAGGCGTTCGCCATCACGTAGCGCTGTCGGTCGTCGGTACCGACCGCATGCAGGCGATGGGGTATTTCCGCGCCAAGCTGCGGCAGGAGGAGCACATCCGGAATTCCGGCATTCCCTACACGATCGTCCACGCGACGCAGTTCTTCGAGTTCGTGGGGGCCATCGCTCAATCGGCGACCGAGGGAACGAATGTTCGCGCGCCCACGGGCGCTTTCCAGCCGATAGCAGCAGACAATGTCGCCGATGCCATGGCCGATGCCGCTCTGGCCGAGCCGGTGAACGGCGTAATCGAGATCGCCGGTCCGGAGCTAGCCCCTATGAACGAGTTCATCGCGCGTTACCTCAAGGCTACCAACGATCCGCGCACCCTCGTCGCTGACCCTAAGGCCTGTTATTTCGAGATCGAGATCAATGACCGGACACTGGTTCCGGACGACAGCGCCCGCCTCGGCGCGATCCACTTCGAGGATTGGCTACAGTCCCCCGCCGCCCAGAAGAAGTAAGCGCCCGCGCATATTCCATTTGGGTTCGCCGTCCCGGCAGACCTCTGCTCACCGACCCTAACCGCAGCCCTTGTCTGGCATCGACAACGCTATGGCTCCGGTGGCCGGCGCCATAGCGGTTCTAACCAACACCGAGATACCCGGCTGTGCCGACGAGCGCTGTCAGGAGGAATCCATGCGCATTGAAAAGCTCTATCCCATGACGTCGGCTGATGTTGATCGATGTCGCCGCGACGCTGCAGGCTGCTGCCCTGACGCTTTCCAATCCGGGGATCGAATTGGCCGTCGTCAGCGAGGAAGGCGGCAAGGCGGCGGGGGTGCTCAGCAAATCCGATCTCATTCGCTGATGAGTCGCAACATCATTTCCTGCAGCTCGGGCGACGATTTGCAGGCCGCATGGCAGGTCATGATGGAAAACCGCATCCAGAACATGCCGGTCCTCGGCAACGATGCGAAACCGCTCGGTGTCCTGGATATCCGCGACGCGCTGAGAGTGCTCTTCGAGCAGGAACAACTGCAGGAACATATGTTGGCGAACTACATCGCTGGCATTGGTTACTAATCGCCGGATCTTGGGACGATCGTCATGTTTCAAGCATATCTGATTGAAATCGCCGCTGCGCCGCTGGCATGGCTGATCATTCTTGGCCTGACCGGAATAGCCGTGTGGAAATTCATCGGTCCGACGCGCTCCAATCTGCGGCTTGTGGTGCAGATCATCTTCTTTACGGCCATGACTTCCGTCATCGTTCTCGCAGATATTCCGCTTGGTCAATCGCAAGGCCTGGGTATTGGCGACGAGCAGGCGGCTTTCATCGTCTTCGCCCAGTTGCTGTGGTGGCTCCATCTCTCTTGGGCCGTCATCGGGTTCGTGCGGATCTATCTGGTTCTGGAAGGTAGGCCACGCGAGGCCCGTTTGCTGCAGGATATCGTCGTCGGCGCGGTTTACATGTGCGTCACGCTCGCCGCCCTCGCTTTCGTTTTCGGCGCCCCTGTTGGAACGCTGATTGCGACTTCCGGCGTCATAGCCATTGCGCTCGGCCTTGCTCTTCAGAACACACTCGGCGACGTATTTTCCGGTGTCGCTCTCAATCTCGGGCACACCTATGTGCTGGGCGACTGGATCCTCCTTGAGGACGGCACGGAAGGACGCGTCATTGCAAGTACCTGGCGCTCGACGCAGATTCTAACGGGCGCCAACAATATCGTGGTCCTGCCCAACAGCGTCCTTGCGAAGCTAAAGCTGACTAATGTCAGCCGGCCGGATGAGACGCATCTTCTCAAGATGACGGTGCGGGTGGTACCGACGCACGCTCCTTCGATTATCGAGGAGGCCATGCTGACGGTTCTGGCGGGCTGCAATTCCATCATGCGGGAGCCGCCGCCCTTGGTTTCGCTGAGCGGCGTGGATGCAACCGCGCTGGAAATTCATCTGTTTTTCCGGGTGAGCAATCCGATGCTGAGGATGAAGGCGCAAAACGAGGTGATCGACCGCTTCTACCGACATTGCCGATCCGCCGGTATCCAGCTTGCGATGCCGCCCATGGCCACCATCAATGGAACCCCGTCGAATGAAACAGCCAGGCCACCTGATGTGACGCTGCAGGAGGTCATCGATGAAAATCCAATCTTCTCCGGACTGACGCGACCCGAAAGAGAAAAATTGGCCCAATCGGGCATAGAGCGTGAATATCGCAAGGGGGATGTCATCGTCTCCCAAGGACAGTCGCTGCCCTCGATGACGATTATCCGCACCGGCGTCGTATCGATGCAGCATGACCAGCAGGAAAAGCGGCGCCTTTCGGCGGGCGACTTCTTTGGTGAAACCGGGCTCCTCGCGGGAATGCACGAAGCTTACACGCTGCAAGCGCTGACGCGGATCGCCGCCTACGAGATCGACCAGAAGAGTTTCGCGCGCCTGATCGCCGACCGTCCGGCGATTGCCGAGGAGGTCGCGGCGATGCTATCCGCATGTTCCGGCGACAACAGCCAGCTTCCGATGGCAGCGGCAAAACACGAACGGAGCGCCTCCGCTTTCTTGAAGTCGATCCGGACGATCTTCAGCACCTGAATGTCGGCCGCAGGCCGAAAACCATCGAAAACACCAAAGAAGGACGAGACCATGGGCGTGAAACTCTTTTACGCGCCGGGCGCCTGCAGCCTCGCGAGCCACATCTGCCTGATCGAGGGAAACATGCAGTTCGAAGCCGAACGTGTCGATTTGAAAACGAAGATTACCGCGTCGGGGGATGATTTTCGCGCGGTGACCGCCAAGGGATATGTGCCGGCGCTGATGCTCGACAGTGGCGAAGTCGTCACCGAAAATGTTGCGGTGTTGGCTTATCTAGCGGGAGAACTGCCGGCGCTCGACGTCAGCGGCGAGTTGGGCCGTACCCGGCTTATCGAGGTGCTAGCCTATCTCTCCACGGAAATCCACAAGAGCTTCGAATCCTTATTTCTGGGTGCCAACACGAAGGAACACGCCAAAACTAGCGCCTCCATCACCTATCGCCTTCAGTATCTCGCCGACCATATGCGTGACGAATACCTGTTCGGCGATCATCCGAGCGTGGCCGATTTCTATCTGTTCGTGATGATGAGCTGGGCCAAGATCTTCGGCGTCGAAATCCCGGCGCCGCTGCTTGCGCTCGATAGGCGCCTGCTGGCGCGGCCTTCGGTCCAGGCCGCGTTGAGGAGTGAAGGGCTCGCCACCTGACAACCGCCCGCGTCTCTCCAGACAGGCCTTTTAGGCTCCGCCGCGTCAGCGGCGGACGTCTGTCCGGCGCTCATAGTGGGTACGCCTCAGCCGCGTCTAAGGCCAAAATTGCCTTGCGAATCTTCGCCCTATCCTTCGGAACAGGTGTTTTTGTCGCAAGCTCCCATATACCTTTCTCATAAAATAGGCCGTAGTGCTGTCTCGCTCTAAGACGCACCATGGCAATTCCTAGTGCAATGGGGTCGGGTTGAGGCATGTCGAACTCCGCCGGAACGTCGGGGATGGATAGTAGTGGTGGATCGCAAGGCCCACCCGATATCGATGCCGTACAGGCGGCGAAGCTGGTCGAGCGGATCACCGGCAATGCCTGGGCCGCCGATGCCGCGGGCAAACTTATCTATGTGACACCGGCCGCGCTCGCCTTTTTCGGCGCAAGCCCGGAAAGCCTCAATTCGCAGCCGGATAAGAATAGGTTCGACTGGAGTCGGGTCATCCACCCGGAAGATTACGATGCAGCCGCTGTCGCATGGCGCCGGTGCTTGCAGACGGGCGAGCAATACACTGTCGAGCACCGAACGCTGCGTGCGACCGGAATCTATGGCTGGGTGCGCAGCACCGGGCAGCCGATCCGTGACGGGGAGGGCGCAATCGCCGGATGGTGCGGCACGCTAATCGACATCGCCCTCCCCGAAGACACCGATAGCCCGCAGGCCGGTCGACCCGCTCGGGACCCCCTTTTGTCGATGGACACGGTACATCCGCACGACAGGCTAACCGACGAGCAGGCGGCTGCGCGAGCCTTCTTTCACGGCATCCCCCAGATCAGAAGCTACCGCCAGCTTCAGGCGGATAGCAGCTACGAGCGGGTTGCGTTTCGTGTGGAGCCGGATCACGGGATCAGCATCGAAGTCGATCCGGCTGTGGCACGCCAGGCCGAGTCCTGGATGACCGCAAGCTCGTTCGGTGAGACGGCTGATGCGGTCCAGGCCGCTCTTGCCATCGAAAAGCTCTATGGCGGCGCTTGGGCGATCGACGTCACCGGACAATTTACCTATGCAACTCCAGCGGTGCAGACCTCTATCGCGATGACGCTTGAGGATCTCAACCTTCTGCTGGATGGCAAATCCTTCCTGGAAGGCGGGCGTCAGGGCTGGCAGCGCGGCACGCATCCCGACGATAGCGAAAGAATGGGAGAGACAGTACGACACGCGCTCAGGACAGGCGAGCATTGGAACTTCGAATGCAGGATCCTGCGTGCCAACGGCGCTTATGTCTGGCACTGGGCTGCAGCCCGCCCGACGCGTGATAGGCAGGGACGTGTTACCGGGTGGTATGGAACTGCATTGGACATCGACGTGTATAAGAGAACCGAGGCTGCACTCCGCGAGCGCGAACGGCAACTGCAGCAGCTTATCGACACCGTGCCGGCGCTGATCTGGAGCGCGATGGCCAACGGAGCTCCGACCTATGTCAACAAACCCTTCACGGAAGTCACCGGGGCCACGCTCGAAGATATGATCGCGCCGGATCAATCGGCTTCGCTCGGCGTCGTTCACCCCGAGGACAGGGCGGCGGCGCGAGAGGCTTTCCTACATTCGGTCGCGACAGGCATCCCGTATATTCAAAGATACCGTCAACACCGTGCCGGCGGTGACTATCGCTGGACCGAGACGCGGGCCGAACCGCTGCGGGATGAATTGGGCACGATCGTCCAATGGTGTGGCGTGAGCTCCGACATCCACGACCTCATAACCACCCAGGAAGCGCTACGCGAGAGCGAGCAACACCTCCAGCAACTCGTCGAAACGCTGCCCGCGTTGGTCTACTGCGCCTTGCCGGATGGCAAGCCGATATATCGCAGCCAGCGGCTCCGCCAATATCTCGGTTTCAATCTCGAGGAAACGGATGGTCTCGGAAAATCCCGACTGGAAGGCACGCTCGACGCCGTGATCCATCCGCACGATCTAGCTGCCGTGAAGGAACGGTATGCCCATTCGCTAGCGACCGGCGAGCCCTATTTGCTACGACATCGCCTAAGGCGCTTTGACGGCGTGTACCGTTGGGTGGAGACCCGTGCTTCGGCAATGCGCAATGGTGACGGCGAAATCGTTCAGTGGAACGGCATCTGCCTGGATATCGACGATCAGGTCCAGACCCAAGAGGAGTTGAGCCGTGCCCAGGAAAATCTCGCCCGCTCAAGTCAGGCCGCCAGCCTGGCAGAATTATCAGCCTCAATCGCGCATGAGGTGAACCAGCCGCTTTCGGCAGTGATGAACTATTCCAGCGCCTGCCAGCGCTGGCTCACCGCCGAGCCGCCCAATATCGAACGCGCCCAGAAAACGCTCGATCGCATAGTTCATAGCGCCAATTCCGCAGCAGATGTCGTCAGCCGCATTCGCGCCCTCTTCAAGCAGTCGACGGATAAGCGTGACAGTTCCGAGCTTGGCGCCGTCGTCAGGCAGGCGCGTGACCTGCTTGCAGAGGAGGCGGGTCGGCGACGCATCAGGATGGATATCGAAGGCGAGAGCGGTCTCCGGCTCGTCCCATTCGACCGGGTGCAGATTCAGCAAGTGTTGGTCAATCTCATGCGCAACGGCATGGATGCGATGGCTTCCGTTTCGAACGACCGTGTTGTCCAGATCCGCGCCTTCCGGGCGGGGGATATGGTGCGCGTTGAGGTCAAGGACAGGGGGCGAGGCGTCCAGTTCCCCGACAAGATTTTCGAGCCGTTTTTTACAACCAAAGATCAGGGCATGGGCATGGGCCTCGCAATTTCCCGCTCGATCGTAGAATCGCATGGCGGTCAGTTATGGGCAGAAAAGAATGAACCGAGCGGCGCGAATTTCGTGTTCACCCTGCCGCTCGACGTGGCGAAGATGCCATGAACCAATAGCCTGCCATAGGGAGGAACGGTATGAACAAGTCTGTGGTAGCGCTCGTCGACGACGACCCGAGCGTGCTTGCTTCATTGGCGGAACTCCTGGAATCGGCGGGATACGAAACCCGCAGCTTCCTCTCGGGCGAGGCGTTGCTCGCTTCCGGGCTTAAGGGCGTTGACGTGTTGATTACCGATATCGGGATGCCCGGTACTGATGGATTCGAACTCCGAGATCTTGCCCGGCAGCAGAACCCGCAACTGCCGGTATTCCTGATCACGGGGCGCCATGAAATCGCCGATCAGGACCGCGCACGCTGCATTGACGGGTTTTTGCGAAAGCCTTTTGCAGGGCACACCCTGCTTGCGGCCGTTCGCGATGCCCTGGACGATCGACAGTGCTGATCAGAATCCACGCTTTGGCATAGCTCCGTCCGCCCGGGCATCGCGACTGTCTTATCAAACAACCAACCGGGTGGAGGGGGCGCAAATGTCTGTTTACATCGCCGGTCGCAGAGTTTCGCGTGGGAGCGCAACACGCTCAACGCGGCCGTCTGTTTTGATCAATCGCAATCACGCCCTATTTTCGGGACGCCCTTTTAAATGCCAGCTCAAGCAACACTGAATCCTCGCGTTCGTAAACGAACAAGCCAGCCTACCCTATTCTCTAGTGTAGCCTATCCTCTCCCTTGACCCCAATCGACTGCTCAGATGCCCCCCAATACACTCAGCCGCATGGGCCGTGCCCGGCACGTTCCAACCCCGCAGAACAGGAGCGCATCATGACGCAGGCAGAAGCAAATCCCCGTACGATGGGGCAGGAGGAGACAATCATGAGCTTGGATAACACCCTACGTGGCGGCCGATCGGCAACCGAAGAATTGGTTCCATCGCGCTACGCGGTGAAGGTCGGCGAAATTGAAGTGCTGGTGATCAGCGATGGAGTGCTACCCCTTCCAACCGCGATGTTGGGACACAATGCCGACCCGACGGAACGCGCCGCATGGCTGGACAATATGTTCCTGCCGCAGGAAGCTTTCGACTGGGCGCTGAACGCGGTGGTGGTGCGCAGCGGCGTGCAGGTGATCCTTATCGACGCCGGTCTGGGGCTGGATCCGGAATTGAACCTGCCGCGGGCCGGGCAATTGGTGAAGAGACTTGAGAGTGCCGGCATCGACCTCGGGTCCGTGACCGATGTCGTACTGACCCACATGCATATGGACCACGTTGGCGGGCTGCTCGTCGAAGGCGTCAAGGATCGGTTGCGTCCGGACATGCGCATTCACGTTGCCGCCGCCGAGGTTAAGTTCTGGGAGGCGCCCGATTTCACGCATGTCAACATGCCTGCCGGCTTTCCGGATGCACTTCGTGCGGCCGCCAAACGGTTCGCCAAGGAATACCATGACCAGCTGCGGCTGTTCGATGAGGAACACCAGGTGGCTCCGGGCGTCGTCGTCTCTCGCACCGGCGGCCATACCCCCGGGCACAGCGTGGTCCGCGTTGCGTCCGGGAACGACCGGCTGATGTTCGCCGGCGACGCCGTGTTCGCGGTTGGCTTCGAGCACCCCGACTGGTTCAACGGCTTCGAGCACGATCCTGAGGAAGCTGCCCGTGTTAGGGTCCGGCTTTTGCGAGAGCTGGCGGCGACTGGGGAACTGCTGGTAGCTACTCATATGCCGTTCCCGTCGGTCGGGCACGTTGCGGTTGACGGCGACGCCTTTCGTTGGGTGCCGGTTTTCTGGGACTATTAACCGAATATTGACCTAGCCGCCAATCAAGCGACCGCATGCGATCGGACATCCTTGGAGATCGCGTGCGGTTCTTCGCGGCACGGTGCTGATGCGCCGCGCTCTCCCCAATTTTTTGCCCTGCAGCAGTCACGAAGAGGTTGTGACATGATTGCCATGGAAGCACGCATCGTCGCCGGCATTTCGGTTCCGGGAACGCCGCTCGTCGGCCGAGCGATCGATTATGCGCGGGAGGCTTGTGAGCCCTATCTCTTCAATCACGTCATGCGATCCTGGCTGTTTGCCGCAAAGATCGCCGAGCTGCAGAACATAACGCACGACGCCGAGGTGCTCGCAGTCGGCGCGCTGTTGCATGATATCACCCTGAATGAGCGATTTGCAGGGCCCCGCCGTTTCGAAGTGGAAGCCGCCGATCTGGCTCGAAAGTTCGCGACGGAAGCCGGACTCGATGGACGGCGTGCCCAGCTGATCTGGGACAGCGTCGCCCTCAACTCGACCCCCTCGATCGGGCTCTACAAGGAAGCGGAGATCGCACTTTGCACGGCAGGAATCTGCTTTGATGTTGTGGGCCTCAAATACAGCCTCATTCCCTCGTCCGAAGTGCGGGCGATCATTGCCGAGTTTCCCCGGCTTGGGATGAAGAAAAATATGACCGCATGTTTTTGCCACATCGCCAAAACGCAGCCCGAAACCACCTACGACAATTTTGTCCGGGATTTCGGCGAGCGCCTGGTTCCCGGTTACAGTGTCCCTTCCTCGGTCGATCTCATCGCCGAAGCCCCCTTCGCTGAATGATGCAGCGATATCGGCTATCATTGATGCCGATGCTAAAAACCGGCAGGGGCGTAGCAGGCGCCTCAAAGGCCCAGAGTTGATGTGGCCTCTCGTCTCCTGCTTCTCCGCACGTTTGAGTAGTCGCCACCACAGATCGGACGACAGGAAAATCTTGGAGTGCGTCGGCTTTACGGGGCAAAGCGGCGTGGCCACCTTCATCCTTCGTGCACAGCCGTTTAGCGTGAAGGGTCGCGCAGGATAGGCTCCAAATGTTCTCGTTTCGATTGACCGGTGGATCGAGGGCCATACCGCCCTAGGATCCACCGGTCAGTCAACCCAACGCCTTAGGTCGGATCCTAATCGCCGTAGGGATCAGTAGTCCCACCAAGCCGGGACCCAGCGATAAAGGTCGCCGGCGGCTGCCACACGACCGACCGACGGGAACGGCATGTGCGTCGACACCAGCCAAGATCCGGTTTCCGCCAGCTCTTTCATAAGACGGAGCCGGACGCGGGTTGCTTCCTCTGGGTCGTGTTCAAAGCCGTTATGCCACTCAGGATGGTCGAAGGAAACCGGGAATAGGGCGTCGCCCCCGAACATAAGCCGTTCGCCGCGAGACGAGATCCGGACCACGCTATGCCCTGGGGTGTGGCCGCCGGTGCGTGCGACAACCACCCCCGGCGCCACCTCGGACTGCTCATCAAAGGTGCGCAAATGACTGCCGAACATGTCCATGAACTCGAGCGACGCCTTGCGTGCCAGATCCGCAAGTGCCGGTGGCATGGCCGTAAGCGAGAAATCGGGTGACTTCCAGAATTTGGCTTCTGCCGCGGACACATGGACGCGCAGATCTGCACGCATCCTCTCTTTCACGCCTTCGACGAGCAGCCCGCCAACATGGTCGAAGTGCATGTGCGTCAATACAACGTCGGTCACGGATTCAAGATCGACGCCGGCGGCTTCCAGACGATGGCCAAACTGTCCGGCTCGGGGGAAGTCGGGGTACTCTTCGCCGATACCGCTGTCGATGAGAATCGTCTGGTCGCCGCTACGTACCACCACGGCGTTCAACGCCCAGTCAAAGGCTTCCTTCGATAGAAACCTTTCGTCTAGCCACGCTCCACGTTCGGCTGGGTTGGCATTGGTGGCCATTGACTCGGCTGGAGGTGTCAGCATCCCATCGCTGATAACCACCACTTCGATCTCACCCACCTGAACCGCGTAGCGTGACGGAACCAGTTCGTCCGGCGTCGGTCTTTCCTGCTGGATGATTTTTCGGGGGCTGATTTCTGCTTTCGACATATGCGCTCCTGTTTTCGCAATTCATACGTGCCGGTCGGGCTACATCAGGGAATCTAGTTTGGAGCGTTTTAGCAGTCGACCTACACATGAGTATGGGGCGGTCACGCTCATCCCGCCCGGACTCAAGGAACACAGCCAGGTCTCCTGGTTTGCGTCCGAAATCTCATAATCTTCCGACCGGAACCGGAGCGGAACCGCGGCGTAGTCTCGCCTCCTCGTGCATGTTGATGGATGTCGATACGAGAACGCGGGTGACCAGCGATGTAGGAAAACGGACCTAGGAAGATTCGTTTTTTGAGGATCGATACGGACGATCAATCGTCGGCGCGGAAGGACTGCTCCGGAGATAACGCGGCGGCTCAATGCCGACGGATGCCCGTTCTCGAAGAACGTTCAGGTCTTCGGCGTGGGCAACTCTATTCCCCCTGTTTCCGGCAGCCACCGTCGCGGCGAACTGCCAGCAACTCGTCGAGTCGCGAGGCAACCCAAATCACGGTCATCGACCCCTGCGCGAAGCGATAGCCGAACTCTCTGTCTCAAGTCTAGCATGAACATGTCGGACAACGGCTGAAGCTACACAGCCGCAGTGATCACCCGTCTTCGTGACCGCTGCAATCGGTCCCTGACCGCGCTGCCAAACCGCGGAGATACTGGCATGATCAGTTCAATCGCTCATCTTCGCCGGAATTTCCCTCGCCCGGTACTGGGGTAATGTCGGGCGCTTCTTCCGGGACATCATCAGGTCCCGGCTCCTCAATTGGGCGATCTGGGTCGGGCAGCGAATCGGGCGGAGTATCTGGTGGAACTTCCTCGGGCCTTTTCGGGTCTCTGGGGCCTGGGACGGTAACAACCTGGGGCTCCGAGGGCGTCAGGCCTGCCGGGCCGGGCATCGGAATTGGTTCAGTAGGTTTCGTGCTCACGATGGACTCCTCCTCAGGAGGGCAACTGATACCGCGCCGTTTTTGTTCCGCAAGCAGGGAGGCGAGGCATGAGCGCCGACCCCGCTTCATGCTCGATGGCCACACCATGCGCGTCGGGCTTGCATTGAGGCCATGCCAAGGTGCCGTCGGGCTCACATTGCGTCGTCCACCGCCATACGCTCGGCGAGCATCTTGCGCAGTATCCTAGTCGAGCTCAACCCGGATTACGCGGATGTCGCGGTTCGCGCGTAGCGAAAGCGCGCCCATAAACCTGACGAAGAACCAGCATGAGAAATCTTTCCCATCCGTGCCGGTGGGACCAGAGAGGCCGCCATCGCAGCCCCTCTTTATGGTCATGTCACGGAGATACGCGGCCACCCCCAGACGTTCCCTTGAGCATCCACGGCAGAACCGCGGGCGCTTCAACAAGAATCCCCTTCTTCTTCGCAAACGCACAGAGCGTATCGCGCGCGACACTGATGGGCTTCAGCCCGTCGTGAGCCAGGTAGCACGTCTTCAAGGTCGCATCGTGGATAAGATCCTGATCTCCTTCGGACCACTCCTCAAGGAAGTCGATCGCGTCGGCCAGGTTGGCAATCTCGATGACTAGGTCCTTCCTTTCACTCAGGTAAACTGGTCGATCAAACATCTTCGTTTGCATTTCTACCTCACTGAACTGATTGTTTTTCAACAAGGAAAGCGCTTTGCGCTCGACGAAAATTTATTTTCGACGCCGCGCCAGTTCAAGAGGTCTAGCGCGTTTTTTCGCCAAATCTCGCCATCAGTGCCGCCAGACCCTCCTTGGCGCCTACGCCAAATACGGTCCCGACGCAATCACCATCCCTGACGCTTTGAACATCAAGGAAGACGTGCCTCATCAACATGAAGATGGACCATGATCGCCTCGGCCCACCCGTTTGCCAGCGGTCCGCGGCGAGCGCTCCTCGAAAGCCCGCCCCGTTCGCCGGCTTCGACGAGACGGCCGAACGGAAAACTATACTAGCAAGTTTATTGCGGACGTAGATTAGAGGGAAAACTCGCCGGGCCTGAGGCAAAAGCGAGGGATGCCACAGCTGTAATCATGATCTTCATCGGTAGTCTCCTAGGTTCGAACCTCCCGCCAAGGATTGCGGGAGACTTTGGCCTAGGACTATTGCGGAGACGGCGACATAAGGCAGGTGTCGTATTTCGACCGTTCCGCGATCCGCGACGCCTCCAGGTGGTTAGCGACTTGTTTCGAACACATTGGCCTCCTATACCTCGTCGTTGGCATTGCTATGAGCGCTGAATGATTCGCCGCTCGCAAATGCCTCGTCGCTTTAGACTTTTGACCACGGATGTACTGGCACTGGTTGGCAAGCGATGATGAGGAAGGTCGGTGCGGTTTCGCCCCGGCCTTTTTTCATGGGAATTGATCTCAATTTGTTCCTACTCCGGACGAGCTAATTGAGCTTAGACATGCGCGGTATGTCCTGTGGATGTTCGCTGCTCGTTCTCGCGTTTTAGATTTAGCTTGAAGGCGCACCACCTAGTTTAGCGGGTGATTGGTGGTGTCGGCGCTGTTTCTGATCCGAATTCCGGTTCAAACGCCATGATGCCAAGCACGATCCCCACGAGAATGCAGAGCAGCACGATGAAGATGAGGCCGGATTTGTCCATCGCTCACTTCAGGCTCAGAATGCGAGCAATTCGTGGCAGAGCGTGATCAGAGCAGGGCGTCCGCTTCCAGATCCAGCGCCATGGTAGTGGTGACCTTTGCCTCGCGCCGAGAGGTGGATGAATCCCGTAACAATTTCCGCAGGCAGGACAAACGGTAAGTCGCGTGGCCCATGACCACGAAGAACCGGGTCCATGCCCAGGCCTGCAACCAGTCCTCATTCTCTCCAGTGCAGGCGGCGCGCGCCACATGATTTTTGCCTGACGTTCAATTTCATCGGGGGAGCGGTGCGGTACTTTGCGGCAAGGGCCAGCGCGAGAGCCCGGAGGTTTGCGAGAATGTCTCGGTGCTCGTCGGCTGCTTGCGCCTGGGCGTTTAGCTCCGCCAGCAGGCGCTCATCATCGTCGGCCATTGGTGCCTCCATTAAGCGCTGGCCTTCCGATCCAGCGACAATCTCGGGAGCGTGCAAACTTTCAATTTTCTCGAAATCAGTATTGGAAGCTTCAACTTGGATCACAGGTCGAACCGCAGACTGATTTCGTGGCGGCTATGATGAAAACTATCATCAAGGCGTCGGCCGTCTGGTCGATCCTGACATGAACGATGTCTCCGCGCGCTGGAAAGCGCTCCGGTCCAGGAACAGTTGGCGAGTCAGGCACTCAACATCGCCAACGATGAGTCGAAGAGCATTTTTGCACTCTTCAGGTAGTCGAGTCGTCCGCGCCGAGACTGCCGTCTATGCCGAAGCGCCGTCGCGGATTGCCTCGAAGGAAGAGCCTTCTCAAATGCCTTGCGAGCACCGTAGGCTCACCAATCGCGGCAGCGATCACAGCAAAATCAGTAGGACCAAGGGAAACCGTAAAAGCGGCAGGCAAAGTGGCCGTACCGCCTGGCGCCGTCACTGAAACATCGGTTGAACCCGCGGCATTGGCCGGTGCGATGGCGGTGATCTGGGAATTGCTGACAACCACAATGCTGGCTGCTGCCACGCTGCCGAGCATCACGCTAGTCGTGCCAATGAGATGATTGCCGGTGATCGTGAGGGCTGTTCCACCCCTCGTGGAACCGGTTGCAGGAGAAATCCCCGTCAGGCTTGGTGGAGCAGGAGCGACAACAATTGTGTAGCTGGCCGAAGCCGAGCCTGAGGTTACAGCGGTCGCGGTAACGTTGATGGTGAAGGCACCATCTGCGGTTGGTGTTCCAGTGACCTTACCGGAAGCCTCGTCGATGATGAGGCCAGCTGGCAGCCCGGTAGCGCTGAACGTGATGGTGCCGACACCGCCGGCCGCGGAAATCGAACCATCGTTGTACGCGGCACCGACCACACCCGCGGTCAAGGCAGAGCCTTCAGCCGGTGTCAGGGATACAGGGAGTGGGGCCGCCGCGATCACGATGATATAGCTCGCGACGGCGACCCCCGAGGTTGCTCCAGTTGCAGTAACAGCAAGGGTGAACGTCCCAGCGGCCGTCGGCGTTCCGGTAATCTCACCGGTCTCAGGATGAATGGACAGGCCTGATGGCAGACCGGTGGCACCGTAGGTGATAGTGCCGGCACCACCAGACGCGGAGATCGAACCATCGTTGTACGCGGTGCCGACCACGCCCGCGGTCAACGCAGAGCCGTCGGCCGGTGTCAGGGATACAGGCGGTGGGGCCGCCGCGACGACGATGGTATAACTCACGCTGGCCGTGCCGGAGGTTGCTCCGGTTGCGGTAACAGCAACGGTGAACGTTCCATCGGCCGTCGGCGTTCCCGTGATCGCACCGGTCGCAGGATCAATGGACAGACCGGAGGGCAGACCGGTGGCACTGTACGTAATGGTTCCGGCACCACCGGTCGCGGAAATCGAACGATCGTTGTACGCGGCACCGACCAAGCCATTCGACAGGTTCGAGCCGTCGGGCGGCGTGAGGATCATCGAGGGAGCAACGTTCCAAGGTGTTCCACGGGTAAAAGCCAGATTGCTATTTCCTGCTATGTTGCTGATGGCATTTGCCAGAACATCAAGGCGAAGGGTGCCTGATCCGGATATATCGTCGACCCGGACGGTATAATGAACGTTGTCCGAGGTCTGGATTAACGCCAGCCTCCCGATAGCGGTGCCGGTCGATGTCAGCACCAGGTCGGAGCCGGTAAAACCCGTGACGGCTTCGGAGAACGTGACATCAAACGTCACGCTGACGGCGCCGGACGCAGGGTCGCCGATCACCCCGGTTGAAATAACCTCAGGTCGCATAGCTGCTGCTTCGACTATAAGCGTATAGGTCATCGCTTTCGAATGGGCACGCGCGTTAGCCGCCTGAACGGTGAAGGTGAAACTACCCGTTTCCGTCGGCGTTCCCGACAGTTCACCGGTATCGGCCAGCGTCACACCTGCGGGCAACGTGCCACTGGTCAGCGTATAGACAAAATCCAGATTGCCGCCCGTTGCGGCGATCGTCTGATTGAAGGCGACGCCGATTGTTGCGTTGACCAACGTCGCAGGCGAAATGGTAATTTCCTCAAAGCTGAAAGAAATCGAGCAATTCGACGTGATGGGATTGGTGTACCATGCAGCGCCCACAGCATGAATACCGCATCCGCTGGGCTCACGATATGTCGCGGCCGCATCCGGTGAGACGTTCCAGAATGCTATTATCCGCTCTTCGGAAACTTCCACAGGACTACTGATCGTCGTCTGGGGATCGTCATTGAAGGTGACATTGATAACACGGCCCGGGCCGTTGGATGACCAGGAAACCGTGTGGTCCTGGGCGGGCGCCGCAATCACCCGGACTGTCTGTGTAGCCTTTTGCGAGTCGTTGAAGTTGGCGTCTCCCATATGTTGGGCGCTCACCACGCAATCACCAGCATTCAGAAAAGTGACAACACCGTTGGAAACAGTGCATATGTCGCCGCTTTCCACCTTGACCTCGACAGGCACGCTCTGGCTTACGCGCATCGCGTGAGCGGTCACATCATATGTCTGACCGACAATTGCCTGCCTAGGTGGAATTGTGTCGAAATAGATGCTTTGGTCGGCCTTGGCGATATCGATGACAACGCCACTGCTGATGCCGGGCTCATGGTTCTCGTCCCCGGAGTAAACAGCGGTGATGATATGCTGGCCAGCGCCAAGCTCATTGGTGGTGATCGTTAGACTGGCCCCATTGCTGGTATCGAACGAAACTGTGCCAATCCTTGTATTTCCATCCATGAAGGCAATTTCGCCGTTCGGTTTGCCGCTCGTCCCTATGACGAGCGCCTTAATTTCCACCGTCTGGCCGTAAACTCTGCCTTTCGGCAGTTCGTCCACCAAGACGATCGAAATTGCCTTTGTGATTGTCAGCGTCGCCGGCCTTGAATAGGCGCTCTCACCGTCCTTGCTGACGACAACGCGATATCGTGTGCCGGTTTCGCTGACGCGGACGGGCTTGAAGGTGTATGTACTCTCGATGGCACCTGGAATTGTCGAGAAATCATGCCCGTTGGTACTGACCTGCCATTGATAAGTCGCATCGCTAGCGCTGGTCGCGACGGAAAACGTGACGATTTGCCCGGCCGCTACCGTCAGGTCCTGGGGTTGCTGCGTGATAGCAGGAGGGGCGGCTTGCGCTGGCGAGCCGCACAATAGCATGAGCGTTACCAGCAGAAATACTGACCAGCCGCGTCTCAGAGTCTTCCACGCCTGTGCCGAATCCCAGCGCGCTCCATGGAGGCTTTGATTTTTAAAGAAAAAGGTCTCAGTCGGGATCATACGAATAAGAAGCTCAGTGGGAAATAAGAAGAAGCGCAGCCTTCATTGATGCACTTGAGTGGCCCCCGCGGAACGAACCGGCGCCACCAACGATCGCCACCATGGCAGGGGCCTGCCGCCGGCCGGCGATCGTCAACCCGGCAAGACCCGACGGCCTTGAAAGCCTGATAATGCTCGCAAGCCTACGAGGGGGCGTTCTTTCAACCTCCGTCGCCTTCGTCATCTCCGTCCGTCGCCACTAGAATTTTACGCCCAGACCAATCTTGACGGTCTGCTGGTCGACATCGACGTTGATGCCCTGCAGGTCTTTATCCCCGTAGTCGCTGTACCTGTATTCGGCGCGGCCGAAGATGTTGCTGGTGAAGGCGTAATCCAAACCGGCGCCGACCGTGTAGCCGTTGAACGTTGCTTCCTCTTTGCCCAATCCCGGCACATCGACATAGCCACGCGTCGCCGCCCAACCGGCTGTGGCATAGATGAGCGCGTGATCTAAGGCATAGCCAACGCGTCCCCGCACCGAGCCTGCCCAATCGGTGCCGAAATCTGCGCCGAAGATTTTCTGTTCGTTCCAGTTGTATTCGAGATCGCCTTCAACGCCGATGATGAGCCTATTGTCGAATTGATAATTATAGCCGGCGAACCCACCAAAGAGGCCGCCATTGGCATCTTCGGATCCGGCGATGCCGAAGCCGGAGAATTCACCATTGGCCCAACCGCCGCCGCCCTGAACACCGAGATATGCTCCCGACCACACAAAGGTCGACGCATCGACAGCAACAGACCGTGCGCTATTTTCGGGAGCTACATCAGCAGCCATTGCCGTAGATGCGGTGAGCACAAGAATGGCAGGTAGAAGGAATGTTCTCATGTGGTCGGCTCCGATTCCGTGCGAAACTATCGTTGAATTGACGGCCCGCCGGACTGGCAGGCAGCCATCGTGAATTAACGTCGCCGAGGAGCGACGTCCCGTGGTGATGGCAGCGTGAAGGCTTCCAGCCCGCGCCAATTGCGCCCAGACAATCAATATTCCGGAGCTGATGGTAAGTATGAAAAAGAGCGGCCGCGTAAATCTATCCCAGCGCGCAAACGGCACCGTTCAAAATAATCACATTACGCAAAAGTCAGCTGGCTGCCTGCGAGCGCATGCGGCAACTACCAACGTCCCCATTGGGAAGCTCGGTCGAACCAGTTTTGCGATTCGCTGATCCCGGCCATCCGATATCTTTGCGCTACGGCCGCCCGCGCCTCGCGCGGCGTGATGCCGTAAAGGCGCTGAAAAGCGCGCGTGAAATTGTGAGCGTAGGTAAAACCGTGTTCGAGACCGATTTCTCCAATGGATCTGTGTGCCTGAGCGGGATCGCGAAGGGCCCGGCGCGCCATTTCCAGGCGCCGCTCCTGAATATAGGAGGCAACGCCGCCATCTTTTGAAAAGAGATAGGCGAGCTTGCGCAATGACATCGTGAAGTGTGCTGCAATCTGAAAGGGCGACAGATCAGGATCCAGTGCATGAGCATCGATATAACGGCGGATCGTTGCCAGTTGCGCCCCGGCTATTCCGCGCATCGTATCTTCTCTCGGGACACCATTGAGGGTGGCGGCGACAAGTTCGAGCGTCGGCGCTACCAGCGTCGCCGCCTGCTTCTCGTCGAGTTGCGGCAATAGCCGGAAAAGGCTGTCGATGTGGTTGCGGAGCAACCCGACCATCGGCTCATGAGCCGCGAGGACTCGCATATTGTGGTCATCGGGGTTGATCAACAATCGCGCCAGCAGTGGGCGGGGGACGAAGAGAGTAAGATTGCAGAAATCGCTTGCTGATCCCGCATGGGCCTGCGCCGCGTCATGAACGATCATGTCTCCCGGCCCGGCGTAAGCTTCTTCTCGTCCGTCATGGCGTCGCCAATGACCATCGATGAAGAACTGTATTTCGAAGTGGTCGTAACCGTCCGCGCCGATGCGATAGTTGGAACGACTAAGTTTTTGGGCCACGCTAACACAGTGTGTAAGCAACAGGTCTCCGAGGCGAAATGTACAATGTGCGGTATGAAATTCATTTGCCTGGAAAATGTTGAAATCGTAGAGCGAACCGGCTGATTCTTCCCAGAATGCGAGAGCTTTCTTTAGAGGGATCGCGCGCGTATCCGTTTTGAACAAAAGCGTGGGATGCTCTTTTTTGGTCATCGCTCTTCCAGTTTCTCTCCACAGCAGCATCAGAATACGTCTTCATCAACATCCTAGGGTATCTGCGCGGCATTGCCCTACAAGTGTCTCACGGGTCTTGGAAAGAACCATTTGTAGGTCGCAGATCGATCATCTTACAAGTCCTGTCGATTGCCGAGTTTCCCCGTCAGCATTTGGCACGGATGATTATATGGCTCTGTTGCCAATTTTTCATTTTGGTTATGAAGTGCCAACTCATCCGCTTATTTCCTAACGACAGAGGAGAGTGCGAATGCCGTAAAGGTATCCCTTACGCCCGGAAGTTCAGAGATCAGTTGCCAGCTCTGGCGGATACGATCGGCGGGACTCTACCCGTACCAGCAGATCAAAATCGACCGCCATCACATCGCAACCGACGACCACCGGAATTTTTCGCAAAGCGTGGATGACCTCGCCACCCTTCATGCGATCCTGGCGGTAGACAAAAATCAATGCGGTGGTGATGTGGCTGTCGTTTCCGCCACCGTTAGTGACGATTGTATAATCCTTGATGAAGCCTTCGCGTTCAAGCCGTTCTATCCGAACGCGAACAGCATTTCGCGACAGATTGACTTTACCTGACAGTTCCGCATGAGAGGCACGCCCGTGGGATTGCAAGGCGCAAAGTACCCTTGAACCCGATTTGGGTAGGCTGTTTCGATTGTTGGAGCAAGTTTTAGGCTGATTACACAGTGCCTACAGTTGTCTTCTCGTGCGCTGGTGTCCGTGTCCGCGGCGCTCCGCACACGGTTCTTGAAGAGTTCTCGATCAGATGGATGCCACCGAGATCCAAGCGGTGGCGTAGACGATGGTCGGCATGGCACATGCTCATCGAAACTGAAATCGTAAAAAGAGCTGCAGCGCCTGAAGTTACGAGTTTTCCAACTCTTCCAGCAGCGTCAGCGAAAATCGCAGGCTGCTTGTGGTGCGAGACGCGGTGCCTCATGGCCATTCCTACGGCATTTTACTGCTTGGGAGCAGCCGCGACCGCATAACCGGCGTCCTGCCATTCCGGAAACCCGCCAGCGAAATGGAAGATGTGCGTGTAGCCCCAAGCAACGGCCTTTGCGGATGCATATGCGGAATAGGGACAATGTTTGCCGTGACAATAGAAGGCAACGTCTGACTGCTTGCCCGCCACCTTGGCAAGGCTCTCCTTCGATAGATCAGTGACAAGGGACAGATTGATGGCCCCAGGAACATGGCCGTTGGCGTAGTCTGGCGGGGCCCGTACGTCGACGAAAGGCACCCCGCTGTCACGCAACACCTTGGCTTTCGCAGCGTCAACTTTCGTTGTGCCGTCCACAGTTACTTCGCCGTGGGTCATCCTCATGAACTGGACGTAGTCGTCCAGAGCGAGATCGGTCCCTGCGCCCTCGGGCACTCCTGCTTTCCGTAGGCCCTCCTGCACCCGTGCAATGTACGGTCTATGATAGTTGAACGCGATGCCGTACCAGTCCCACGCGCTTTCTTGGACCGTGAGCGGATCGTATGCGGCGGACAGGGCGATCTCGTTGTATTTGGCGATTGCGGCCTCAACGCCGTCGGTGCGGCCGAGGTGCCCAAGACTAGATACCAGCGTCGCGTAGTCCGCGTGGACGGCCGACTCTTGTTCCATCACCCGCTTCAGCGTGTTGACCGCATCTTCGTATTTTTCTTGACAGAAGAGTGAGATAGCCAGCATGCGAAGCGTTCCGGGTGCAAAACGGGGGTCGAGGCGCATAGCCAGGCGCGCTTGCTGTTCGGCCTCGTCGGCGTGCCCGGTCGCGTTGAGAATCCGCGCCTTGCTGATGTGGTTGTCCGGATCGTTCGGGGCAAGCTCCATCGCACGATCGATGGCGACGAACGCCTCGTCATAGCTTCCCTGCTGCGCAAGCAATTGGGATGAAATCGCGTAGGCAAGCGACGTCGGCTTCTCCATTGCTTTTGCCAGGTTTCTGTTCAGGCTCTCGTAGGCGTGCTCCCAGCCAGCACCTGCGGAAGAAAACCAGAACGAGAGGCTAATTCTCCAGTTGGCTGCGGCGAGCGATGCGTAGGCGCGGCTATAGTCCGGATCGAGCTCTATCGCCTTCTCGAAGAGAGCAATCGCCTTCAGGGTCTCTTCTTCGTTGTCATGGCGAAGATGATCCCATCCTCGGAGCAATGCATCGTAGGCTTGCGGGTTGCTGGTTTCCGCTTCGCGCGCCGTGACCTGTTCCGCACTCGTCAGCTTCACCGCGAGCGCGGCCACGATCTGGCTGATGACCTTGTCCTGCAGCCCGAAGACCCCCTTTATTTCACCATCGTAGCGATCGGCCCAAAGGTGATGTCCGCCGACGGCATCGATCAGTTGGGCATTGACTCGAACCTGATTTCCGTCGCGACGTACGCTGCCCTCCAAGACGTATCTGACGCCCAGATCTTCGGCTACCTGCTGCACGTTCGCGGGTTTGCCTTTATAGGCGAAGGTGGTGTTCCGCGAGATGACGAAGATGCCGGACAGCTTCGATAGGTCTGTGATCAAGTCTTCCGTCATTCCGTCTGCGAAATAGGCCTGCTCGGGATCGGAGCTGAGATTATCGAACGGAAGGACCGCTATCGACGGCTTGTCGGGGAGGGGAAGCGCCATCCGAGCGACTGACGCAGTTCCGACACTGGTCTTCCAGGGGCTTATCCATAAAACAGGGGTCGCCACTAAAAGAACCAGGGCAACCGCGGCGGTAATGCCCCGATTGCGATGGCGCTGGTTCTTGAACCACCAACTGCGCGTATTTCCATCAAATTTGACGCGATAGACACGCACGGGTCGCGCAATGTTTTTCACATGCTGCTCGCCCATAAATTCCAGTGGCAGCTCGAGCTTGCCTTGCAAGTGATCGAAAGCCGTGCCGGATACAAAAAGCCCTCCTGGCTCACATAGTTGCTCCAGGCGAGCAGCGATGTTTACGCCATCGCCCAGCAGATCATCCGCATCCACCACGACGTCGCCGAGATTAACGCCCATGCGGAAGAGCAGGCGGTGGTCGCCCGGGATATCCGCTTGGCGTGCTGCGACTTGCCTCTGGAAATCCACGGCACAAAGGACAGCATCCACGACCGAACCAAATTCCGCGATCGCCCCATCGCCCATGAGCTTCACGATCCGTCCGTGATATTCCGCCAGCAACGGGTCGAATACTTCGGCGCGCAACGCTTTCATCGCGGCCAGCGTACTGGCCTCGCTAGCTTCGATAAGGCGCGAATAACCAACAATATCGACGGCGAGAATTGCGACCAGCCGCCGCTCGGCATGATCTGCTCCCATGGCCACTCTCTCCGGAAAAACGAAGAAAGCCCCGCTGTTGGGTCTGGTCCCAGACGGAAACTTCTCAGCCTCCCAGTCGAGCGAAGTCTACTCCCGATTCATCGTTCGTGCGATAGCCATTGCCTGCCGCGGGGCCGGGGACATGTCTGCGCGTCCGGCCGATTGTGAAGTCGCGATTCATCAAGATCGGTACCCTCGACAGCTGGCCATGGAGTGCGCGACCCGGGTCGTCATTCTTCGGCCGGACGGGAAGCTGGTCGGCGGGCGCAGAGGCGTGGAGCGACGGCGCGAAGGCCTGAGTTCCAGCGACGAATGGAAACGCAAGCGCCTGCATCCGCTCGTGTCCTACGGCGCGATCGGGGCCCGTCGTGCGCTTTCCGCGATATCTGGAAGTTCAGCTGTCAGTGCGATGATCTGACATTTGGATGTTGGCTTGTGCCATCAACCCGAAGAAATCTCCAAGCCCTTCTTTCAATAGAAGAGTCGGCGCAAAACGAGCTTCGCTTCGAGGCATTGCGAGGCACTATCTGCAAACGCACAGTCGATTTCTCGAATGTGCCTAAGGGCTTCTGCCCTTGCTCGTTCATTCACTTGATTGACGGATAACGTCTCAGATGTCCCATCCCTGTTCTCGACCGTGCACTCCGTTCCATAGCAGAACGTCGTTTGCGCCTGGGCGGCACCAAGTATCAAAACGGTGAGCATTATTCCCATGGCGGATCTTGATATGTTGATCACTGTCATCCCCATTTGATCGTTTCAAGACAGTTTTCTTCGGTCTTGAGAATACATCACCACGCCTTCGGCGGCCAAGGGCCGCCAATGGGAGTAAGCACGGACTCGACGCGAAGCTACCCGCCCATCCGCTTTGCTGATCGATGATCGCCAGGAACAAGTATCGGTGCAGGTCGGCAATATCATCGGGCATTCGTCGTTCGCTCGGATCGAGGTAGCCGAACACGATCGGCCATCAAGTGGGCTGGAGAGCGTAAGACGATATCGTATCTGCAAGGGCTCTCAGTTTGGCACTGATTTCGCGAGCCTGATGCTCAGTCAGTGCAAATTGGAGTGCAGATACGTCTGTGTTATCAGGATTGACGCTGAACTCGAGCCTAAGGAAGATGTCGGCTTCGTTGTTGATCAGCGTTGCGGCCTTCCAGCCGACGACCGGTGATACTCTGACGCTGCCGCGCCCGTCCTTGTTCCAACCATTCATCGTGTTGCAAACCTCCGGCTGAGGAAGTCAGATTAAAGCAAAACAATGACAGGTTGTCGACTGCCGCCACGAATTCACGATAAGGCAGGCTGATGCTCTGGCAGCCTGGCCGCACCGCTCGTTGCCACTTGGACGTTTTGTCGCTCACCGCGGCGCCTTCGGATTCTACAGCGCGCAATCAAAAGTTGTTTCCCTCGTCGGCTCCGCTTCTCAGCCCTTAAGAAAGAAATTGATGCGTCACCCAGCGAACGTTGAAGCTTACACTGCGCAATCTGGAGCGTAACGGCTTCGTCCATTATTTTCCCGAAGTGCCGCCGCGTGTCGAATATGAGCTGACCGAGATTGGCCGCGGGGCTTTGCGCGCCCTTGAAAGGTTCAACTTTTGGGTTCGTGATAATCTGCACACCATCCAGGATTCCGTCGCGCTTACGACGATACCAAGTAGTTAACCCGCTTGCGGGCAGCTTTCTCGCTGTGGGCGTGTATCTCCACGCCATGAACCATCGGGCACGAGTGCTTGTCGACGCCCAGTGCAGCAATCTGGGAGTAGGCTGTCAGACGTAGCGAACCGCTTCGGCCCTCGTGCTGGCCCGTTTGGACAGCCAGAAGTAAACACGGAGATAGATCGTCACGCCGAGGTGGAAAGGACAGCGGTGGCGAGTACCTCCAGACGTATTCCGTCGGAAAGAAGATCGACGACGACGGTGGCACGGATCGGGTAGGGCGCTGAGAAAAACTGCCGATAGACCCGATTCATGCCGGCTGCGTCGGCCTTGTCTGTGAGATAGGCCTGGATCTGCACGACATCGGCAAGCGTGCCCCCGGCCGCCTCGAGCGCCTGCTGCAGATTGAGGAACACCTGGCGCGCCTGCGTTTCGATGTCGCCGGTGATCAGTTCGCCCGTCGTCGGGTTTTTCGCAATATGGGCGGAGCGCACGATAGGGCCCGACTTGACCGTGGCGCTCAAAGGCGCCTTTGACGCAGCGATGCCGGTTTCGACTTTCTCAAACACAATCCGCTCCCTTATGTCTTGTTGCTGAGAACGGCGTGGGCGAGGATTTCGATGCGAAGGCCTTCAGAAAGTAGCTCCTTCACCACCACGGTCGCACGTACCGGATAGGGCTCCCTGAAGAACTCGGCGTAAACTTTGTTCATGCCGGATGCATCCGATCTTTCAATGAGGAAAACCTGAACCTGCACCACATCGGCCAGTGTGCCGCCTGCGGCACGGATCGCGATGTCGAGATTTCCCAGTGTTCGGCGCGTCTGGGTTTCAATGTCGCCGGTGACGAGGTCGCCGTTCACCGGGTCCTCCGATATGTGGACCGACCAGACGAGATTGCCGGCACGCACGACTTCGCTGATTGGCACGTCGCAAGGGTCTGATCCGGTATCGATGGCTTCAAACATTTTGTTCTCCAAGGAAGTAAGGCTCCTCATTCGGGTCGCGCTTCGAAGTGGGTCACGAACTTCGTGTTGAGATAGCCGTCGAAGGTTTCAACTCCGCCTTCGCTACCATAGCCGCTGTCGTTGATGCCACCGAAAGGCGTTTCGGGTAACGCCAGACCGAAGTGATTGATGCTGACCATCCCGGCGGCAAGCGCTTGCGCTGTGTGCCGGGCTCGACTGCTCGAAGCGGTGAACACGTACGAAGCCAGGCCAAAAGAAAGGCTGTTGGCGCGGCGGATCACGTCTTCAAAACCAGAAAACGGTGTGACGATCGCAATTGGACCGAAGGGCTCCTCGTTCATCAGTTGCAGAGCCTCACAGCCGCCGGCGACGACCGTTGGTGCATAGAAGAAGCCGGTATTGCCGATGCGACTGCCGCCGGTCACGATCTCGGCCCCCCGGTCGCGAGCATCCTGTACGAAGCCTTCCATGGCCGTCACCCGGCGGGCGTGGCAGAGCGGTCCCATCTGCACCCCTTCGTCAAAGCCATTGCCAACCTTCGTTGCGGCCACCTTGTCGGCGAAGCGTGCAAGGAAACGGTCATACGCTGTTGCCTGAACGTAGAAGCGGGTCGGCGAGACGCAGACCTGTCCGGCATTGCGGACCTTTTGGACGGCAAGCGCGTCGGCAGAAGCTTCAATGTCGGCGTCGTCGAAGACGATTACGGGAGCGTGGCCGCCAAGCTCCATCGTCGACCGCTTCATGTGCCGGCCGGCGAGCGAAGCGAGCAGCTTGCCGACCTCGACAGAGCCCGTAAACGAAATCTTCTTCACCTCAGGGGCCGCCAGCAGCGTCTCGGAAATATGCGAAGACGATCCCCAGACAATGTTGAGGCAACCGTCCGGCAGTCCCGCCTCCTGCATGAGCCGGCCGATCGCGACCGTGGAGGAGGGCGATTCCGCCGGGCCTTTCAGGATGATCGTGCAGCCGCTAGCCAGGGCCGCCACGACCTTGCGTAGCGCCTGGCTGAAAGGGAAGTTCCAGGGGGTAAAGGCAATGCAGACGCCGACGGGCTCGCGGGTGACCACCTGTTGCACACGCGGATCGCGCGAAGGGACAAGGCGACCGTAAATGCGTCGCGCCTCCTCCGCGTGCCAATCGGCATGGTCGGCCGCGAATCGAATCTCTCCGATTGCTTCTGCAAGCGGTTTTCCCTGGTCCATCACCATGCTTCGGCCGATGTCTTCGACATGCTTGCGGGCGAGTTCGGCGAAGCGGCGCAGAACCTGTCCGCGGTCAAGCGGCGAGCGGTCTTTCCAGCTATCGAATGCACGCTGCGCGGAGGCGACGGCCGCCGCGAGATCGACGTCAGTAGCATGGGGCAAATGGCCGATGAGCGTACCGCTGGCAGGTTCGATGACCGCGTCCCGCCGCTCGGTCTCATAGATCCAGCGGCCGTCGATCAGCATGCCGAGCCGTTCATAACAATGTGGCGGACGGTTGGAGATGGCGATCTGCGGCATCACGCGATGTAGCCTTGGCTGCGCGCCCACGAAAGCGTGTCGTCGAGGGCCAGCTGCATGCGGGTCATGAGATCGTCGATCTGCATCTTAGAGATGATCATGGCCGGGCATAGGCTCACCATGTCGCCAAGACCGCGAGTAAGGACGCCGCGCTCGGTTGCGAACTTGCCGGCATGGTTGGCGACCTGCCAGGCGGGCGGAAAGTTCTCCTTCGTTCCCTTGTCCTTGACGAATTCGAGGCCGGCCACAAGACCAACACCGCGGGCCTCACCGATCAGCGGGTGTTCGCCAAGCTTGCGAATGCCCTGCTGGAAGCGCGAGCTGACGGCGCGGACGTGGGAGACTATGTCGGTTTCCTGGTAAATCGTCAGTGCCTCCAGCGCGACGGCGGCCGCGACTGGATGACCGCCATAGGTGAAGCCGTGCGAAAAGGTGCCGATCTTGCGGCTCTGGTCGACGAGGACGTCCGCGATCTTCGCGTTGATCATCAGCGCAGAGATCGGCATGTAGGCGGCCGAAAGCTGTTTTGCGCAACTGATCATGTCCGGGTTCAGTCCGTAGGTTTCTGACCCGAACATGTTGCCGGTACGCCCGAAACCGCAAATGACTTCGTCTGCGACCAGAAGGATATCGTACTTCTTCAGGACCGCCTGGAGCTTTTCGAAATAGGTCTTCGGCGGTGTGATCACTCCCCCAGACACCATGACCGGTTCGGCAAAGAACGCCGCCACCGTTTGCGGGCCCTCTTCAAGTATCATTGCCTCAAGGTTGCCGACTAGCCGGGTCGCAAAGTCCTCCTCGCTCTCGCCGGGTTCGGCAAACCGCCAGTAGTGCGGGCAGTCAGTGTGCAGGATATTGGCGATCGGCAGATCGAAATCGCGATGATTGAACGGCAGGCCCGTGAGGCTGGCGGTGGCGACCGTTACGCCATGGTAAGCCTTGCGGCGCGAAATGATCTTCTTCTTCTCAGGTCGTCCGACCGCATTGTTATAGTACCAGACAAGCTTGATCGCCGTGTCGTTTGCCTCGGAGCCGGAGCCGGCGAAGAAGACCTTCGACATCGCAACTGGGGCCATTTCAAGCAGCTTCTCGGCGAGACGGATGCCCGGTTCCGTCGATTTGTGGGCGAAGGAATGGTAAAATGGCATCGTCTTCAATTGCCGCGTCGCCGCTTCCACCAGTCGCTGCTCACTGAAACCGAGACCGGCGCAGAAGAGGCCCGCGAGACCTTCGATGTAGCGCTTGCCTTCATCATCGATCACGTAGATCCCTTCGCCGCCAGTGATTAGATGCGGCCCCACCTCCTGGTGAACCGCAAGGTTGGTGTAGGGATGGACGAGGTTTTGCCGGTCCAGGGCGTGGAGGGAATTGGGGCGGTCGTTCATGGCAAGCTCCAGGGTATGCTTGAATTGCTTGGCGATTGTCAGGCGATGACGTGCACGTCTTCGCTACGCCAGGTGACGTGGCACTCCGAGGCGCCGTCGAGTCTTCGTGCATCGACGCCGGGCACGCGCATGCGGATCGCTTGGGTGCCGAGCTTGCCGACGACCAGAAGGTTGTCGCCGTAGTTGATGGTGCTGTCGATCTTCATCGCCTGGCGCCCAGCCTCCGCCCGGACAGCGAGACGGATCATTTCCGGACGCAGCAGCAGCTCGGCCTTAGTGTTTCGGTCGCCACCTGCAGCCTTCGTGTCGACGACGCCGACTGGCGTCTCGAAACGGCCACCGCCAAGCGAAGTGGCGGCAATGATGTTGCTGTCGCCGATGAAGGAGGCGACGAAGCGGCTCTTCGGCGCGAAATAGATCTCGTTCGGAGTGCCGACCTGCTCGATGCGTCCCCCTTTGAAAACGGCGATCCGGTCCGACATGGTCATGGCCTCGGACTGATCGTGGGTGACATAGACCATGGTGACGCCGAGATCGCGGTGGATGCGCTTCAACTCCACCTGCATGTGCTCGCGCAGCGCCTTGTCGAGTGCGCCGAGCGGTTCGTCGAGCAGAATGACATCTGGCTGGAAGACGAGCGCCCGTGCAAGGGCTACGCGTTGTTGCTGGCCCCCGGATAGCTCGGAGGGGACACGTTTCTCGAAACCCTGCAGGCCGACCTTCGCCAGCGCCTCGCGCGACCGGCGGTCCTTCTCCGCCCTCTCCACGCCCCGCATGCGCAAGGGGAAGGCGACGTTGTCGGCAATCGTCATGTGCGGGAAGAGCGCGTAGTTCTGGAAGACCATACCGATGTTGCGCTTGTGCGGCGGTAGTTTGTCGATGGCACGCTCGCCGAGCCGGATTTCGCCGCTCGTCGGATGCTGGAAACCGGCAATCATCATCAGTGTGGTTGTTTTGCCGGAGCCTGAGGGTCCAAGGAAGGAGACAAATTCGCCGGCCTTGATGTCGAGCGACACGTCGTCGGCCGCCATATGCTTGCCGTCGTAGCTCTTGTTGACACTGCGGAGTGTGAGGGAACGGGCGTTCATGGCTTTGCTCCTTGATCAGGATGCCGCGGGAGCGGTGTTGGTGGCGCCGTTTTCGAGCGGCTGACGCGTGAAACCGGACCGGCGGCGCAGGAATTGCGGTGCAAGCCAGATTGAGATGCCAGCCAGAACAAGCAGGAAAAGGAATGAAGAGGCTGCCGAGATCGTCGGATCCGCCTCCTGGCGGACGGCATTGAACATCTGGCGCGGCAGGGTTGCCTTGTCGCGGCCGGAGATGAAGAGCGCGATAACGGCTTCATCGAAGGATGCGATAAAGGCAAAGAGGCCGGCAACCGTGAAGGCGGGACGCAAGATCGGAAAGGTGACCAGCCGGAACGTCGTGAAAGGCGATGCACCCAGGCTCATGGCGGCCCGTTCGACGGATTGGTCGAATCCTTTGAGCGCTGCGGTCAGGATCAACGTCGCCATGGGCATGGCGATGCAGCTATGGGCCAGGATGACGCCCAGGTAGCTCTGCACGAGGCGCAATTGACCGAAATACATGTAGTACCCGAGCGCCATGACGATGGTTGGCACGATCATTGGCAGCATGATCAAGAGATTGAACAATCCACGTCCGAGGAAAATGTGCCGCACGAGAGCAAAAGACGCGGGGATCGCAAGGCTGAGCGTCACGAAGACCGTACCGATGCCGATGATGACGCTGTTGACCAGCGGCTCTGTCCAGTTCGGGTCGGAGAAGAAATTGATGTAGTTCGCGAGCGTATAACCCGGCGGCGGGAAAGTCAGCGAGGCTGCCGAGCTGAACGACATAGGAATGACGATGAACATCGGCGCGGCAACGAAGACGGCGATGAGGAGCGCAAGGGCGCGGAGGAACGGGTTCATCGGCCGCCTCCTGCCCAAAGCCGGTCGAGACCGAAGAAACGGTTGTAAAGCGCGTAGACGGCAAGCGTGAGGCCGAGCAAGACGATGGAGATCGCCGAGCCGAGACCGAAATCGAGCGTCTGCTCGATCTGGTCGCCGATGATACCGGCGATCATCTGGTCGCGCGGGCTGCCGAGCAGGACAGGCATCACATAGAAGCCGAGGCAGGTGATAAAGACAAGCGTGCAGCCGTTGACGATGCCAGGTGCCGAGAGCGGTAGGTAGACCGCAACGAAGGCCCGAAGTGGGCTCGCACCGAGGCTTTCGGCAGCGCGGACATGGAGAGGATCGATGCGCTTCATGACCGAGAAAAGCGACATGGTCATAAAAGGGATGAGCGCATGGGTCATGGCAAGCGTTGCACTAAAGGTGGTGAAGAGCAGCTTGGGCGCCGGATCCCAACCGAGCCAGGTAAGGAGTGCTGTGACCGGTCCCTGGTTGCCGAGGATGACCATCCAGGCATAGGTGCGCACGAGATAACTCGTCCAGAATGACAGAGCGACCACGGTCAGCAGGAAGGTTGCGAAGCGTTTCGATCCGTTCGCGGCGGCATAAGCCAGAGGATAGGCGAAGAGAAGCGCAATGGCCGTGACAAGGAAGGCGGTCCTGAAGGTCTGGTAAATGACGGACGCAAACAGGCCCGAATGCAGGAGACGGCCGAAGTTCTGCAGGCCAAGAGCGGGCTGCGAGACGCTCATCCAGCCCACATAGGCAAGCGGTACCAGGAACAACCCCGCAAGGAAAACCGCTGCCGGGGCCATCAGCGGTATCGGCCCCTCCGCAATGGGCGAAAACGATCTCTGTTTCATGTCACTGCTCCCTCATGCCGTTCACCTGTTTTCAGATCCTCCCGGTTCCGCTTGTTGCTGAACCGGGAGGTTTGGATCAAAGACCGACCCAGCTCTCGAAGCGGCTGCTCAGCTCGTCGATCTGGGCCGTCAGCTTGGCGCCGTCGAGCATGACAGCGCGGGCGAGGTGATCTGGATAGGTCGGCATGGTCTTGGCCACGTCAGCCGGAATGAAATCGAACGACTTCGGGTTCATCGGGCCATTCTGGTCGGCGATGCAGAACTTCGCGAGGCCCTCGGCATTCTGGCCGATATGGCTGATCAGCTTGAAGCCGTTTTCGGCCCTCGGACTGTCCTTGGCGACGATCCAGCACGCCTGGTCGACGATCGCCTGATCCCAAACGATCTCGATCGGATCCTTGGAAGCCTTCTTGGCGCCGGCAGCATCGCTGTCCCAGAGGCCCGCCATGTCGACCTCGCCGTCGGTCAGGATCTGGCGGGCCTGCGGGCCTGCCGTCCACCAGACGCGAACGTTGTCCTTGACCTTGTCAAGCGAGGCGAAGGCGCGGTCGAGATCATAGGGGAAGAGTTGGTCGGGGGAGACGCCATCGGCGAGGAGCGCGATGGCGAGAATGCGGGCGGCATGGCGCTGCAAACTGCGGTTTCCCGGGAACTTTTCGACATTGAAGAAATCGGTCCAACTCCTCAGGCCGTCCGGGTACTTCGCCTTGTTGTAAGCCAGCTGCGTGGCGAAGCCGTGGGTCGACAGGCCGTTTTCATAGATCGCGCCCTGCCACAGTTTCGAGGTGTCGACGTGGTCACCGAGCGTTTCCAAGAGGCCGGCGGCATTTGCACGAGCGACGTCTGCAACGCCGAGCGTGGTGACGTCGAACTCAAAGACGCCAGTCGTCTTCTGTGCTGCGAGCTTGGCAAACGAGATCGGCGAGACCGTGCGGATCTCGATACCGGTATCGGCTGTAAAGGGATCGAAGAGGAACTTCTTGACGGAGGCTTCCCAGTCGCCGCCCCAGGTGTTGACATAGAGTACATTTTCTTCAGCGCTTGCACGGCGCACGAAAGGTAATGCGAGCATTGCGGCCCCGAATAGGCCTGCACCGAGTACTGCGCGTCGCGAGACCGGCATTGCCGATGCTTTCTTGAACGTGTCCATTCGTTGTTCTCCTTAGTCGAACGGTCGTTGATTGCTGTTCCTCGTGGCCGCTCGCCTGCCGGCGGCGGCCCTTCTTTTGTTGGAGTCCGTTTCCGGATCGATCAGTCGGCGCGGAAGACCTCGCCATAGAGGCGCAGCCAGTTGTCTCTGAGGATCTTGTTTGCCTCTTGCTGGTTGAACCCGACGCGCTTGAGTGCGGGCGCCACGTCCTGAAGGTTTTCCGGCTTCAAGAGCCATTCCGGCTTCGGCACGGCGCCGGGAGTTGAAGCCGAACCCGCGCCGTACTGGACGGAGCGTGTCCAGCGGCCCTTGCGCATCCAGTCGTAGTCGCGCTGGCTGTGGTTGTGGGAAATGTCGGTACCGATGCCGACATGATCGATGCCGGCAATGTCGACCGTTCGCGCCACCATCTCGCACCAACCATCAACGCTCGCGCAGGCACTTTCGGGCGTAATGTTGCGGTAGGCGACGCAGCCGATGACGCCTCTGCGTTCCGCGAGTGCCTTGATCACCTTGTCGGACTTGTTGCGCTTGTGCGCAAAGAGCGAGTCCGCGTTGGCATGGGTGATGGCGACCGGTTTTTCGGACCATTCGATGGCGTCAAGCGTCGTGCGGTCGCCGACATGAGAAAGATCGACGAGCATGCCGACGCGGTTCATCTCGCGTACAACGTCCCTGCCAAATCGGGCGAGACCGCTGTCATTCTCCTCGTAGCAGGAGCCGCCAAGTTCGTTCTGGTTGTTATAGGTGAGCTGTACGACACGCACGCCGAGCTCGGCGAAGAATTCCACATAGGCGATGCGGTCTTCGAAGAGGTTGGAGTTCTGATAACCGAGCACGATCGCAACCTTGTTCTCGCGCCCGGCGCGCTCGATATCGGCGGCTGTGCGGGCAATCAGGATGATGTCGGCGTTTTCACGTTCCATGTCGCGCCAGCGAGCAAGGGAATCGAGCGACTCCATCGTCCCCTCCCAAAAGCCAAGTGTCGGCGTGACGGCGCTGTAGCCGCCACGTTTCAGGGCTTCGAAGGATTCGCGGTTGAAATGGCCGCATTGCAGAGCATCGATAATCATGGTCATTCCGTTCAATGTTTGGCGGAAACGGCGCTATTGGGCGCGTCAGCGAGAAGCAACGAAAAGTCCGTCTCGTCCTCGTCCTGGCGGCCGATGACCTTGCCGTCGGCCTCAACGATGATCGGTCCGGCATGGCGGCGTGAAAGATAGGAGTCGGGTGCGAGCGCCTCTGCGGAGCGATGGTAGAGTTCCCACCAGAGCGCGGCGTCGACATCGACCCCGTCGCGGCGGATCTTGTCGAGCAGGGCGATTTCATCGGCATCAGTTGCGGGCGTGACGGCGATCGTCGCGCGATCGGCGCCAACAGCGACTATTGCCTTCAAGCCGAAGCGCTGCGCCAGCGCCTCGATGACCCGCAATTCGCCGATGTCCGCAGCGTTGCGCACGGTGACGATGCCACGGCCGCCGGTCTTCAGGATCTCGACCGCCAGCTCAAGGGCGGCATCGGCGGCAAGCCAGGCATGTTGGCCGCCGCAGTGAATGACAGGGTCATCCGATCCCTCGAGTGAAAGTGCGCTGGGGGTGGCCTTGCTGATCGTCTCAAGCGTTGCGGGCAAGCGGGCAAAGCCGCCGAGGGCGGCCGAGTAGACTGCGCAATCGCGAAGGGCCGGAACGAGCCCGCTTTCGATGCGCGTGACCTGGAGCAGGCGCTCAAACACCATGCGCATCTCGCGCAGGCTGACAGTCATGGAGGTCGCAAGATTAGACTGGCACGTGCTCACAGGTTTGGCTCCGCAGGATAAAACCACAACTCGTCGGCGCTCCCAGAAGCAATGTCTTCGGGAATGGGCGCGCCATGGAACAGAACGCCACGCAAGTTGCGATCGAGGAAGTCGCGTGTCTTGTCGATGCCGTGGATACCGACATTGAGAAGGCGGGTGATATGAGCTGGCGTGAAGGAGCCGCTCATGATGTCTGCATGGGGCGAATGCAGGCTGGTGCCGGCAAGGGCCTGGACACGGGTGACGATGGCCCTGTGCTGTGGATGGGCGAACAGGAAGCGGGCTGTGCTGAGGTTCGGGTCGGCCGCCGAGAGGTCGCGGTCAAGGGCTACGACGAGACGTGGCAGGTCGAGGCCGAGATTGACGACATTCTGACCGACCTCCGTTGCAAGGCCGCGGCGCGGTTCTTCGGCGGTCACGGACTTGTACCAGACGTAGCGCTCGGAGGCCGGAACCTCCAGATTAAGCTTGAAGGCCCAGGCGTAATCGTTGCGTATCAGGTCGCGCAGTCGGTGAACCGGCATTTCCGGTCGCCCCGTCAACTCCTCGTCGATGACCAGGCCGTCGACCAGGGCATCGGCCTCGTCGGGCACCAATTCGATCAGGAGCGAATGAAGAGTTTCCATAGCTTCCGCATGGACGCGCCCCTCAAGCGAGGCCGCAAGTTCTGCGAAGGGCTCGGCCTCAAAGCGGTTGCCCGCCTGCCAGCGTTGCAGAAGGTCGGCGACAGCGCGCCGGATGATCTGCAATTCTTCCGCAAGCACGTCGGAACGCGTGAAGTTTTCGTAGGCAGCACGATCCTGCGTGCGGAAGGTGATTGCCTTGTCGACGAGGGTCAGCAGCTTGGTGATCTGTGAGCCCGCGTCGTCGGGGAGTACAGCCTTAGCGCGCGCAATGGCCTCTTCGCGAATGAAAAGCCAGCGTTCGATCAGCCGCGGGTGGTTGTTGACGAATAGCATCAGGCCGAGTGCCGAGCCGTTGCCGACGCCGAGGAAGCGGCGAAGGTCCTTGGCCATGTCCGGCGCCTGCGGCGAACCGAGGCGGACAAGATGCTGCAACAGGTCCTGAGCGAAGACACGCATCATGTAGGCGCACAGCATCTGCGCAGCGAGCGACCAGCGCAGTGGGTGGTCCGCTTCATAGGCAAGGAAACTCTTCGTTCCAAACGTGCCGTTGCCGTCGAGACCGGTGTTGCGCATGAGATAGCAGGTCTGTGCAAGTTCAGCGACGTCTGGCTGCCGTCCCGCTGTCAACGCCTGGCGGGCACTCTCGAAGAAGCGACCGCTGCGATTGGAGCGGCACCATATGAGCGTGCCGGGTGTGGCGCGCCCCTCGTAAAGTTTGGGAAGCTCATTGCGCGTGGTCTCGAAATCGACCTGGCTCAGATCGCCCTCGATCAATGCGCCCATCATGTCCCAGGCCCGGCCGATGATCCGACCGGTGCGACCATGGGGCGAAGGCTCAAAAGAAAAGACGGGGAAGCTGAAGCGCCAGCTGCCAATATCGATGCGGTATTCGGCAACCCCGTTACCCTTCTCATCGATCTCGAAGCGCTTGCAAAGGATCTGCCAGCGACCGCGGATTGCGTGGCTGAGCAGCGCGCGCGATGCGCTGACGCGCGACGGCTGGATGGCGGCCAAGCGCTCAGGCGCCATCATTTCGCCGGCTGAACGCATAAGCCGCGCAATGCGGCACGCGTCCTGCGCCGGAGCAGGTCTTCTAAGGGCAGTCATTTATTGGTCTCCTCGCATGCGCCCCGAGCTCGCCGCCGCTGCCGCAACGACGATCCCAGCGCATTTTTCAGTATCAAAACCTTGGAACGGGCCCGAAAGGGCCAGTGCGCCGATGCACTCGCCCTGCGCGTCTAGGATGGGTGCGGCGACCGCCGAGACAGTGCGCGGGCCTTCGACTTCCGAAATGGCGTATCCCTGCTGGCGAACCAGCGTCATCATGTCATCGTCCGGGAGGCTGACGCCTTGCGCACGCAGTCGCTCAATGATTTCTGGGCGCGCGTGCGAGGCGAGCACGCGGCCGAAGGCTGTCCTATCGAGCCTGAGATGCGCACCAACCTTGAGGTCGGCGCGAAGAACGCCACGAGATTCCACCCGCCGAACGATAACGGCATCCCTGCCATCGAGGACTGCGAGCGAGGCCGTTTCACCGCTTTGCGTCACCATTTCCTCGAGAACGCCCGCAAAACGTGCGCCGAGATTGGACTGCTCCAACGCCATGGCCGCGTGGCTGACGACCCGCAGTGTCAGCCGGTAGCGGCCATCCTGTGTCTGTTCGATCCAGCCGGCCTCGACCAGCGTGACGAGGCGCTGATGGGCAGCGCCTCGGGCTTCTCCGAGCTGCTTGGCGATGTCGACCAGGCGCATCGGCTCTGCGGCGGCCGCGACACAGTCGAATGCAGTAAGTGTCTTCAGCACGGATGAAAGGGGGCGAACTGCCATTCGAAATTTCTTTCTTTTTTCTATTGTCCAACAATAGAAGACGGTGTATGGTTATGTTGGACGATAGATTGATATCTGTCAACTTGGGATTCCTGTGGCCGATGAAAAAATCTGCGCCCGGCCGCGCGCACTGAAATGACCAGGCCCTATTGGTTTGAATTCATGCCTGGCTTAGAAACCTGAGCATCAGGATCTCTCAAACGAACCACGATGCCGGTGAAGATCGACAAGAAGGACGCGCGGGGCATCGCGCAGGTGATGCGGCTTGGCTGGTTCAGAACAGTCCACTGCAATTCTCTTCCCAGCGCGATGGCCATGCATAGGGCCGCGTGTGTCCGCCAAAGGTCGGACATTCCAAGCTGCAGCTCGCGGACTGTGATTGCGACGCGAGCGGGGCCGCGTATCCCAGGTGCCCGGCCCAGACGGGTGACCATAAGTTTGTTATGGTTGAAGCATAGGTTCTGACCCATCACGGCCATGGGGACGACTAAGGTGAACGAAACGGAACTCAAGCTTGAGCTGTCGCCCGACGCGCTCGGGCGGATTAAGGCGTCGCCACTTTTGACAGGCAAGCCTAAAACCATGTCCCAGCGCTCGGTCTACTTCGACACCCCGGACCACAAATTGCGCGCGGCGGGATTTTCCTTGCGGATCCGCACGGTAGACGGAGTGCGGACGCAGACCGTCAAGGCAGACAACGCCAAGTTAGCCGGGCTTTTCGTGCGCCCTGAATGGGAGTTCACAATCTCCAGTGACCTGCCTGTTCTCGATCACTCGACGCCAATCAGATCGCTTCTGGAAGACGATGTCGACGCTCTGCAAGCCCGGTTCGATGTTCACGTCGAACGTCGAATGTGGTTGCTCTCGCGCGACGACGCCAAGATTGAAGCAGCGTTGGACATCGGGCGTGTTACTGTGGGCGATCGGGAAACCCGATTCTGCGAGCTGGAACTCGAGCTGAAGAACGGTTCCAGTTCCGCTCTGTTTGATCTTGCCCAGGAGCTGGACGGCTTCGCACCGGTTCGGATCGGCGTGCTGAGCAAGGCAGCGCGTGGCTACAAACTCCTTGGACCTGCCGTCAGTGTGTTCAAGGCGGAGCTCGTCCAACTGGATAAGCAGATCACAACGGCCGCCGCTTTTCAGCAGATCGCTCAGGCCTGCATCAAGCAATACAGGTTGAACGAAGCGGTCCTTCTTGCCGCCAGGGATGCCGAGGCACTGCACCAGGCTCGCGTGTCGCTGAGAAGACTGCGATCGGCGTTCTCCATATTCAAGGACGTCATCGCCGATGATCGATCCGAGCACCTTGGGAGTGAAGCGCGCTGGCTTGCCGGGGTTCTCGGACAGGCGCGAGACATCGATGTCCTCTTGGGCAAGACGGAGTTAGCGGTATTGCGCATTCGCCTGACCGAGGCGCGAGATTCCGCATATGACGAGGTGGAAGCAACGCTGGGCTCACAAAGGGTTAGGGCATTTATGCTGGGTCTTGCCGAATGGATTTCCAACGGTCCCTGGCTGGATGCCGCGGAAACGACGGATCTCAGGCAGGTGCCGGCAGTGGATTTTGCTTCCTCCGCGCTCGAGCGCCTGCGAAAGAAGATAAAGCGAGACGGACGGGCAATAGTCGTCGTCGACGACGAAGAGCGCCACAAGGTCCGAAAGGATGCAAAGAACTTGCGCTACGCGTCGGAGTTTTTCACGCTTCTTTTCCCAGGCAACCGGGGGCGACGACGTCATAAGCGGTTCATAACCATCCTCGGAGAGCTGCAGGACCAACTCGGCGCGTTGAACGACATGGCGGCAGGTTCACAACTTCTTGAAAGGATCGGGCTGGCCGGCGAACCGGCAACGGCATCCCTAATCGCGAAAGGCAACAAGAAGGGCCTGCTTGAGGCGGCCGAAGATGCGTACGTCGATCTTGTGGATGCGAAACGTTTCTGGCGATAGCCCCAACAACGCTCCAGGCCGCTTCCTTAAGGGCGACCTCGACCGGGCTGCCGACCGCGAGGTCAAGCTCGCGATCCGCGCGTCCCCGGTTGACCGAGATCTCGGCAAGTTTCCGCCGTCAGCGTCATGCGGACTTTCAGTTTCTTGCCGCCGATCTGCCCTTCGCACACTGTCTCCTCGATCTTGCTCTGCGAGGTCATGCCGACTTCCTTCAGGAAGGTGCGGATCGCCTGTTGAAGGCGACTTCGCTCATGGCAGAACTCCTCTGTGTCCGGAAATCATTCCCCGTCATCAAATAGTGCCCTCGGTAAAATCACCGCCTTGTGCAGAGCGCGAGGCACAAGCGGGCGGATGGCTGGCGCGGCTGCGCGTCGCACGAAGGAGATCGCCGGGCCCTTGGTTCGATTCCGTTCACCCCAGGATTTTGGGAAGGGTTATCTAGGCGTTTAGTACCCAGTCATCTCCAGATACCCCCTCCCACCGACGTTGCCGCCGAAGCTAATCGGGCCTTCCCAATACGGTGTGGACGTAGACATCCATGCTTGGTCGTTCAACGGCCTGGTCGTGACGTCAAAGCCGCGACTGGGAATTCGTATGTTCCAGGCCACTGGAATCTGACGCCCCGCGACCTTGGCAGTCCGGACGGGAGCGATCTGGAGAGCCCCCGCGGGTAAGGGGTCCGGTCGCCCGTCGGCGGTGATCCAGGTGGCGGAGGTATATCCCTCTCCTTCATCTCTGAGACGGAAGCCCATGAGCTTCTCTCCCGTATCGAGATGCAGCGAGAACCAGTCCCAACCGGTCTGGTCTTCCGCGAGCGGCTGTGACGACCACTCGCGGTCAAGCCAAGCCTTCCCCGCCACCTCTACACTCCCGGTGGGTAGCGAAAGCGAGCCGGTCACCGCGTAGAACGGTTGCGAATAGTAGTAGCTGGCCTGTCCCTTCGCTGATTTCACCGAATAGCCGTTATCGCCATGCGGCACGAGCGGGCCGGTGGCCGACAGGCGGAGTTCGTAGCCGAAGTCCTTTGCGGCTGCAGTCACGTTGAGATCGGCCAGCTGATCCGATCCCGGGGTTGCAAGTCCCGTCATCTGCCAGTCATCGATCCAGGCCGCGAACGGCTCCGCGACAACACCAGCCTGCCCCACTCCCCCGCGTGAAATACGTTCTGCCACGAAGTGGTCCTCTGAAGTGGTGACGGCTGCGTGACCCATCCAGATCTGTGGGCTCGACCACTCGCCGGCCTCACCCGGAGCAAGCGCTGACCGGAAAAGGGTCCACTGCGCTCCGTATTGAGTTCCGTCGGGTGCTTCAAGATTGGCCGTTAGATACCACCACTCTATCCGAAAGTCCGGATGTGGGCCGTGGTCGGCGGAAAAACGCAACAGCTGGCCGGGTTGCGGCACCGAAAACCCTTCGGCCGCTGAGCCAAGGCCACCAAAACCCTCGGAGACCGCTTGGCTCCCGGATATGCTGGCCATGGTCGTCGCCGCAAAAGCGATCGCAATCGATCTAACGCTCATTGGCGAATACCTTCAGAAGTTCCGATGGCGTGACTCCGGCCAGCCGGCGAAGCGGGATAAATACGGAAACGACAGCAGCGGCGAGCACGACGAGACCGAGGCGAACCCACTCGTAAGGAAAGATATACATAGGCAGACGCCAACCGAAGGCTTCGACGTTCACCACCGCGAGAAGCACCCACGCCAGCGCTAGGCCGAGGGGCAAGGCGGCAATAAATGTCGCCAGCCAGAGCACCAGCGTTCTTAGAAGCTCAAGAAGAGCGAGATCGCGTCTTGTGACCCCCATGGCCCACACAGGCGCAAGCTGCGGGAGGCGCATTTCCGAAAGCGTGAGGAGGCTCGAGAACATAGCGAATGCTGCAACCCCCAGTGTGAACATGTTCAACGCGCCAGTGACCAAAAAAGTGCGATCGAAGATCCGCCGTGACCGTTCCTTCAGTGCCGCTTGATCGACGACGTTATCGGATGGTAGTCCGAATTCGTCCGAGAGCCTCGATCGTAGGTCCGCAATCTGATCAGGCTGGATCCGCAGACCGTAGCGCAGACGCGAGACCTGCGGGTAGCGAGAGGTCAGCGCATTTATTCCGACGATGACCTCGCCCTTTGGGTTTCCGTAATCCGAATAGACCCCGACAACCGCCGCCTTCCAGTCCCCCGCCAGATCCAGCTCATCGCCGATACGGAGCCGGTCCCGCCTCCAGAACTGTTCGTTGACCAGCACCCCTTGACCGGACGCCACCCGATCCCAGACGTCCGGCATGGCAACGATCAGGGGCCAGTGCTTCCTGTAGGTTGGATCGTCAACGACACCGAAAATCTGCATCGGCTGCCCCCGGATCTCGGCATCTACGCTGGAGATCGGCAACACCGATTCCACCTTCGTTGCGAGCCATGTCCTGAGCCTGTCTGCCTCGCCCTCGTTCCGGGCAGCGACGTAAAGTTCGGCGGCGAGACGTTGGTCGAGCCAGCCGACGAACGTGAGACGGAAGCTCGACACCATGGTTCCAACGCCGACGTTTGCCGCCAGCGCAAGAAGCAATGCCATGAGCGCAAGGGAAAGTCCGGGGAGCTGCTGCCGAGCGTCGGCCCAGAACCACGTGACGAGCGCACGTGAAGACGTCCGCTGCATTACGGTGAGGAATCCGGAGAGCACGGTGGGGAGAAGTAGCGACGCCCCGAGCAGAAGACAGCCAAGGATGCCAAAGCCCGCCTCAAGTCCATCAGCCCATAGAAGAAGAGCTCCCGAGAGGGCTAGCAAAGCCGCCGCGGCCAGCACTTGAATCCGCCGCCCCGCTTGCCACGACCGCCCCCACACCTGGGGTTGGGCCGCCGCGAGCAAAGGCACCCGCATCAAGCGCAACAGGCTCTGTGCCGACGAAACCATTGTTCCGGCCACTGCGATGGCAAAGCCCGAAAGCCACCACTCCGGACGCAGGGAAAGCGTGCCGGGCACGCTGGCTCCGTAAAGTCCTTCAAGGGTCGCGGCCACTCCGGGCAGCAGCAGTGACGCGATCAGATAGCCGATCGCGACGCCGACTGCCCCGGCGGCGAGGGCGAAAAGGGCAAGTTCGGCGAGCAGCAGAACCGCAAGCGCACTCAACGAAACTCCAAGGCAGCGAAGCGTTCTGAAGGTCGGCCGCCGTTGCTCGAAAGCGAGACCGATCGTCGAGTACACGATGAACAGCCCCACCGCGAAGGCGAGAAAACCGAAGGCCGTCAGATTGAGATGGAAGCTCTCGGTAAGATGCTCGACATCGGTTTCTGCATTCGGCTGACGAACTGAGAGCGTTGGAACAAGCTTTTCAAGCGGATCCAGACCGGAACGTTGGCTTTTGGCGATCACAATCCGACTGAGTACGCCCTCTCTTCTTAATAACTTCTGGGCCAAGCCGATATCGGTGAAGGCGGTGCCGTTCAGCATCCGATCCGAAACACGCAGTGCGAGGTCCGTCTGTCCTCGCATTTTTTCCGCTGTTTCGGGAGAGACAACCAGCATGCCCGGAGGCGTGATGAAGGAAAGCAAGTCCCCGGCATTTCCAAGATCGACGGTGTTGGTTTCCGCGGGCATCGTCAGTGGCTCGATGCCGATCACCCTTAACCGGGTGGTTCCGAACCGAAAGTCTCCCTCTAAAACTGGTGACACGATCCAGCCCGCCCGTCTGAGCCGCACGAAGGCGGACTGAGGAATCGGGCGGCCGTTTGGAGAAACCAGGCTGGCCAACCCGTTCTGGTCGAGCACAACCGCGGCGCGGGTGTAGCTTGCGCGGGCCTCTGCGTTGATCGCCTGCACTCCGGACCACAAGGCCGTCGCCAGCGCCAGGCCGGACAAGAGAGCGACGAGCTGCAGCGGTCGTCGTCGCCAGTGGGACAGAAGTGCCGTGGCTGCGGTCCACATCTTCATTCCATCTTCCCGGACCGCAAATGCACCTGCCGGTCGAGCCTATCCGCCAGCCTTTGCGAGTGTGTCACCAGAAGCAGTGTCGATCCGGTTGCCTTCGACAGCGAGAGCATCAGTTCCAGAACAGCGTCTCCGTTGGCCTCGTCCAGGTTTCCTGTGGGTTCATCCGCCAGGAGTAAGCCGGGACGCGCGGCAAGGGTCCGTCCGATCGCTACCCGCTGCTGCTGTCCGATGGAAAGCTGCTCGGGATATCTGGTGAGCAATGTCCCGATTCCTAGGCGGGCCACGAGTTCATTTTCCCACAGGGGATCGTGGCGTCCCGCGAGCTTGGCGTGGAAAGCGATGTTCGCTGCCACATCCAGTGACGGGACAAGGTTGAACTGCTGAAATACAAGGCCGACTTCTGTCCGCCTGTAGGCGGCGCGTTCCCGATCGTTCAGCTTGGAGATGTCTCGGTCCCCGATCACGATCTCGCCTGAGTCTGGACGGTCGAGGCCGGCTACGAGATGCAGGAGCGTGCTCTTTCCGCTACCAGACTCCCCTGTCAGGGCAACGCTGTCTCCCTGGCCGAGATCGAGATTGACCCCTCTCAACACTTCAAGGCGCCCTTCGGCAGTCTCATAGGATTTCCTAAGATTGCTAAGAGCGATCACCATGGTGGCCAAGATCAGGACAATTTCACATATGTAACGCTCCATGGCCGCTTGGAAAGGCCACCTCGAGTTTTGCGAATCGGGCAAACCCCAGCCGAGCTTCGCCACTTCGGCTGCATCGCGGATGGCAGATAGCGCATCGAGGTTCGTCACGGGATAGGCCGAGACGAAGCGTTCGACCGAATACTCCGGAAACTCAGCTTTTAAGCGGACTGCGGTCCTGGCCGCCTCGCCGATTTCGCCCAGGGCCGCATGCGCACGCGCCAGGAACATCAGCACGTCTGGTGACTCCGGGACGCTTCTGTGGAGCGCCGCAATGGCCTCCGAATGCCTGCCGGCGGCGAACAGGAGGCGGCCCTGCATGGCGAAATGTCGGGGCCTCTTCCGGATCATCAGGTCCCGGCTCCTCGATGGGTCGCTCTGGGTTGGGCAGGGTATCGGGGGACATCTGGTGGAACCTCCTCGGGCCTTTTCGGGAATAGGTTCAGTAGGTTTTGTGCTCATGATGGACTCCTTTTCAGGAGGGCAACCGTTACCGCGAACAGGGAGGCGAGGCATGAGCATCGAAACGCGCTCGATTGCGTCTTCGCGACTATAGTGTTGAAGGCAAGATCGGTCTGGAGCCGACGCTCGGCGATTATGTCGCTGTCATGGTTGAAGCCGCAGGGCTCGCTCTGGCTCAACTATGGTAACTGCTACGCCACGACTCCGAACGGGCGGTCGGCCGCGGATGTCATGGGCGACGATCGCACTTTTCGCGACAAGCCGTTCGCGACGGTCGGACCGATTCAGCGCCGGGATAATGGCGGCGAGGGCCACCACCACGATCGCAGAGCGGGTATCTGAAACCCATAGACCTCTGATAGACCTTTGCATGATCCCGAACCGCTCGGCGATCGCCTTGCAGGAGGCCGGTTGGTGGGTTCGCTCAGAAATCATCTGGCACAAACCGGATCCAGGGCGGGCCGACGACGGTGCACGCGAAGGTCTTCCGGCTCACCAAGGGACGAGGAACACAAACTTCCCGAGCAGGATGATTCTGTGTAGCTGGTGCTGCTGCTTCCCGATCGGTACGGATCGCATTGGACTTTTGGGAATCTTCCTGTACGGTAAGTCACCACTGGAGATTTCAATGTTCAGGTCCGCACGCGAGTTCGGCGCCGCCGTTCGGGAAAAACGCAAAGGCCTCGGCTGGACCCAGACCGAGCTTGCCGCTCGCTCAGGCACGGGCGAGCGCTTCATCGTCGAACTCGAATCCGGCAAGCCGAGCTGCCAGCTCGAGAAGGCGTTGATCGTGGCGCGTACCGTCGGCATCGAGATCGGCGATCTCAGGGCAGCCCTGATGACCCCAACCGCACCGGACGATGACCTCGGCTTCCTGCCGACCTTTGTGAGGGTGGATGACAACCATCTTCTATGAAACCCTTCCCGTCGCGCGCATGACCTTCGAAGGGGAATGGCGGCTCGACTACGATCTTTCTTGGAAAGCACGCCGCTCGGCCTTCCCCGTCTCGCTGACCATGCCGCTGCGTTCAGGCTCCGTCGGCGCCGACAGGCTGCTGCCATGGCTTGCCAACCTTCTTCCGGAAGCACATCTCGCCGAGATCGGCCAGCGTCTGAAAGTATCTCCGCAGGACATTGTGGGCCTGCTTGGTCACATCGGGCGGGACACGGCAGGCGCGCTCTCCATCGGGGAGGCGCGAAAGGCGGGCGTCAACCATGAGCCAATTCCGGATGAACAGGCACTGGAACGGGTACTCAACGAACTTCCGGCCAAACCCTTTCTGGTTGGAGAGCGCGGCGTCTCCATGTCCCTTGCGGGCGTGCAGGAAAAATTGCCGGTCTTCGTCGATGAAGAAGGCAAGATCTCCATACCAGTCGACGGAACGCCGTCGACCCACATCATCAAGCCGGACACCAGACGGCTTGCCGGAAGCGTCGAGAACGAAGCCTTCTGTCTCACCCTAGCACGGGCCTGCGGCTTGGACGCCGCAGAAACAACCATAGGCGCAGCCGGGAAACGACGCTATCTGCTGGTGAAGCGCTATGACCGCTTCACGGATCCGCGAGGCGAGATCCGCAGGCTGCATCAGGAGGACCTCTGCCAGTTGACGGGTCATTTTCCGTCACAGAAATATGAGCGATCCTCGACAGGTCGTGGCGTGACTCTGAAGATGATGTTCGGCGCCGTCAGCGATCTCGTTTCGCCTGCTGAACGCCTGAAGCTTCTCGATGCGGTAATCTTCAACGTGCTGATCTGCAACTCGGATTCACACGCCAAAAACTATTCGATCCTGATCGGTGCTGCAGGATCCGCAAAGATGGCGCCGCTCTACGACCTGATGTGTGCGGCGGTTTACCGCCAGGTGGATCAGAGTTTACCGCAGGCTATTGCTGGACGTTTCCACGCAACTGACTTGAGGCGTTCCGATTGGCAGGAACTGGCCAAGGAGCTCGGAATGAGCGGCGCATCGACCATCAGACGGGTGGAGGAACTTGCTGGACTCATCAGTAGCGCTTGTGAGGACGTCGCGCCGCAAATCGCGGCCATGGCTGGCGATCCGACGGCAGTCCTTGTTCGCATCGTTCATCGCGTTCAGGAGAGATGCAGGCGAATTCTGGCTCAGGCGTGCGGATGATCATCGGATCGAGAAAACTCCTTCGAGAACGGCAAAAATCCCGCTTGGGGCGCAGTTAGGTGCGAAAGCTTTGTGCCTCCCAACACGGCCGCTTAATCCCACTACGCTCTTACCGAGGCAGACGCGATGCCCCGCAGCACGAGCAGAACGAACGCACCCGGCTGACACGGCTCGCGCTCGGACGAGCAAATACAGGTGTTTCATCGAAATATGTACTTGGCGAGAGAGGCGGATTGCACGGGAAGCAACTCGCTGGTACCAACGACGCCCCACCTGGGGAGAATGCCTTTGATTGCCATCGCGAATCTTCCAACCTACCGGCCGTGCCGGCGGAGATGAGCCGTCGCAAGTTTGTGAGCGGCTGACCTTTACCCTGCGTTTCGGCCTGATCGCCAACAATGGTGTACTTTCAAAAGGTGAGAAAAACCATGCTTACAATCCTTACCCCCGGCGCCTTCGACGCGCTGGCGAACGGCGTTGCTCCTATAGGTCTCCGCCTCGTGCAGGACAGCTCCATCGCCTCTCAGGAGGTATTGCGGATGCTGTCCGATCTCAATCGCGGCGTCGACGAGGAATTCAGTCCATCGGCCTGGCTGATCGTTGAGGATGGCGAGGTGGTGGGTCTGTGCTCGATCACTAGGCCGCCTGAGAACGGCGACGTGCATATCGGGTACGGCGTTGCGCCCTCGCGCGAGGGCCGCGGCTATACGACGGCAGCTATTTCAGAACTGCTGAGGTGGGCACGCGGCGATGCGCGGGTCAGAAACATTTCGGCGGAAACGGCTGGGGATAACATCGGCTCGCATCGCGTGCTCGAACGAAACGGGTTCGTTCAATCAGGAGAACGCGTCGATCCAGAAGATGGCCCACTGATCTGCTGGACGATCGCCACCACATAGGTCACAGAGAAGCGTCAGCGCCGTTCCCAGGACGATGCCACCCATCATTGCGTAGGCCATGGGTCCCCAGAAGATCTCGTGCGATTTCGGGATCAACGCCAGGGTTGCCGCCTCAGCGGTGAGCATGATCTGCCGCATACGGTGTTCGGTCGCCTCCACTGGCTGTGAGTCCGTTGAAGAACTTCCGTGTGCGCACTTGGCGGCACGGTTGAGGGTGCTGCGGTTTCCATGTAGCGCACCCTCCTTCACCCGGGCCAGCACCTGTTCACGGTCCTCGGCAAATACACCGTGGTCTTTCGCGATTTATCGCTGACTGTCGAGGGATGGATCCCAAGAAAAGCGGACTATCCCAATGGCGCGCCGTCAAAGCAGGCATCCGGACGCTGCTTGAGCGCTGGATACCTCTTTTGCTGAAAGCGTCGCGGCAAGCAGCTTCAGGCGAATAGCGAATCGATGGAGCTGCCGTTCCTCGCGTATTCGATACTGACCGGTATTTTCGCGGACATGGCGGACTTTCTGCGCCACTCCTCAACTCGCAATTTTACTTGATAAAGCCTGGATACTGCACTTCCTCGCGATTCACGCCTTTCGTATCCAACCTAACCGGAGAGGGCTCCGGCACGTCCGTCATGTACCGATGTGCTATAAGCCAGTCGCGCAAGATGGTTTCGACCGCGTCGACCCGGCCGGCAGGTGGCGGTGAAAGGTCCGGGTCGGTCATGTAGGCCGCCAGTCCGGCTTCGATTTCATCTGGAAGAGGTGGGAAGTCTGCTGAATCGGACATGGTAGGCTCCTCAGGGCTTTAGCAAAGATAACGTGTACCAATTTCCGACTGTCGTTTTGAGGACCGTATCATATGGTGCTGCCATCCGGGACAGAGGCGCCGGGAACTGGCCGATAATGTCGATTGGTTTGAGCTCAAAAAATAGGCCCCAGGAGAGGGGCCTTGCAGAGGTGCAACCTTCGACATGAGTACATATAACACCCTTGCAGCAACAATGTTCCATCGCGGCGGTCGACAAATCACCGTCTCTGTTTTCGCACCCGGAGCACGTTACCGTTGCTGTTGCTGCACTTCTTGCAACGCATGCGTCGTCCAAGTGCCAGGATCGACTGCGTCGTGCCAAACCGACGCGCCAGGTCGTTCCGATCCAGGTGATGTTCTCGGCCGCAGCGTTTGCATTGGCAGAAAAGCTCACACCATTCCGGTAGATTGGCGAAGGTGATTTCTTCCGGTCGTCCGGCTGGTTCCGCATTGCCAGCCGGTACGATCGGGAGGGCGGGGCCTCCGAAGGCATTGGGTCGCTGTATTTCAGCTGGCAGCGATTATTGAAGTTGTTCTTGGTTTTAGAGCAGCCGTTTGCTTGTGCCAGTTGGTCCAAAAGGGAGGGCATAGGCATGTCGCCGACGCGCTCCAGCAGCGCCTTGGCGTCATATTGCTTCTTCATGCCGCATGAACATTCGACTCGAACCTTGGCGACAAGCTCCGATAGCCACCAGGCACCGTTCTTAGGCATTGCCCTTCTTCCACTCCGGCCGATGTTCGTAACCGAGCCACTTCGGGGTGGCCCTTCCGATAGCGAAGTCGAAGCCGCCCCACGTCTTCCAGCCGTGGTGTTCGCCCAGGTGCTTGGCCAGGTCGCTTTCCCCTCTCTTGGTAACGCCAACCTCGTCGCTCATGCTCAATGCCTTCTGAGTAAATCTGTTCTACAAATGTTCTCATTAAGCAGAGAGTCAACGACCAGATTTGGGGAGGCTCTCCGCATAACTCAAAAAGGGGAGCGCCGAATCGCGGAGCTCAATCGACCATTCGAAGCCGGTAGGTGGCTGGCAATTATCCCAACCACCAAACTCATTCATTTGCTGCCATCGACCCTTCTTGCCGTGTCGAAATTCCTCGCTATTCGATTTGTAGATTTTGAATCGATAGGGGCGCACGACGCGGACAAAGATTACGGATCCATCCTCCGGCATGTCGCCTTTTCGCCATGTGGTGCCGGGCATTTTGATAGCCTCCACCCAATCAATGCGGCTTTGGGGCTATCAGCACGACGCCAGCGCCAAGCTCAAACATTTCTGCCTCAGCATTGATCGAGAGATAGTGGTTTTCGGCCAGCTCGATCAACGCTGATGAGGCCTCTTCGGGCGACCATCCTGCTGCCTCGATCCTTTCGATCAAAAACTGGAATTCATCAGTGATCGCCTCCTGGCATTGCAGGTCACGATCGGGGTGAGATTTCGGATGTCTAGGCCCGGCGATTTTCGGCATGGCGTTTCCTCCTGCAGAAGATGTTAGGGCGGCGTTTGCTGTTCGCAAGGTCCCTCTAATGCAAGACGTTCACAATGCAGCTGAAGCAATCCGATTTCCTGAATTCTATCTGTGACGCTTGACGCCAAGGTAATGATGGAGGGACATCTTACGTGTAGTACAGGCCTTTGTTAGGGATCCGGAATGTGAGCAAGCCGAACTATCGGGATATCGCCCGCCTGGCCGGAGTCGGAACTGCAACGGTCGAGCGGGTCGTGAACGGGCGAGGCGGCGTACGCGCTGAGTTGGTCGAGAAGGTCGTTATCGCCGCTCGCTCCCTCAATTACCCCCGATTACCTGCGGACACCCATCGCGGACTGCTGCGCATTGAAGTCTTGTTGGTTCGACCTGAAACGACATTTTACCGCCGGCTCGCTAATGCCTTCGAGAGGATTGCCGAGACACTCGATCCGCTCGTAATCGTGCACCGCACCTTCACTGAAGAAATGAAGTCTGCGGAAATCGCAAGGCGCATCATGTCTACCGAAATGACGCGCGCAGGTCTGATCTTGGCCGCTCCCAACAATCCAACGATCAGCGCGGCGGTAGAAGCCGTTGTGGAGCGGGGTCTCCCGGTCGTCCATGTTGTAACGCGTGCCTCTGAGACGAAAGGTGAGTTCGTCGGCATTGACAACTACGCTGCCGGACGGACTGCGGCGCATCTCATTGCTCGAATGACCCGGGCAAAGGGCTCGGTCGTTGCCTTGTGCCATCCCATCTATCAGGTGCACCGCGAACGCATCCGCGGGTTCTCCGATTACTTTCACGAGCATCCTGGTTCGATCGCCTTCGAATGGCTTGGGTTCACACGTGATGACGAACTTTATAGCGCGGAGACTTTGGTCAACGCGCTCAAAATCTATCCCGACCTCGTCGGGCTCTATAACGCCGGGGGTGCAAATTCCGCACTGATTGACGTGCTGCGCCGAGATCCCCGCGGTCGGGACCTGCTGTTCGTCGGTCATGAGCTGACAGACTATACGCGCAAGGCCCTGCGTGATGGGATCATGGACGTGGTTTTGGATCAGGCACCGGAGGCACAGGCCCAGCGGGCGCTCGACCTCATTCTGCGACGCATCGGCCTGACGTCGATCGAGCCGGATCTCGCTCCAATCCGCTTCATCACCATCACCCCTGAGGGGCTTTGATCTAATCAGATCAAACGAACTTTCGGAATCCAACCCGCCTCCTGCTAGATTTTTGTCAAGGAAGATGCCGGCCTCCCAGAGGAAGAGGACCCGGATAGGGGCGCCAAATGCGTCCTTCTTCCATCGTCAATTTGTGCGGTTGTGAGCACATCCGATCCCGCGGAGGAGAGCGCAATGGATGATCTGAAGTTTGGAACGCGCAACAAACGCGGTGATTGGGCTCCGAACGAGCCGATTGAATTAGCGCCATTGTTTGCCTTTCCGCTCAAGCTGCTGGCGCTTGCAAAGTGGCTGCCACACTATTTCTTTCCGTGGAATGCGATCTTCGCCGTATCAGCCGTGGCCTATTGGGCTTGGGTGATACCGTCCACGGAGACGATGCAGGACTTGGGCATGGGCTGGATCGCGTCGCTTTATGCCGTGAATGCAATCTGCGTCTTTCTCTTCTACGGCGCTTTCGAACTTCATCTTTACATCCTGAAGCGCCAGGAGAACCGCTTCAAGTACAACGGCAAGTTTCCGGCCGACCAGAAGAGCAAGGCCTTTTGGTTCGAAAGCCAGAACGTTGACAACATCCTGCGAACGTTTCTGTCTGGAGTGACAATCTGGACCGCGATCGAAGTCCTGATGCTGTGGGCCTATGCCAATGGTTACGCGCCTTGGCTGACGTTTGCGGAAAATCCCTGGACGCTGGCACTCGTCGCACTCGTGGTCCCGATCATCCACGAATTCCACTTCTTCTGTATCCACAGGCTCATCCACACGCCGTTCCTCTACAAGTGGGTCCATTCTGTCCATCACAACTCGGTCAATCCATCGCCCTGGTCGTCGTTGTCGATGCATCCGATCGAGCATCTGCTCTATTTCGGAACTGCGTTCTACCACCTCATCTTGCCGTCCAACCCGATCATCATGCTCTACCAACTTCACTATGCGGGTTTTGGTGCGATCCCTGGTCACGTCGGTTTCGACAAGGTTGAGGTCGGTGAAGACAAGCTGCTCGATAGCCACGCCTATGCTCACTATCTCCACCACAAGTATTTCGAGGTGAACTATGGGGACGCCTTAATTCCGCTCGATCGCTGGTTCGGCACCTGGCACGACGGCTCTCCCGATGGCGAGGCCCGCATGCAGGAACGCTATCGCAAGCGGAAGGAAAAACTCGCAGCCCGCAAGGCACGCAACGCAATCGGGGAGGCCGCCGAATGACCTGGGTTTCAGCATGCAAACTTGACGACATTGAGCAGGAAGGCGCGCTGCGCTTCGATCACGCAGGCCGCACTTACGCGATCTACCGCGGGCCGGACGACAACGTCTACTGCACGGCCGGGCTCTGCACGCACGAGGCGATCCATCTCGCAGACGGGTTGGTCATGGACTTCGAGGTGGAATGTCCCAAGCATTCCGGCGTCTTCGACTATCGTACTGGCGAGGCTCTTCGGCTTCCCGCCTGCGAGAATCTGAGAACCTATCCGGCCGAGGTGATCGACGGAGAAGTACGCGTGGCCCTCGGCTGAAGGCTCCGCTACCGAACAGGCCCGTGGGGCCTCCGGAATGCGATCGGGTGATCCGGCACCTACTGGGAGGATGATATGAAATCCATGTACCTGGCAGCCGTTCTGGCCGCCTTAATGGGAACGGCTGCGTCCGCGGAGACGATCGGCGTCTCGATGCAGAGCTTCGACAACAATTTCCAGACATTGCTACGACAGGGACTCGACGCGAGAGCTTCTCAGATAAGCGGCGTCAACCTTCAGATCGAAGATGCTCAAACCGACATTTCCAAACAGCGCAGTCAGTTGGACAACTTCATCGCCTCGGGCGTGGATGCGATCATCATGACGCTTGCCGATACGTCGGCTGCCCCTGGCATCAGCGAAGCAGCGCAGAAGGCTGGCATTCCATTGGTCTACCTCAATCTTCAGCCCGACGATGTCGATACGCTACCCGAAAAGCAGGCCTATGTTGGCTCGAAAGAGACCGACTCGGGGAAGTTGGGTGCCGAGGCTGCCTGTGAGCTCTTGAAGGCAAAAGGAAAAGCAAGCGATGCCCAGGTCTACATCCTGATGGGAGATTTGGCGCATCAGGCTTCGCGGGATCGCACCTCTTCGGTGAAGGAAACGCTGGCGGCGGGCGATTGCAAGGGCGTGACAATTGCTGACGAGCAATCCGCTGCCTGGACACGCACCAATGCGATGGATCTGACCACGAATTGGATCACCGCCGGCCGACCCATTGACGTGGTGTTTGCCAACAATGACGAGATGGCGATTGGTGCCATTCAGGCGCTGAAAGCGGCGGGCGTATCGACGGACGATGTAATCATCGTTGGTATCGACGCGACGCAGGACGCACTGGCGGCCATGGCGGCAGGCGACCTGGACGTCACGGTATTCCAGAACGCCAAGGGCCAGTCAGCGAGCGCCGTCGATGCGGCGGCGGCATTGGCTCAGGGCAAGAGTATCGAGAAGGCGGTCTGGGTTCCCTTCGAGCTCGTCACGCCCAAGAACATGGCCGAATACGCCCATCAGAACTGATCCTCCCACGACTGGCGCATCGCAATTGCGTTGCGCCAGGCCATTTCAAGCTGGAGATAGAGCATGGGCGGTATCGTCATTATCGGGGCCGGAGAATGCGGTACTCGAGCGGCCTTTGCGCTGCGCGAAGCAGGCTTCTTAGAAGCCGTCACGCTCGTCGGTTCGGAACCTCACCTGCCCTATGAGCGCCCGCCGTTGTCGAAACCGATCGAGGGTGCGGTCCAGTTGAAGCCGATCTGCGGAGCGCAGGCGCTGGAAGCTTCCGGCATCGACTACCTTCAGGGTGTCTCGGCGTCGAGCATTGACGTGGAAAGCCATACTGTTGCGCTTAGCGACGGGCGGGTGTTGACCTATGGAAAGCTGCTTTTGGCCACTGGCGCGCGTCCGCGGCGGCTGACATGCCCCGGCGCAGAACGCGCGCTGGACTTCCGCACCTATGCGGATGCTGAGACGATCTTCTCTGGTGCCGAGATCGGCAAGAGCGTCGCGATCGTCGGTGGCGGCCTGATCGGAATGGAACTCGCAGCCGTGCTGCGCAAAAAGCGCGTTGCTGTCAGCATCATTGAAGCTGCGCCAAAGCCGCTTGGGCGCGCCGTACCCACGCGTTTCGCCGCAAAGCTTCATGCCAGGCATCTGGGCGAGGGCGTGCAGTTCCATCTCGGACAAGGGGTGGCCGAAATCACTGATGATGCCGTTTATCTCGCCGATCGTGTCGTGGTGCCAGCCGACATTGTTGTCGCAGCGATTGGAGTTCAGCCCGATATGGCGTTGGCCGAGGCGGTAGGGCTTGCGACCGGCAATGGCGTCCTGGTGGATATTTCCCTTCGCACCAGCAATCCGGACATATTCGCGGCCGGAGACTGCGCGGCGGTTTCGTTGGCGAGCGGCGGGCATGTCCGGTTCGAGAGTTGGCGCAATGCGCGTAGCCAGGCCGAGACTGCTGCCCGCAACATGGTGGGCGGCAACGATGCATTCCTGGCCATCCCCTGGTTCTGGACCGACCAATATGATCTGGGCTTGCAGGTCGCGGGTTTGCCGCAGCCCGCTCATCAGGCAGTCGTGCGTTGCCTCGCAGAAGGAGAGCTGGAATTTTATCTGGACGGCGGGCGGCTCGTTGCGGCGGCAGGACTGGGCGCTGGCAACACCATTGCCAAGGATATCAAGCTGGCCGAGATGTTGATTGCTGCCGGCGCCGCTGTCGATGCAGCGTCATTGGCTGACCCGGCGGTTAATCTGAAGACGCTTCTGAAAAGCGCGCGGGCCGCGTGATCAAATCGGCGGGGATGGGGCAATGCAATCACTTTTGGTGTTTCAATCACTTTGGGCGATGGAACTGCGCAGCAGCAGACGCTCCGAATTCACCCTCGAGGAGAAGGTCGAGCGGATCGCTCAAGGAGGCTTTGATGGTGTAAGCGCGCACTGGCACGACCGAGCGTATGTGCGGTGGCTTCACGCCCTGCTGCGCCAATTCGGCCTTCAGGTCGAAGGCCAGTGTTTTCCAACGACCATAGATGATCTCAAGCCGGTTCTTGAAAACGCCGCCGAATTCGGTGTTCACCATATCTGCCTGCAACCCGACGTTCGTTTGCGCCGCGTAGAAGATTGCCTGCCACTTCTTGAAGGTTGGCAACAACTGTCGGAGGAAGCGAGAATTCCTGTTTTGATCGAGACTCATCGCGATCGGATGACCACCGACCTTTTCTTCACCTTGGACCTTCTTGATCGTCTTCCGAATCTGAGGCTACTGGGAGATGTGTCCCATTTCCTCGTCGGGCGCGAGTTTTCCTGGCCCATCTCCGACGAAAATCACCGACTGATCGAGAAGATTCTGGACTGCTCCTGGGCATTCCACGGAAGAGTAGCCTCACGAGAACAGGTCCAAATCGAGATCTCCTATCCTCACCATCGCCCTTGGGTGGATCTCTTTCTCGGCTGGTGGGAATTTGGTTTTCGCAGTTGGCAAAAGCGGGCAGGGGCGAACGACAGCCTCGCATTCGTCTGCGAACTCGGCCCCAAACCCTATGCGATAACAGACCGCTTCGGCGAAGATACTACAGACCGTTGGGAGGAATCCCTGGCGCTGAAGCAACATGCTCGTGATTTGTGGGCGAAGGTCTCAACCGGCCCCCTGACCTAATCAAACTATCGGAGATATTATTATGGATGTACGCGCCGCCGTCGCCGTTCAGGCCGGCAAGCCGCTGGAAGTGATGACCGTTCAGCTCGAAGGGCCGCGGGCCGGCGAGGTGCTGATCGAGGTCAAGGCGACCGGCATCTGCCACACCGACGATTTCACGCTTTCCGGCGCCGACCCCGAAGGTCTGTTCCCGGCGATCCTCGGCCATGAAGGTGCCGGCGTCGTCGTCGATGTCGGCCCGGGCGTGACCTCGGTCAAGAAGGGCGACCATGTCATCCCGCTCTATACGCCGGAATGCCGGACCTGCCCGTCGTGTCTGTCGCGCAAGACCAACCTGTGCACGGCGATCCGCTCGACCCAGGGCCAGGGCCTGATGCCGGATGGCACCTCGCGCTTTTCGATCGGCAAGGACAAGATCCATCACTATATGGGCTGCTCCACCTTTGCCAATTACACCGTGCTGCCGGAGATCGCGCTGGCCAAGGTCAACCCCGACGCGCCGTTCGACAAGATCTGCTATATCGGCTGCGGCGTCACCACCGGCATCGGCGCGGTGATCAACACGGCCAAGGTCGAGATCGGCGCGACCGCGATCGTCTTCGGCCTCGGCGGCATCGGCCTCAATGTCATCCAGGGCCTCAGGCTTGCCGGCGCCGACATGATCATCGGCGTCGATCTCAACAACGACAAGAAGGCCTGGGGCGAACGCTTTGGCATGACCCACTTCGTCAATCCGAAGGAGGTTGGCGACGACATCGTGCCTTACCTCGTCAACATGACGAAGCGCGGGGCCGACCAGATCGGCGGCGCCGATTATACCTTCGATTGCACCGGCAACACCAAGGTGATGCGCCAGGCGCTCGAAGCCTCGCATCGCGGCTGGGGCAAGTCGGTGGTCATCGGCGTTGCCGGTGCCGGCCAGGAAATCTCCACCCGTCCGTTCCAGCTCGTCACCGGCCGCAGCTGGATGGGCACCGCCTTTGGCGGCGCCCGCGGCCGCACCGACGTGCCGAAGATTGTCGACTGGTACATGGAAGGCAAGATCGAGATCGATCCGATGATCACCCACACCTTGGCCCTCGAAGACATCAACAAGGGCTTCGAGCTGATGCACTCCGGCGAGAGCATCCGCAGCGTGGTTCTATTTTAGTCCAATGAAGGATCACGGTCGACCGGTCGGAATTCCATAAACCCCTCAGGGAATAGGGCAGCCCTCCACCTGTCCTATGCCGAGTTCCCGCTCGGCAAGCAGCGACCGCATTTGTGGTCGCCGCAACAAAATCGCGTAACAAAATCGCAGAATGTATCGACGGAACGCGGCGGTTGCAGCGATGGTGGCTTCCCCTGAGGGAGCATCAAAGCGGTGCCCTGCTCGGGTTGCACTCAGGATGAGAGCAGGCCGGTGTGGCTCCACCTAAGTTTGAGACACCGGCCTCTTCGCCTGGGACGGAAAAATTCACACGGCTGCAGCGTGGGCGCAATTTCGACCAAGCGCGAAGTTTGCATCGCCGCAGTTTTTCCAGAAGCTAAATTCTAAGCCGTCTTCTCAAGAAAGTCTGCCATCTCGGCGTTGTAGTAGACCTTGGTCCGTGGACCAGCAAGAATTGGGTCAATCATGCGGACGCACTCTTTGTAGTGCTCAGTCTTGCGATGGTCCTCCAGAGCCTCGGCCGATTGAAAGACTTCATAGATCAGGAACGTGTTTTCGTCCTGCGGATCGCGCAAAACATCGAAGCGCAGATTGCCGGGCTCGCGGCGTGTGCCCTCGTAGTTGATGCGAAAGGCTTGGAGAAATTCGGCCGCATGGCCTTCCTGGACCTTGATGCTGACCATCTGAATGAGCATGTCGTTTTCCTTGGTAAAGTTAGAGCGGCACGCTGGTGCGTGCGAAGAAAGGGTTTAGAGACCGGGAGCCTTCCACATGGCGGTGGTGACGCCTTCATCGACCAGTTGACGTTGAAGAGCGTAGGCTCGGGCCCAACGCTCGCCGGCATTGTCGTAGATCGCCTTGTGTTCGAGATTGGGTTCGAAGTGTCGGTCCCAACGAACCCAGCTTTCGGCGGCCTCGACGAAATTGCGGTGGAATCCAACGCCGATTGCCGCCGACGCGGCACAGCCGAGAGCAGTCGCCTCCTTGACGACGGGTGTTACCACCGGCAAGCCGGTTGCATCGGAGAGGATTTGTGACCAATGGGCGGACTTGGAGGCGCCGGCCGCAAAGACGATCTTGTCAGGTATTTTGCCGGAAAGTTTGAAAATGGCGGCAAGGTTGCGGGCCGCAACAATGGCGGCGTTTTCCTGCAGAGCGCGAAAGATTGCCGCCTTGCCGGATTTTTCCGGATCGATGGAGAGGTTCAGCAGTGACGGGGCCGCGTGATACCATTTTCCATAGTGCATCACGTCCGAGAACACCGGGATGATGCCGTACGCACCTGGAGGAACAAGGGCCGCCTTCTGCTCCAGCAAGCGATAGGCGTCGCCGCCGGGGCCGACGGTTATGATTTCCTCAGCGCCGAAGCTGTCGCGGAACCACCGCATCACGATGCCGACGAAGAAGCTGATTGCCTCGGCCTGGTTGAGACCCGTGACGACGTGGGGGTTGATACGCAAATCCATCGACGGATCCGTAACAGACGGCGCCACATTGACCACCTGCTGCCAGAAGGTGCCACCAAGCACCGCGCAGTCACCTTCGTTGACGATCCCGAGACCGGCGGCGCCGATCTGGCAGTCACCGCCACCCATGACGACCGGCGTGCCGGCGGCAAGACCGGTTTCTTGCGATGCCTGCGAAGTAACGCGGCCGATCACAGTGCCCGGCTCGGCACTCGGCGGGAAGATATCGTCACGCATACCGACCTTGGACATGGCATCCGGAAGCCAGTTGCGCGCCGCCAAGCTATAAAGACCGGTCGTGCCAGCGTTCGAGGGATCGCTCGCGATCACGCCTGAAAGCCGGGCGAGCACCCAGTCCGAAAGCATGCTGACGCGATGAACACGATCGTAGACGTCGGGAAGGTTGCGCTTCAGCCAGAGTAGACGGGGCAGGGCGCCCAGCGCAAAGGTTTGGCCGGATTGGGCATAGAGTTCCGCCTCAAGCTGCGGAAAGTCCTGCTTCAGGTCGCGAACCTCGTTGTTGGCGCGGCTGTCGACATTCGCGCAAGCCCAGATTTCGCGACCGTCGCGATCATAGGCGACAATGGCTTCGCGCATGCTGGTGGCACTGACGGCCGCAATATCGGCTGCCCGGATCCCCGCATCAGCAATGACGCGGCCGATCGCCCGCGCCAAAAGTGTCCAGTTGCCCGTAACATCGAAATCCATCGAGCCGGCAAAGCGCGGATCAGCCTTGTGCCACCACTCATGCTGGGCGCTGGCGATCTGGTTGCCGTCGTGGTCGAAGATGACGGCGCGGCCGCTGCCCGTGCCAGCGTCGACGGCCAGGAGATATCTTGCGTTCATCGTGATGCTCAGTCCTTGATCTCGAGCAGGCCGGCTGCGGTGGTTTCATCGGTGATGAGGATACCGACGAATTTTCCCCGCAATGCAGAATGGATGGCTTGTACCTTTTGCAGGCCGCCTGCCGCGGCCACGACCTTTTCGGCGCGCGACAGGGTCGCGAGCTTCACCCCGATCACGCGATCGTGCAGCGGCAGATCGAGCACCTCGCCCTGTTCATTGTAGAACTGACAAAGGATGTCTCCGACTGCGCCCTTGCGGCGCAGCGGCTCCACTTCATCAGGGGTGACATAACCGGAGCGCACGACCGTCGAGGCAGGCGAAAGCTCGCCGATACCAACGAGCTGAAAGGATGCGTTGAGCGCCATGTCGAGCAGGTTGGCGACTGCCGGTTCACAGGAGAGGTTGCTTGCAACCTGCGGGTCTCTGACGACAAGAGGGGCGGGGACGAGATGGACGCTGCTTCCCCAATTGGCGGTGCGCATACCGTCTACATAGGTTCCGACGCCGCCGGTGAGGCTGACAAGGCCGATATCGCGTTCATTGGCGAGATGGCCGAGCCGCTGAATCGTGTTGCTGACGGTGGCGCCCCAGCCAACCGCCAGGAGGTCGCCATGCTGCAGGCGCTGCATGAGGAACTGGGCGGCCGCCTGGCCCAGGCGGTCGCTCGGATCCTGATCGGGCAGTTGCGGCACGACATAGGCCTCCAGCAATCCGTAGCGCTCCTTGATCTGACGTTCGAGTGCCAGACATCCCTGATAGCGCGAATTGATGCGCACCTGGATAATGCCCGAACGCCGACCGCTTTCCAGAAGACGCGACACCTTGATGCGGGACATGTTCAGCCGTTCGCCGATCTCGTTCTGAGTCAAGCCGTCATTGTAGTAATACCAGGCAATGCGGGTGAGGGTCTCCTCGTCCGCATCCGCGTAACTCCACTCGCCATTGTCCGAAGCCATGCGGCCCATTCCTTTGGGTTGTTGTGATCATTTGAATATTGCAAAAACATTTGATACGTCAACGGTGTTGAGTGCCGAAATAATTTATTGATCGGCAACCGACTGATATTGCGCGATTATTTGCGCGTCTGGTCCTCATGTAGTCATTTCCATCTCCGTTCGACACAGATGACCATATTGACGGTGGTAGGGCATTATGATCACATGATGGTAACAGAATACATTTGAACAGGTGGGGAATGGTGAAGGAACAAGCGGCCGGGAAGGTCGCCCTTCTAGAGGACATCTGGAAATCCTATGGTGCGGTGCCGGTCTTAAAGGGCGTCTCGCTGGCGCTCGAAGCCGGAGAAGTGCACGCGCTTCTCGGAGGCAATGGCGCAGGCAAATCCAGTCTGATGAAGATTATGTCCGGAGTTATCCCGGCCAACTCCGGCCGCATCGAAATCAACGGCCGGACGTTGATGCATGCCTCGCCGGCTCTCGCCCAAGACCTCGGTCTCTATCTGGTGCCGCAGGAAGCGCATATCCTGCCAAACCAGACGGTTTTGGAAAATATCTGTCTGGGCTTGACGCTGTCACCACGCTCGCTGCGGCCTCGCGTCGAGGCGCTTGTTGCCGAGCTTGCCGTTGCGGTGGATCTCGATGCGCAGGCAGCATCGCTCGAGATCGCCGAACGGCAGATCGTCGAAATTCTGCGTGGCCTGGTGCGGGACGCGCGCGTCCTCATCCTCGACGAGCCAACCTCGGCTCTGACACCCTTCGAGTCGAGCGCACTTTTCGAACGTGTGCGAAAACTGCAGGGGCAGGGCGTCGGCATTTTCTTCATTTCCCACAAGCTGCGTGAAATCCGAGAAATCTGCAGCGCGATCAGCGTGCTTAGGGACGGTGTCATCGTGCTCTCGGGGCCGCTCGACGACCATACGGACGCCGAGATCGTGGAGGCAATGAGCCGTGTACCGCTTGCAGCCGGCAACGGACCCGCCAAGCTCGGGCGCAAGGTGGCGCAGATCGGTCAGCCGAGGCTCACGGTGCGCGGGCTGTCGGGAGAGGGCTTTCGCGACATCGACCTAGATGCCAGGGCAGGGGAGATCCTCGGTCTTGCCGGTGTCGTCGGTGCCGGGCGCACGGAGTTTGCCGAGACACTTTTCGGCTTGCGCAGACAAACCGCCGGGAGCGTGCATCTTGAAGGCAAGGAGCTGAAGAACCGGCAGCCACGGTCGTGCATCAATCACGGCCTCGTCTATCTGCCGGAAGACCGCCAGCAGAACGGCCTTTTCCTCGAAGCGCCGCTCTACTGGAATGTCTCGTCGTATCTTATCCATCGCCTGCCGTTTTTCCTGCGGCCGGGAATTGAACGCCGGATCTTCGACGGCTTTCGCGACAGCATGGGCATAAAATGCACCGGCGCCGGCCAGGCAGCGCGTGGCCTTTCCGGGGGCAACCAACAGAAGGTTCTCATGGCAAAATGCCTATCGGCGAAGCCGAAGGTGTTGATCCTCGACGAACCGACGCGCGGGGTGGACGTTGCCGCCCGCAACGACATCTACGGACTGATCCGCACGCTTGCCGGCGACGGCGTCGCCATCGTCCTCATATCCTCCGATTTTGACGAGATCGAGCAATTGGCCGATCGCGTTCAGGTCATGGCCTTTGGCCGACACGGCGGCGAACTCTCGGACGCGATCAGCGTGGATGCAATCGCCAGACTGGCCTTCGGCGCCTCGGAGGCTCACCATGCTTGATCTCTTCGCCCGGAACCGCGTTGTCACGCTCATCTTCATCCTGACCCTTGCCTACGCCGCAATCGGCGCAGCGGCGCCGGGCTATCTCTCCGGAGCAACGGTCTCGACCGTGCTGTCGAGCAGCCTGGTTTTGATGCTGATCTCGCTTGGCACCATGGTCGTTATCCTGACGCGCAACATCGATGTGTCGAGCGGCTCGGTGCTCGGTCTGAGTGCCGCAGTGCTTGGCCTCACGTTGAATGCGGGTCTCTGCCTGCCGCTCTCGATCGCCCTTTGTCTGCTCACCGGCGCGCTGGCAGGTGCGTTCAACGGGCTGATGGTCGCCTATCTCGGCATACCGTCGATCGTCGCCACCCTTGGTACGCTTGGTCTTTATCGCGGCGTCATGCTGGTCATGACCGGCGGACGCTGGATCGAGGACCTGCCGCAGGATCTGAAGGCGCTTTCCACCAATCTCGGCTTCGGTTTCTCAGCGCTGACAGTCGTCGTCGTTCTGCTAATCGTCACGCTCTGGATTTTCGTGCGCAAGACGCGTTTCGGCCGCTTCTTCTATGCGGTCGGGGACAACAAGGCGGCAGCGCACCACCTCGGCGTGCCGGTGCGGCGCGTCCAATTTGCCGCCTTCGTCGCGGCCGGATCTTGCGCCGCTCTGGCAGGCGTCGTCTTTGCCGCCCAGATCGGCTTCATTCCCAACCAGGCGGGCAACGGCATCGAACTCAAGGCGATCGCGGTCAACGTTCTCGGCGGCGTCAGCCTTCTCGGTGGCACCGGATCGGTCGCAGGCGTTGTCGCCGCCGTGATCTTCATCACCTCGATCGACAGCGCACTCGTCTTCCTGAAAATTCCCGCCTACTGGAACGACTTCATCGCCGGTGCGCTACTGCTCTCGGTACTCCTTCTCGATGGCCGCATTCGTCAACTTATCGATCGGCGCATTCGTGCCCGCCGCTACGCCATCCACGATCGTGCGCCCGCCCACGATACCAAGTCTACAACATCCAGGATCGCGGAGACGAGCCGATGAAAAAGTTGATCTTCCGCTGGGAGACCGCGTTGCTCGCCATGCTGGTGGCGGAGCTTGCAATCTTCGGCATCATCAATCCGCGCTTTCTCAATCCCGCGAACCTGATCTACGGCACCTCGGATTTCGTCCAGATCGGCATCGTCGCCTTGCCGTTGACTTTGGTGATCATCGCCGGCGGCATCGACGTCTCCTTCGCATCGGCCATCGGCCTTGCAGCAATTGTGTTCGGAGTCGCGACTTTCTACGCCGTACCGCTGCCGCTATCGATCCTGATATCGCTTGCGACCGGCGCGATTTGCGGCCTGTTCAACGCCAGCGTTATTCACCTGTCGAAGATCCAGCCTCTCGTTGTCACCCTCGGCAGCCTCTATCTGTTTCAGGGAACGGCGACCGTCGCTTCGGGCTTTGTCGGGGCTGGCGGTTACGAGGGGATCGGCAACTTCCCGGAAGCCTTCAATGGGTTCGGCTACGCACAACTGTTCGGGCTGCCCGCGACCCTTGCCGTATTTCTCGGGCTTGCATTCGTGCTCGTGGTGCTCCTGCATTTCACGCGCTTCGGCCGTGCCGTCTTTCTTGTTGGCCAATCGGAGAGTGCGGCTCGTTTCGCCGGTATTCCCGTGGCCACCATCCAGACCGTCACCTACGTCGTCACCGGACTTTGCGCCGCGGTGGCGGGGCTGGTGATGTCCGCCTATTTCGGCTCTGCGCGCGTCGATCTCGGAGCCGCGACGCTGCTTCCAGCCGTCACGGCGGCCGTGCTGGGTGGTGCGTCGATCTACGGCGGGCAGGGGTCCATTCTCGGCACGCTGATTGCCACATTCGTCATCGGCTACCTGCAGCAGGGCCTGCAGGCGAGCGGTGTTTCAAGCCAGATTTCCAGCGCACTTTCGGGAGGGTTGCTGGTTATAGCGGTCGCACTGCGCCACGGAAGCGCTTTGCTTTCCGATTTCGTCGCCGTTGCCCGGCAACAGAAGAGCCGGGCGGCTGTCACCTCAGGAGGAGAAAGAAAATGAACAACACAATCGTCAAAACCGCCGCCCTTGCGGCCAGCCTTCTTGCCGGCACCGTGCTTGCATCAGGTACGGCGCAGGCCGAATCCCAGATCGCCTTCATCCCCAAGCTAGTCGGTGTCGGCTTCTTTACCAGCGGTGGGGCCGGAGCGGTAAAGGCCGGCGAAGAGGTTGGCGCAAAGGTCACCTACGACGGTCCGACCGAGCCAAGCGTCTCCGGCCAAGTGCAGTTCATCAACAACTATGTGAACCAGGGCTACAACGCCATCATCGTTTCGTCCGTTTCGCCGGATGGACTTTGCCCGGCCCTGAAGCGTGCGATGGAGCGCGGTGTGCTGGTGATGACCTGGGATAGCGACGTCAATCCGGATTGCCGGAGCTACTACATCAATCAGGGCACGCCAGAACAACTCGGAGGTCTGCTTGTCGACATGGCCGGCGAGGGCGTGAAGAAGGAGAAGGCGAAGGTTGCCTTCTTCTATTCGAGCCCGACCGTCACCGACCAGAACGCCTGGGCGGAAGCTGCCAAGGCGAAGATCGCCAAGGAGCATCCCGGCTGGGAGATCGTCACCACGCAATATGGCTACAACGATGCGCAGAAGTCGCTGCAGACGGCAGAAAGCATCCTGCAGACTTACCCCGATCTCGACGCGATCATCGCGCCCGACGCCAACGCCTTGCCGGCCGCAGCCCAGGCCGCTGAAAACCTGAAGCGGGCAGATGGCGTCACGATCGTCGGGTTTTCGACACCGAACGTCATGCGGCCCTACATCGAGCGGGGCACGATCAAGCGGTTCGGTCTCTGGGATGTGACCCAGCAAGGCAAGATCTCGGTCTTCGTCGCGGACCACGTCTTGAAGAACGGTCCCATGAAGGTCGGTGACAAGCTGGAAGTCCCAGGCGTCGGCACGGTCGAAGTCTCGGCCAACAAGGTTCAAGGCTACGACTACGAGGCCGAAGGCAACGGTATCGTGCTGCTACCCGAGCGTACCGTCTTCACCAAGGATAATATCGGCAATTTCGACTTCTGATCTTGAAAACACCAGGCCGGGTGGCCTGCGAATGGCCGCCCGTTCTCACTTGATGAAAAATGGAAACCCATCATGAAAAGCCGCTGGGACGACATCGACGCCAACCGTTACGTGGAGGCCGCCCGGTCCGCTGGCCATAGCGAAGCGTTGGGGCTACGCATCTATACCTCGCGCATCATCGGTGGCGATCCGGACCTTGTGCTGCACGGCGGCGGCAATACATCGGTCAAAGTGACGGGCGAGGACGGCTGCGCGCTCATGCATATCAAGGGCAGCGGTTGGGATCTCGACACCATCGAGGCGCCTGGCCTGCCAGCGGTGCGATTGCCGGAGCTTCTGGCGGCGCGCGACGGGCTGAGGCTCTCCGATCCCGATATGGTCGCCTTGCTGCGCGCCAATCTGCTGGATGCCAGCGCGCCCAATCCTTCGGTCGAGGCGCTTTTGCATGCCTTCATCCCCCACGAATTCGTCGACCACACGCATGCAACCGCGATCCTGGCGCTAGCGGATCAACCTGGCATGCGCGATACCGTCGAACGTCTCTACAGCGGCCGCGTAGCCTTCGTGCCGTATGTGATGCCAGGTTTTGACCTATCAATTGACGGAGCTCGCATCTTTGATGCCCACCGCGATTGCGAGGGCCTCTGGCTGGAAAATCATGGCCTGTTCACTTTCGCCGGCACGGCGCGGGCGTCGTACGAATTGATGATCGAGTTTGTAACATTGGCCGAGGAGGAACTGGCGAGCAAAGGGATTAAACTGACCGGTCCGCAACAGAGCGACCGGAGTCCCGACGCCGCTCTGCAAACACGTCTCACCTCAGTGCTGACTGGCGAACGGTCCCCCTTTGCCCCCGGCGTTTCGCTGGATTATCGCTCAACGGAGGCAATACGTCAGCACGTGCGCAAGAGCAATGTCGAAGAGATTGCCCTTCGCGGCACCGTAACGCCCGATCACGTCATTCGCATCAAGCCTTGGCCGATGTTCATTGACGCAGGTGCGCGTGATCTCGAAATCGAACAGGCGCTGGAGAGTTACAAGGAGCGCTACCGCGCTTACTTCAATCGCCACGCCGCGCACTCAGCAGAGCCGAAAACCATGCTCGATCCCTATCCGCGTGTCGTGGTCGTGCGTGGAGAGGGCATGTTTAACATCGGCACCAACGTAAAGGCCGCCAAAATCGGCGGAGATCTTTGCGAGCAGGCGACACGTGCGATCAATGCTGCTGAGTCGTATGGCCGATTCACGCCAATTGGAGAGGCCGAGTTGTTCGCCATGGAGTACTGGGTTCTCGAACAGGCGAAACTGAAGGTCACTCAGGCAAACTGAGCCGGAAGACGGCAGCGGCGATTATGGCTGTATCGGCGCATGGCAACACAAGAATTGGCGCCGTTTTCCGCGTGGCTGCTTGACCGGGGATCGTCTCTAACCTGCGGGTATGCCGCATGCCATCGCCGCGCATCAACTGTTTTTTTACTTGAAGAATTCTTCGATATTGGCCGGAGTTTTTTGCCGGTTATGTTGGGTACGTTGCACCCAACTCCTTGGTCATGCTGGCGACGTGTTTTCGCGAGGCGGATTGCCAAACTCTAGTCCAGAAGCGACAAGCCACCCGACATTCGCGTGGTAGTTTTAGAAAAAAAACATGCTCCATAATGGGTCCGGTCTTTAACTTCGTCTTGTTGTCTCACGGACAGTCCCTATTACCTGCGACGACACGCCCTCTACTTCCTCACTGCCGATCTTCGGGGCGTACCTTGCCGATCTCCTGATTACCCCGCCGCAGAACTTGGAAGAGCATCTTTCGGCCTTGCTCCGTCAACAAGTCCGTACCCTCCTGCAGAGCCTCGCGCCATGCAGGTCCGCGCTCTTCGGCTTCTTCATATGCAAGTGCAAAGTCGGATGCCCGCCGCGTCTCGTAGAGAGCTTCAAAGAGGAGTTCGGCCTGTTTAAGGTCTTTGTCGCGCTTCAGAACGAAGTGGCCGTCCGTTCGGCGCTTGGTCGCAATGATAAGCTTGTGAACAGCGTACCGAGACGGCTCCGGAACATTAACCGGGATACCGCTCTTGTGCAGCAGCACCGTTCTCATCGGATCTCGGATGAGGAAGTCCAAGTAGCGCAGCGGGTCTGCGCTGGCACCGCCGAGAGCGGGCATCGTTGACGGCTGATCGCTATAGTCGTCGGAGCCGCGGTTGGAGGTCAGGAACTCCACCCTGTAGCCGCGCTTGGTTTGGAACGCACTCGACGCTGCCGATCCCGATCGATGCGGGACAGGCCGGAAGGTGGGATCGACCGAGCGCAGGAGATCGAGGATCGGGGGGAGGGAGTCTTCGACCTCCCGGCTGACGGCGTAGTCTTGAGCGATGTCTGCATCGCCAGTTACGATCGTCGCCATGGGCAGGCGCACGCCGAGGATGCCGCTGTAGGTCTGGAAGGCCACCGTGCCGATGAGGACGCCGCGGAGCCGAAACAGGCCTCCGGCTGCGAGCGCCTCGACGATATCGCCGGACATGGGGTCGGGCGCGATCATGCCTCCTTGCCGGGTCAGCGAGGCCACGATGCGCCTGCGATCCCGCAGACTGTCCTTGTCACGTTTGAAGTCCTCGACGCGCTGCGCGATCTCTTCATCGTCAGCAGGACCGACGTAGCGGCGCTTCTTGCCGCCCGAGCCATCCGGCATGTCGAAATACCAGTAGCGCTTGCCCTTGACCTCTGATGTGATGAAACGGCCCTCGGGCGGGAAGTCTGCTGTCCATGCCGCGTCCATAGTCCTCTGCGCCAGCTCAGCAAGCATCGTCTGGTACATGAGGTCGATGTTCTTCAACGTCATCTCCTACGAGTTGTGACCATTTATGCAAATATGGTCATAACAGAAAGGAGGCGGGAGGGGAACATGGGTTAGAAACGGTGTCGCGTGGATCGTCCTGCGGGGTTCGAAGACTGTGCATAATGCATGGGGCCGGCCACGTCGGCAATCATTCTTGACCATACGCTCGGGTGATCGCTTCTCCCCAGCGCGGCCGCCGGTATCATGGGCAGACGAGCATTATGCCCGTCTTGTTCTATTTTGGACGGCCTGGGATCGCACATGTGGCGGCTGGATTGCTAACCCTGTACGACGGTATCGAGGGCCAGCGTAAACCGGCTCCGGCGTATCCTCGGCTTGGTTTTTCTTTCTCTCATGCTATATGTAGGTAATTGCTTACATTGAGGTCTACCGCACAACCCAGGCGTTGCTCAACAAGCGACTGAGATAACCCGTGGCCAAAACGAGATCGAGTGATCGCCGCATAATGTATACTCGCGGTCGCGCTGCGCACCCTGTTGACCGCCCGGAAAAGCCGAAAAGATGCAATAATACCTCGAAGCGTCGTCCGCTCACGCCGCCTGGTGGACGTTCCTTGTGAAGGCGTAGTCTATGCTTCGAGCACCAAAACTTTCGCTAAATCACTGAATTAATAGGGATGTTCTATGGATGTCCGCAGCTCGACCGTGACCCACGGCAACTTCGCCTCATGAAGGAGGCTCGCCGTTGCGAACTAAAGGTTGGAACGTCTCACTTCGAGGGCGTGACCGCCAAATTGCATTGTCGACATCATTTCCTACCAATTGGCCTCCTCACCGATCGACAGCGACCTCAAGGCGCGGAGAGGCCAGACGCGGCCTCGGCGAACATGCGGGCCGCAGATGGGGCCAAAATCTTGTAGAATCTTCATTGCACAACGGTCGGGGCTGTGAACGTATAGCCCACCCCATAGACCACTTTTATCGGCACATGCAGGTTGGTCTGCTCCCCTATCTTACGGCGAAGGCGGCTGACGACTGCATCCAGATGCCGGTTATCAAAATGGGTTCTGGGGCGGGCAAGGGTCTCCGCCAGTTCCTCGCGTCTGCAGATGCCACCGTCATGTTTGCAAAGCGTATTGACGAGCGCGAACTCGGTTGCCGTTAGCTTGAGCGAGCGTTGGTTGGGCGCAGTGAGAGTCCAATTTCTGCTGTCCAACGCCCATTTGCCTGCCCCGCCGTCCGCTAAATCACCTTGATCACCTGTTCGCCGCAGTAGGCTACGGATCGCTGCTTCGATCTCCCGCAAGGTGCTGTGCTTGACGAGATAAATGTCGGCTCCACTTTCAAAGCCGCGAATGCGGTCGTCACCGTCGCCAAGAGCTGTAAGCATGATGATGCCGCAGCGACCGGCCTCACGGATTTCGCTGGCCAGGTCGAAACCATTGCCATCAGGCAACCCGACATCGAGGATGATGACATCGGGCGGCTCATCATTTGCCAGTGTCTGCCGCAAACCTTCTGCTGTCGCAGTTCCTTCGGCCGTGAAACCGCACAATCCCAGAAAATCAACCAGATCCCTGCGCAGTCGCTGTTCGTCCTCGACGATCAAAATGCGGGTCAACCCATTATCTCCTCTTGCAGGGCGGGCTCTGTCGTTCCGCTCAAGATAGGCACACGCGCCACAGCCGCCGTTCCCCCTCCTTCACGGGGTAGGAGCTCCAATGTGCCGCTATGATAGGCCAGAAGCTTACGGGAAGAGTAAAGGCCAAGCCCGGTCCCGCTTCCGGCCTTGGCGTTGGAGGCTCGGAAGAAGCGGCGACCAATTTTGTGTGCCTCAGCTTTCGGTATACCGATACCGCGATCACACACTTGGATAACGACGAAGCCACTTGCCGACAGGGTATCAATATGAATGGACTGGTTCTCGGGCGAATATTTGAAGGCGTTGTCGATGAGATTGATGACGACGGTTGCCAGCATATCGGGATCGACGAAAACCGAAGTTGATTCCCCGTACGTTTTGAAATGCAATCGTTCCCCGCGCCCGGTCATTTCGAAATGGAACTGCACGTCGGTCATCAGAGATCCGATCTGCATCGATTGCGGTCGAAAGCCATTGTCTCGGTCGTTCGTCATGAAGCGATCAATAAGGGAGAACAGCCGGTCTAGCGCCTCGCCGATCCCGGTAAGCCGTTCCTTTGTTGCTTCACGCGATCTGTCACCGACCAGACCGATCATGTCGGCGGCATTACGGATGACCGCCAAGGGAGTGCGAAACTCGTGACTAACAATGCGCATGAAGTCCGCCTGCTCCTCACGAAGCGCGCGTTCGGTTTCAAGGCTGGTATTCAATTGGTTTTCAAGGCTCCTGCGTTCCACCACTTCCCGTAACAAAGCGTCGTTTTTCTCGCGTAGGGCCTCTGATAGTCGCGAACTGACCATGAAGAGGAGGCAGGCAAACAGAGCGATCAGAAACAGAACGCCCTGCAACAGGTACCAGGCGTTGCGATTGTCGAGGACCGTGATGTCTTGGGCGACGGCCGGGTTCCAGTACTCGATCGCGCTGTGAATTATACTGGCTGCGATATATTCGGCCAATACCGCAATGGTAATCCATCGCAAAAGCCAAGGCTGTGTCCGGTCATGCAGGAGCGCCACGGACATCAATGACATCATGATGATCGTGAAGAGGGTCGATGAGTGGATGCGGATGGCAAGGTTGCCCGGATCGACGGCGAGGGCGATGCTCCAGGCCACAATCTGAAAAATGAGCAGCGAAATACCGATCCAGGTGTAGCGGGGTTGGCCAAGGAAGCGCGCCAGTCCTTCGGCGAGCAGGACCAGACCGAGTTTTATTACAGTGTTGTGCAACACGATCGACCATGCGGCAGGCTGCTCGCCTCTCAAGATCATCAAGAGAAGCCCTATGGCAATGGCGGTAAACCCCGCAGCAAGGAACTTGAGCTCGTAGAGATGACGCCATGCCAACCAGACGAAGATCCAGACGATCGCCTGCAGGCTGGCAGTCGCCAGATTGACGACCAGGACTGTCTTGAGGTCAAGCATTCTTGAGCATTTGTACGGTGTCCCCTGCTGCTTCAAGTCACGCGATCATGCAACCTATAGCTGGCAGGAGTCCAGCGCAGGCGCAAGAACAATCAAGTGATGCAAGAATTTACAAGAGTTCAGCTGAATTGATCGATTGATGTTTTTGTCTGTCATCGATCGCAAATCCCAAGAGCTCTGCATGAAGCGTCGGCTGTAGGATTTGGTCAGAATTGAATCGTTTTGTTCGGTTGAATCTCCGGCATTTGTCGCTTTATCGTTCGCATGGTTGTGGCCTTGCCGTTTTGGTTGAAGGAAGTCGCGTCGAGGATTTCGCGCAGATTGCGCATGCGACGAAGCTTGTCTCAAGGTCGGCAGGTCTTGTTCGCTTCACTTTTGGGGGCTCATCGCATGAAGCATGTCGCACGCACCGGTAAGACCCGGCAAGGATCGTCGCACCCTTCATCCAGGCGCAGCGACCAGGCTGCAGTCCTGTCCGACCGAAACGCATCGCGTTTAGTAATAATGTTGGCCTTGGGTCTCGGCGGCGCGGCCGTGGCCGACAATGCGTACGCGGGCTGCACCGGCTCCGCGACCCAGTCAATCGGCCAGGTCGACTATGGATATACGTGGTCCGCCTGCTGGGGCGACAGTGGTGTCGATCACAACGATGAGAAGGACGGTGACCCAGGAGCGAATATAACGATCAACACCCAAGCCTCGTACACGGCCGGCGCAAGCCTCCCTTACACAGTGCCGTGGGAATCCGTCGGCGGCGTCATCATGACCTATACAATGGGTGGCGCCGGCCGTGTACGAGGCTTGGGTGTTGATCGTTATATTCGCTCCTGGGTCACCGTCCTTCTCAT
>NZ_PVZR01000180.1:0-369 GCF_003024455.1 Ensifer sp. NM-2
AGATCATCGGCGCAATGATCTCGTCGACATTCGGCAGAACGATCGTCGCCATCGTCTCGAGCTTCGAGGCGGCCGCCCCCTTTTCGTCGGTGATCAGGATGATGCGTCCACCGCGGGCTGCCACCTCCTGCATGTTCGACACGGTCTTTTCATAGAAGCGGTCGTGCGGGGCGATGACGATAACAGGCATGTTTTCGTCGATGAGCGCGATCGGACCATGCTTCAATTCACCGGCGGCATACCCCTCGGCGTGGATATAGGAGATTTCCTTGAGCTTCAGCGCGCCTTCCATCGCCAGCGGGAAGCTGGTGCCGCGACCGAGATAGAGCACGTCGCGGCACTTCGACAGTTCGCGCGACAGCATCTCGA
>NZ_PVZR01000181.1:0-364 GCF_003024455.1 Ensifer sp. NM-2
TCGCCCAGCGGGTGTGGGCGATGCCGATCATGCCGGCCAGCGGCTCCTCGCGCAGCCGGGCCTCCAGATTGACCAGCTTGCCTTCCGCCCGGCGGCGCTCAAGCGTACCGGCATTGATGGTCGCAACACCGGCCGAATCGTAGCCACGGTACTCCAGGCGCTTCAACGCATCGACAAGTCGCTCCGAGACCGGCTGGTTTCCAACGATGCCAACAATTCCGCACATAGTCGTCTCCGAATTCGTCCCGCGCCGTTTCGACGCCCCAATCGACAGCGCGGAAGTCCCGCCCGGCGCGTTGCCTTGGTAACGCATTTGCCGGACGAGGCAATCCGCCCCCGATTTCACTTTCGGTTTCAGTATTTA
>NZ_PVZR01000182.1:0-350 GCF_003024455.1 Ensifer sp. NM-2
TTGCAGCGCTTCTCGATGTCGCCCAGGTTTCGGAAATCACCGAGGTGGTTTCCGCCGATACCTTCAAGCGTCCGATCTATGCCGGCAACGCCATCCAGACGGTGCAGACGACGGAAGCGAAAAAGGTCATCACCGTGCGCACCGCCTCGTTCGCCTCGGCCTCCGAAGGTGGCTCGGCTTCGGTCGAGACGATCGCGGCTGCGGCCAATCCGGGTCTGTCGAGCTTCGTTGCCGACGCGCTGTCGTCGTCGGATCGTCCGGAGCTGACCTCGGCCAAGATCATCATCTCGGGTGGCCGTGCACTCGGCTCGTCGGAAAAATTCAAGGAAGTGATCCTGCCGGTTGCCGAC
>NZ_PVZR01000183.1:0-346 GCF_003024455.1 Ensifer sp. NM-2
AAGGGCGCTCCGAAGAACACCCAAACAATGATCATGCCCATAAGACAAGCTTCCTTCCTACCTCCAGCCCCTCTTCCATATCCGGTCGGCTAGACCTTCCATGGTTTCATAAGGACTGGGCTCGGACATCTCCAACGATCTTTCGACCATCTTCAACACCTGGAAGCTTCCAGACATATCTTCTCTTCACAATGTAATCAGAACAGGCATCAGGCCCTAAAGCCGATGCAAACTTTTATTTCTCCAAGGATACCTTTCCGCCAGTTCAACACCAATCGAATGGTGGAGCTGAGCGGGATCGAACCGCTGACCCCCTGCTTGCAAAGCAGGTGCTCTCCCAGCTGAG
>NZ_PVZR01000184.1:0-342 GCF_003024455.1 Ensifer sp. NM-2
CCCCAATGCCGAGGCCGCGCGCGACATAGCTGGGCACGGTGTTGGAAAAAAGCGTCTGTATGACTGTTCCGCCCCTGATGCCGGCGCTCTCCAGCGCCGCCTCGATCTGGAGCCGAAGCAGGCTACTGGTTCCGAGCGAAATCAGTTGCTCTTGATGAAGGTCAGTCACGGAAATCGACTCCTTCGCCGCGAGCCGATGGTGTCTGGGAACAAGGCAGATTGCCGACGATGTGGGCATCGGCAAATGCTCAATGTCAGTACGCTCTGTCGGCACGCGCCCGAAACCTATATCGAACTCGTTCCTTTGGACCGCATCGATGATGTGATGCGAGGTGTCGGAGT
>NZ_PVZR01000185.1:0-336 GCF_003024455.1 Ensifer sp. NM-2
TCGTGCTTGGTTTGCTGTTCGGCATCGTCGGCGCCGACGTTTACACCGGCGTCGAACGATTCACCTTCGGCGTCCCCGATCTCTACGATGGGATCAGTTTCGTCGCATTTGCCACCGGCATCTATGGGCTGTCGGAAATTCTTCGCAATCTCGAACCGAGCGACACACCAAGTCGCTCGGTTCGCGAGATCAGTCGACTGATGCCGTCCCCTTCTGATTTCAAGCGGATGATCATGCCCGCCCTGCGGGGCACGGGCCTAGGCTCCATTCTCGGCGTGCTGCCCGGCGGTGGCGCAACGCTGTCATCCTTCGCATCGTACGCTTTGGAGAAAAAGC
>NZ_PVZR01000186.1:0-332 GCF_003024455.1 Ensifer sp. NM-2
CAGGCGATCGACCTTGGCCGGCAGGGTTTCGAGATCGGCAAGGTCCATCACGCGGATCGCACGACGGCCGACCTTGTCTTCATAGGCCGGGCCGATGCCGCGGCGGGTGGTGCCGATCTTGGTGCCGTTGTTGGAGGCAGCGTCTTCGCGGAAGCCGTCGAGTTCGCGGTGCAGCGAAAGAATGAGCGTGGCGTTGTCGGCAACACGCAGGTTCTCCGGGGTGATCGTCACGCCCTGCTTGCCGAGCTTGTCGATTTCAGCGATCAGCGCATGCGGGTCGATGACCACGCCGTTGCCGATGACGGCGAGCTTGCCGGGACGCACGACGCCGG
>NZ_PVZR01000187.1:0-330 GCF_003024455.1 Ensifer sp. NM-2
TGCCAATCGAGCCGTTCGCGCCGGGCCGGTTTTCGACGACGACCGGCTGGCCAAGTGCGGGGGATAGCTGCTCGGCGATCAGTCGCGCGGTGATGTCGCCTTGGCCACCCGGGGCATAAGGCACGATCACTTGTATCGTACGATCTGGATAGGTCTGTGCGATGGCTGGCCCGGCTAGGCCCGCCACAATCGCCAGTAAAAGAGCTCCGCCTTTGAAAAGCTTATTCATTCTCTTGTTCCCTTCGTCTTTTTCATTTGGCCGTGCGAAAGCCCACGGTCAGGCCCGGCGATATTGAGACGCACCATATCTCGCAGAAGCTGGACGATCGC
>NZ_PVZR01000188.1:0-328 GCF_003024455.1 Ensifer sp. NM-2
CGGCCTTCAGGTTATGAGCCTGACGAGCTACCGGGCTGCTCCACCCCGCGCCATCTCGGTAAACCGCTATGCGGTTTATCCGGTGCGTAAACCGCTGTGCGGTTTATCGCGATAAGGTAAATCCCTTGGGATTTACGGTCTGTGCCGAGCAAATCCCAAAGGATTTGTCTCGCGTAAGGGACGTTCTGATTTTACCCAAGAAAAAAGGCCGCTTGTAGGCGGCCCTTGCGTTTCGGCTTGGCCGAGCGTTTGTTCAGAGAAGATTTTCGGTTTGTTTTCGCCGCTGCCTTGTCCTTCTCGGCTATGCCTCGAAGGGGAGCGGCGGTTT
>NZ_PVZR01000189.1:0-320 GCF_003024455.1 Ensifer sp. NM-2
CCAGCGATGCGCAACTTCATGACCAGTACGAGCATCTGAAGATCAGAGGAACCAACAAGGCGCGTGTGGCGATCGCGCGCAAGCTTTTGACGATCGCCTTCCAGATCCTGCGTGACCAGCGCGCTTATGAGCCGCGCGGCGAAAGCACGATGGGAGGCGCGTCGACGATATCCCGGTTGTCCTGATTGTCGTCTAGCGAGCCCGGCAGGTCCGGGCTGCGCTCCTTAAGGAGAATGGGAAACCGGGAGCCGAACGCCACTCTGTGACCGAAGCCAAGGCATCAGGGTCACGCATTGGAGACTGGTTCAGAACCGAAGGAC
>NZ_PVZR01000018.1:0-159659 GCF_003024455.1 Ensifer sp. NM-2
TGAGATCTTCGAAACCCCAATAAGGTAAGCCGAAAGGCCGGAAGCGTGACTGTCCCTCGATCATCACCTGCATCTCAATGGTCCGTTCTCTCCTGGGACGCGGCTGCTTTCATGCCACCTCCTTGGTTCGAACCCGGCGCACTACGGTTAGCAAACGGGGAACCTTGGCGTAGATCGGCAGGGAGATCAGTGACATACGGCAGATGCCGTATTTCGACCGCGGTCGAGGTGGCGAAACCTAGGAATGGTTACGGCAAGCTTTAGGAGATGTGCGCCGGGGCGTGTTGCAGACCTGCGGCGTCAGTTTAGAAGTTCGTGGCGATGCTGTGGCTGTAAATCCGGCCCTCTTCAGCCTTCTTGGCCGCAAGAGGTACCACGACGATGAAGGCGACGAGAGCGAGAATGAAAGCCGGTCCGGGAAGCGCCACCACAGATTTCCTCGATTTATGATCGTCCCCACTATTTGGGAGTTAGGCTTAATTGAAGCTGAACGGCAGCTGTCGAATGGCTGTCGAGAAACGAAAAATGGCGTCTTCAGAAGTCTTTATTGTTGCGGATCGTCCGAAGGCGAAGCGGTTCTGCATCCAAACTTGATTGTCGCGTTCTTGCTGGCCGATAGCGTGAGCCTCACGGTGAGTTTGGAGCAGCCGGACGACCTCAGCCGCTGCCGGCGCTTTCACCAATTGTTCCTCCCTCAAATGGGTTATTGGGGAAGGGTAGGCCGGGTTCGTACTGTGGATGTTCGCGCCTCGTTCGGCATGTTTTAGGCGTCGCTTTATATTGGGCGCGACCAATTTGCCTTTGAAGCCGGTAGTGCCGATCCACCGGAGGGCGACCTACTTTCCTTAAATCGTATTCGATTTAAGGAAACCTGCAGTAATTCAAAGTGCTACAGCGACCTTGCGCGTCTAATAAGACGCGCGTCGCTTTAGGTACATTTGTAACAGGGGTAAGCCGGGCTCTATCCCGGGGCGCAAGGTTACTCCCGGACGGGAATGCCCGCTTCGCGCGCAGCATCGATGAAGGCTTTGCGGGCGGCCTCTGCCGGTTGCTTGCCCTCGATCACGGCAGCACACGTATCGAGTGCCAGTGTCAGCAGCGCGCTGTCTTCGAGCGGCCAGTCCTCGATCATCGCCCAGGACGCTTCGGTCGTGTTCGTAATGGTCGTGTATTTCTCCGGTCCCTCCAGGGCCAAAGCTACGGGCTTTTCCCAATTTTCGGCCATGTCGATCACCTCGATTTCGATTGATGGCGGCACATAACACAGATCTGGCCGATTCCGCGAGCGGTGCGATGGCTGCCAGCGTCTCTGCGATACCCGGTCGTCTGCACGCGCACATACGCTCTGCATTGCAATTTCGGGCCCGCTGCCGGGCCGTGGATCGGGCTATTTCGACGGCCGCAAAGCGGAAGGCGCTTTGGATCGGGCGGAGTTTATGCGTCCTTTTCCTTCTGGCGCAGACAATAGAAGATCGCGCCAGCAAGCAGTGCTCCAAGGCTATAGGCGAAGAATGCCTGGAAATACGGGCCGCCTGACGCGAAAATGTAGATCGGCGGTGCGATGAACAGCATTATTGCCAAGCCGACAAGGCGAGATGCAAAGACGCCCGTGGAGGAAAGCTTCCTGACAATCCACCCGATCAGCATGCTGGTGAACGCCATGGCGACAGTGGCCCCGAATAGCTCCGCCAAACTGTTTCTCCCTCAACGTGCCTTTCGGTTTCCCGCAGCTTTCTCCGATTCGTTCGGATTTCATAGCTCTTTTCGGGTCGCCCTAAAGCGCAGGACCACAAGCCTCGTCATCGCAACTTACGATGTCAAAGCCGCTCTGGTCCAGGCGAGAGCCCTACTGCATGGTTCCTTAAATCCTATTCGATTTAAGGATAAAAACAGGCAGCAATTCAAAGGGCTACAGCGACCTTAGCGCGTCTTATTTAGACGCGCGGCGCTGTCGTCGGGCAACGTTTGCAGTGCATCCGACAGACCACCGAGATCGGCGATCTCGCGGAAGCGCGGATGGCTGTCGGGTTTGTCGTGATGCTCGAATGCCCAGGTGAGGGCATGCGGCACATAGATGCCCCAACTGCCGGCCTCGAGGGCAGGGACGATGTCGGACTTCAACGAGTTGCCGACCATCAGGCTTTTCGCCGGGCCGTCGCCGTGGCGTGTGAAGATGCGATCGTATGTGGCGGCCGTTTTGTCGCTGACGATTTCGACGGCGTTGAAGTAATCGCCCAATCCAGAGGCGGCGAGCTTGCGCTCCTGGTCGAAGAGGTCGCCCTTGGTAATCATCACCAACCGGAAGGTGCCATGAAGCGTCTCGAGCGTTTCCTTGACATGTGGCAGCGGCTCGACCGGGTGGACCAGCATCTCGCGTCCGGCCGCAAGGATTTCTGCGATCACCGATGACGGGACGCGCCCGTCCGTCACGTCGACAGCGGTCTCCACCATCGACAGCACGAAGCCCTTGATGCCAAAACCGTACAGGCCGAGGTTGCGCTTTTCGGCGGCCAGCAGCCGTGCGGGCAGGCTTTCCGTGTCGGCATGGTCCTTGAGCAGTTCGGCGAAGCGCGCCTCGGTCAGGCGATAGAACTGTTCGTTTTGCCAAAGCGTATCATCGGCATCGAAGCCGATCGTCGTAATCATGTCAGGCATTGTCTCACGGTCCGGCTATCTTGAACGGCTGATCGATCGTCGCTGTCTTGCCGCTGTTGATATCGTTGAAATGGAAGCGCAGCACGTAGTCACCGACCGGAGCCCCGGAAACGTCGATCGTCAGGGTCGAATAGATCTCCTGGTTCTTGAGGTAACCGGTGAAGGTGAAGTCGCCAAATGCCTTCTGCCCGGCAAGGATATCGCCCTTGGGATTGAGGATGTCGAAATCGACGGTGAAGTGCGTTTCCAACTTGCCCTTGGTGGCCGCGTCCTTCCAGGTGAGGCCGACCGGTTCGACGTAGGATACGAGCGCTTCCCCGGTCTTGAAGACGGTCCCGTCCTTGGGCTCGTACATGGCATAGCCAGCCGGTTCCTTGGTGATGAAGACGGCCTTGCCGATGGAGAACGGCAGGGTTTGCGAAAAATCACCGACCGCTTGCCGCAGGAGTTCCCGTGCTTTGGCCGGGTCGCCGGAGGTCGCCAATTGTTCCGCCTTGGTCGCGGCGTCGACGAGCGGCCCGGCCTTTGCCTCGACGCTTATGCAGAGCATGCTTGCGGCGGTTAGCACCGCCAGCAGTGACCGATGTTTCGCCATGACGTTCCCCTTTGTCCCTTGGATGCGACTTTCGGCATTTGCCGCATCGAGTCAAGACGATAGGGCCGGCGCGGCAATGGTCAATGTTTCCAGAAGATCGGCGTCAGAATCACCAGAACGGTCAGCACTTCCAGACGACCCAGCAACATCATCAGCGACAGGAGATAAAGCTCCGGGTCCTGGAGTGTCGAGAAGTTGCCCGCCGGGCCAATGAGACTGCCGAGGCCGGGACCGACATTGGAAAGGCAGGTGATGACCGCTGAGGTCGCGGTTATGAAATCATAGCCGAGCGCGCCCATGCCGAGGCTGCCCAGCACCCACAGCAGGATATAGGTGGTGAAGAACAGGAAGATCGCGCGCTGCGTATCGGCATCAACAGTGTTGTTACCGTAACGTACGGCATAGATCGCATTGGGGTAGATGAGCTTGTTGAGGCCCGAGCGGATGGCGTTGAAGAGCACCACGAAGCGATAGGCCTTGATGCCGCCGGCAGTCGATCCGGAACAGCCGCCCATGAAGGTTGCGATGAAAGCGACCATCACCACGAAGGGACCCCACAGGCTGTAGTCCTCGCTCGCATAGCCGCTGGTCGAAAGGATCGAGGTGATGTTGAAGAAGGAATGTGCAAGCGCCAGGTGAAACTCGACGCCACTGACGAGGCGATGATAGATCGCCACGGCGATCGAGAAGGCCGAGAGATAGCCGAGGAAGACGATGATCTGCGGGTCGCGAAGCGCGTCGAGGCGGCCGCGCACGACAAGCACGATCAGGATCGAGAACGGCAGGCTGCAGAGCGCCATGAAGAAGGTCGCCGTCCAGAGCAGCGGGATACTGCCGAAATAGCCGAATGACGCATCATGCGTCGAGAAACCGCCCGTCGCCACCGTCGACATCGCATGATTGATCGCGTCGAACCGGTTCATGCCCGTCATGTTGTACCCGATCGTGCAGAGAACCGTGATCGAGATATAGATGAGAAGGAATGCGCGGCTGAAGCTTGCGACGCGAGCGAACGGCTTGTCGCTCGTATCGGAGGATTCCATCTTGAAGAACGACATGCCGCCAACCCGGAGATAGGGGATGATGAACAGGCCAAGGACGACGATGCCGATGCCGCCGAGCCAGCACAAGAGCGAGCGCCAGACGAGCAGTCCCGGCGGCGCATCGTCGAGCCCGACGATGACGGTCGATCCGGTTGTCGTGATGGCGGAGACGGATTCGAACAGCGCCTGCGCGAAGTCGAGCTTCAATGAAGACAGCCACAGCGGGATGGCGCCGACGACTGAAAATACCGCCCAGAGCAGGTTGACCAGCAGAAAGCCGAACTTCTTCGAAAACGGCGGCGGTCCCATGCGCGTCGCCATGAACGTCGCTGCCGAAAGGCCGCCGATCATGAAGGCGGATACAGCAAAGATCTGCCAATCGCGATGGCCGTAATAGAGGTCGACCATCGCCGGCACGAGCATCGCCACCGACAGGTAGAGGCCGAGGATCGCTGCGATGTGCACAGCGGGCCGGATCAGGGTTGCGTTCAAACGTTCGATTTCCTGGAAATGAAACTACGTGATCTGGCGAGGCGCGAAGCGGTTACATTGTCCACCGCCGGTCGATTCGAGTCAAAGCGATGGCCTCGAGCGCTGCAATGTGCAATAGCGGCTGCCATCGGCAAACTCAATGGATGACCTCACGTGACGAAGCAGGATGTTGACAACGCAACCACGGCGATGCGTGATATTTTTCCGGCCACGCCGCTGCAATTGAACGAACATCTGAGCGCCAGGTACGGCGCCAACATCTTCCTCAAGCGCGAGGACCTTTCGCCGGTTCGCTCCTACAAGATCAGAGGCGCGTTCAATTTCTTCCGCAAGGTGCTTGGTGCCGGCGCGACGGGCAAGACCTTCGTGTGCGCCTCGGCAGGCAACCACGCGCAGGGCTTCGCCTTCGTCTGCCGGCATTTCAGTGTTCCTGGCGTCGTCTTCATGCCGGTGACCACGCCGCAGCAGAAGATTGACAAGACCCGCATGTTCGGCGGCGAGTTCATCACGATCCGCCTTGTCGGCGACATCTTCGACCAATGCTACAAGGCTGCGCGCGAGCATGTGGAAACGATCGATGGCGTCATGGTGCCGCCGTTCGATCATCTCGACATCATCGAAGGGCAGGCGACTGTTGCCGCTGAAATCGCCGAGCAATTGCCCGAGGGCGTCAGGCCCGATCTCGTCGTGCTTCCGGTCGGTGGCGGTGGCCTGTCGGCCGGCGTCACCGGCTATCTGAAGGATGATGTCGCCGCCGACCATTTCGTCTTCTGCGAACCATCAGGCGCGCCGAGCCTCCGGCAGAGCCTCGAGACCGGCAGTCTTGTCACGCTCGACCAAGTCGACAACTTCGTCGATGGCGCAGCTGTCGGGCGGATCGGCGATCTGAATTTTGCGGCTCTTCGCCGCTTCTCTGCCGACCAGGTCATGCTGCTTCCGGAAAACGCGATCTGCATGACGATCATCGACATGTTGAATGTCGAGGGCGTTGTGCTCGAGCCCGCAGGCGCATTGTCGATCACGGCGCTGGACGCGATCGGTCGCGAAAAGCTTGAAGGCAAGACCGTCATCGCCGTCGTCTCCGGCGGCAACTTCGACTTCGAGCGTCTTCCTGACGTCAAGGAGCGGGCGATGCGGCATGCGGGGCTCAAGAAGTATTTCATCCTGCGCATGGCGCAGCGCCCTGGTGCCTTGCGCGACTTCCTCAACCTGCTCGGCGACGAGGACGATATCTCGCGCTTCGAATATTTGAAGAAGTCCGCGCGCAATTTCGGTTCGATCCTCATCGGCATAGAGACCAAGCACGCGGAGAATTTCCCGATCCTGAAGTCGCGGTTCGACGCTGCCGGCCTGCGGTATCAGGACATCACCGAGAACGAGATCCTGTCCAATCTGATCATCTGACGGCTGGTGGGCGGAGACGTAATGGCAGAGGGTCGACATCGACACTTTGGCTTTGACAGCTTTCGCCGTCGCGTCTAAGTCTTGCTCATGGCATCATTTTTCTCAAAACTGTTCGGCCGCTCCGGCTCCACCGAAAACGAGGCTCAAGGCGCATCGGGAAAAACCGAAGCCTATGCAGAGTGCACGATCCGCGCGACACCGATGCGCGAAGGCTCGCAGTTCCGTCTGGCTGGCAGCATCGAGAAGACGATCGCCGAAGGCGACGTGCGGGTGCGCAGCTTCATCCGGGCCGATCTGTTCACGTCCGAACAAGACGCGATCGATGCCGCTTTCCGCAAGGGCCGCCAGATCATCGACCAGACCGGACCGTCGTTGTTTTCTGACGACGCCCCGTCGCGGCAAGTCTGATTGTTGGCGGCAAGCCGCGACGTCCGATTTATAAAAATATTGCAGTGACTTGGCGTCAAGAGCTCGTGTCCATCGTAAGCGCAAGCGGCTCACTCACGTCCAGATTGATGGCTGCTTCAGCATCCGCATTGCCGCTTTTGGCATTTGCTGGTAGCGGCACTTCCGTTCTCCACGCCAGGGGACGTACCCCCGCCTTGCGGGGGCACTCGGCATCACAGCTTGATGCGGAAACGGGCGAATCCTTCTGCGGCTTCACCCGCATCCTCGATCGTCACGCCTTTGACCTGCGACAGGAACTGCCTTGCCTTCGGGCCGCTGTCGAACGTGACGCTGGTGTTCGCGAGTGGCGCGAAGGTCCAGTTGGCATCGGCCGCCGGATTTATGGTTCCCTGGTCAATGATGTAGCGAACCACTACGTCGCGGTTGGTGTCGGGTGCCACGAAGACCACCTTGTCGGCAGCGATATCAGGGAAATGGCCGCCGCCACCGGCGCGGTAGTTGTTCGTCGCGACGACAAATTTCTGCGCCGGGTCAATCGGTTGTCCATTGAAGTTCAGGTTCTTGATACGATTGGCTGACGGGTTGATGGCATTGCCGTCCTTGTCGAACTTCGGCGGCTCGGACAGGTCGATCTGGTAAGTGACGCCGTCGATGACATCGAAGTTGTAGGACGGAAAGTCACCGTTGATCAGGGCTGCATCCGAGGCTCCAGCCTTCACCTGGTTGAAGATGCCTGCGGACATTTCCAGCCAGTTGCGCACCTGCTCGCCGGTGATGACGACGGCCTGGACCGTGTTGGGGTAGAGATAGAGATCGGCGACGTTCTTGATGGCGATGTCGCCGGCCGGAACGTCGGTGTAGTAGTCGGCGCCGCCGCGACCGCCGGCCTTGAATGGAGCCGCAGCGGAGAGCACAGGCAGATCCTTGTGCTCCGTATCCTTCAGCATGTCCTTGATGTACCAGGTCTGCGCCTGGCTGACGATCTGGACAGACGGATCGTCGGCGACCAGGGCGAAGTAGGAATAGAGCGGCACCGCGCTTTTGCCGACCGGCGTGCGAACATAGGCAAGTGTTGCCTCGTGTTCCTTTTGTGCCGCCGCCAGCACTTCCGGCTTTTCGGCGACCTCGGCGATCACCTTCTTGTCCTCGCGCCGGTAGATCGGCCGCGCTTCGCTGGTGGAGCTGATGACGCGCCAGGCGCCGCCTTCGCGTTCGATCAGCAGATCGATCAGGCCGAGATGCGAACCCCAGAACCCGCCCATGACGCCGGGCTTGCCCGAAATCAGCCCCTTGGCATTGTCGACGCCGGCGATTTTGGCGAACTTCGGACCGGGGAAATCGAGATGGCTATGCCCGGTCACGATGGCGTCGATGCCTTCGACCGCGGCCAGCGGAACCGATGCGTTTTCGAGGTTTTCGGCGTAGTCCTGCTGACCGATGCCGGAGTGGGAAAGCGCGATGACGATATCGGCACCTTCCTCGCGCATCTGCGGAACCCAGGCTTGGGCCGCCGTGACGATATCGCGGGCATTGGCCTTGCCCTCAAGGTGCTTTGCGTCCCAGGACATGATCTGCGGAGGCACGAAACCGATGAGCCCGACCCGGATCGCATGCTCGGCGCCGGCACCGTCCTTCACCTTGCGGTCGAGAATGACGTAGGGCTTGAGGAACAGCTGGTCCTGTCGGGCATCGGCGGCGAGCGCGCCCTTGGTCAGGTTGGCGCAGACCAGCGGGAAGTTGGCGCCGTTCAGCACCTTGAACATGAAATCAAGGCCATAGTTGAATTCGTGGTTGCCGAGCGTGCCGCAATCGTAGCCAAGCACGTTCATTGCAGCGATAACAGGATGGATGTCACCATCCTTCATGCCACGCTGATAGGCGATGTAGTCGCCCATCGGGTTTCCCTGCAGGAAGTCGCCGTTATCGACGAGGATCGAGTTGGTTGCCTCCGCCCGGATGGCGTCGACGATCGAGGCCGTGCGTGCTAGCCCCAGCGTGTCGTTCGGCTTGTCGCCGTAGTAGTCGTAGGGAAAGACGTGAACGTGCAGGTCGGTCGTTTCCATGATGCGCAGATGCGCCTGGTTGGCGGCAGCACGTGCGGAGAAGGGGTGAAGCATTACCAGCGCCGAGGCGGCGGCGACGCCGGACAGAAGCGAGCGGCGCGAGAGGTGGAACGGGGATGTCGTCGATTGCATGCTTGCCCTCCATTGATGAATGCCATTGCGTGTGCAATCCGCGGTTTCTGATTTGACATGCGAACCACGGTGGGTTGGTCGCGACTATGCCGGAAAGGCAACACTTCGCAAAGCAGTTGATTCTCGCATTGCAATTCCGGTCCGTCTGCAACCGAGCTAAAGTTTTCTTTAAGCTTTCCACCTAACGGTTTGTCTGGCGAAACCGGAACCTTTTCAACAGCATGCCCAACGCCAATCTCATTATTTTCGTCGGCGAAGCACTGGTCTACGTCACGGCGATGATCTGGTTGTTGCAGCTTCGTGCCCGGCTGGGTCTCGGCGTTTTTGTCGCGGCCCTGGGCGTGATGCATTTCATCGAAACCTATCTGGCGGCGGTCTTTTACGTGCAATTGCCGTTCGGGATCGTCTCTCCGGGATCGGTCGTGCTTTTCTCCGGCAAGCTGATGATCATCCTCTTGCTTTACGTGAAGGAGGATGCCGCGACCGTCCGTCAGCCGATCTATGGTCTGCTCGCGGGAAACTTGCTCACGGTCATCCTCAGCCTGCTGCTGCGCCAGCACGAGACTGTTTCGATTGTTCCGGGCCGTTCGGCCGACATCGCCTTCATCGATGAAATGGGCGGGCTGATGGTGTGGGGGACGTTGGTTCTCTACCTCGATACGCTCCTGATCATCCTGCTCTACGAGCGTCTCGGCAAATGGTTGCGCCGCTTCGTAACCGTCCGCTTCCTGATCTGCGGTGTCGTGATCCTGAGCTTCGATCAATTGGCATTTTACGCGGCTCTGCACTGGCTGAACGATGCGCCTATGGAGGTGCTGTGGGGCGGATGGATCGCGAAAATGCTGGCCGCGACTTTCTACGCCATCGCTATCGGCCTCTATCTCAATGTTTCGCGCCATCCGTTCCTGGCGATGTCGGACCGGCCTCTCGGCGACATCTTCAACGATCTGACTTTCCGCGAACGCTATGAAGACCTGCTTTCACGGTCCGGCCAGGACACGCTGACGGGATGTCTCGACCGCAGCCGCTTCGATATCGAAGGGCCGCAGATGCTGCGCGCTGCCGTAGCCTCAAAAGCTGCGGTCAGTCTGTTGATCATCGACGTCGATCACTTCAAGGGCGTCAACGATCGCTTCGGCCACCAGGAGGGTGACCGCATCCTGCAGAAGCTTGTGGAAGTGATGAAAGCACGCTTGCGCCAGGGAGATCGGCTCTTTCGTTATGGCGGTGAAGAGTTCGTCGTGCTGTGCCCGGGATTGTCGCATGCCGATGCGCTGAGGCATGCCGAGACCATCCGGCTAGCGGTGTCCGCTGGTGTTTTCACCCCCGATGGCAAAGCCGTGACCGTCAGCATCGGATTGTCGTCCACGCCTGACGATGGTGTCGCGATTGCGCATCTGCTGTCTGAGGCTGATCTCAGGCTCTATTCAGCGAAAGCGCGTGGTCGCGATTGCGTCGTCGGCCGCTAACGCTATCGCAGCTCGTTATATGCCGACGTTCGGCCGGTCGATCACTTCCCGCAAGGAAAAGCTCGAGTTGATCTTGACCACATGGGGCAGGGCGGAAAGCCAGTCTCGGTGGATGCGTTCGTAGTCCTGCAGGTCCTTGGCCGCGACCCGCAGAATGTAGTCGTATTCGCCCGACATCAGGTAACAGACGAGAACATTGGGGCAGAGCTTTACCGCTGCCTCGAACTCGGCCAGCGTCTTGGCGAACTGCCCGGACAGGGAAATATGCACGATCACCATGATCTGGTAGTCGAGCGCCTTGTGGGCGAGGCGGGCGTGGTAGCCGCTGATGGTGCCTGATTTCTCCAGGATATCGACCCGGCGCGAACAGGCCGATGGCGACAGCCCTACCTTGGCCGCCAGATCGGCGTTCGAAATCCTGCCGTTCTGCTGAAGAATGCGCAGAATCGCATGATCGATGGCATCAAGTTCACTCATTCGCGATTTCCACCAATAGCTCGGACAATGACGCAATATTCTTCGAAATTGATGCCTCCGCGGAGACATCTTTGCAAGGACATTCGTTTCGCCGCGTGTTTTGCTGAGGGCGTGTCAATGAGGCAAAATTGCCCACAACAGGAGAGGAACGCGCGATGCGTGTCGGTTGCCCGAAGGAAATCAAAAACCATGAATACCGAGTCGGCCTGACCCCCGGGTCGGTACGTGAATATGTCGCTCACGGCCACGAGGTTATCATTGAAACCAAGGCAGGAGCGGGGATCGGCGCGGATGACGATACCTACCGTGCCGCTGGCGCGAAGATAGTCGCGACGGCAAAGGATGTGTTCGAAAAATCGGACATGATCGTCAAGGTCAAGGAGCCGCAGCCTTCCGAATGGGCACAGCTGCGCGAGGGCCAAATTCTCTATACCTACCTGCATCTCGCGCCGGATCCGGAACAGACCAAGGGTCTGCTCAATTCGGGCGTCACGGCCATCGCCTATGAAACCGTCACGGACGAGCGCGGCGGCTTGCCGCTTCTGGCGCCGATGTCGGAAGTCGCGGGTCGCCTGGCCATTCAGGCCGGTGCGACATCGCTGCAGAAGGCCAACGGTGGCCGCGGCATTCTGCTCGGCGGTGTGCCCGGTGTGCTTCCCGCCAAGGTCGCGATTATCGGCGGCGGCGTCGTCGGCCTCCATGCCGCCAGAATGGCAGCTGGACTTGGCGCTGATGTCAGCATCCTCGATCGCTCTATTCCTCGTCTGCGCCAGCTCGACGACATCTTCGGCGGTCGTATACACACGCGCTACTCCACCATCGATGCCCTCGAGGATGAGGTTTTCTCTGCCGATCTGGTCATCGGAGCCGTTCTCATTCCAGGCGCTGCCGCACCTAAGCTTGTGACGCGGGAAATGCTGACCGGGATGAAGAAGGGTGCCGTCATCGTCGATGTCGCCATCGACCAGGGCGGCTGCTTCGAGACATCGCACGCGACCACCCATTCGGACCCGACTTACGAGGTCGACGGGATCGTCCACTATTGCGTCGCGAATATGCCTGGCGCCGTCCCGGTGACGTCAGCCCATGCGCTCAACAACGCCACGCTGCACTACGGTCTGCAACTGGCTGATCGTGGTCTGAAGGCAGTCGCGGAAGATCGGCACCTGCGTGCCGGTCTCAACGTTCACCGCGGACGGGTGACCAACGCCCCCGTTGCCGAGGCACTCGGTTACGACGCCTACGCGCCGGAAGCGGTGCTCAACGTCGCCTGAACCCTAACGAAGTCGGTCCGGCCATGGCCGGACCGACGCTTCAGGGGCGCTCTATCCTGCATTGATAACAATTGTTCTTGGCCGATCGGACATGCACACTTGCGACCTCAGGCATGGAGAGCAGAGCTTCAGCGCGAGATTCGAGCTGCTCGGCGGGAACCACGCCGCCGGTCCCATAGATGATGCGCTCATTGCTGCCGTAGCCGCGCAGCAGATAGTCTTTGCTCGACGTCAGGATGGGCGGCCGAACTTCGTCGCTATATGCCGGGCATTCGTCGGCATGCATGAAAACCGGACCGGTCTCGGCATAGGGCTGCAGCGACGTAAAAGGCCGCAGCGCGAAGATCAGATAGGTGTCGCCGGCATCGACGTTGCCAAGGCAATGCCGACAGGGAACGCCGTCGCCATCGGATATCTGGCGTTCCGGCGGGTTGCCATAAGCATCGTTGCCACCCTGTCTTAGGCGCTCGGCCTGATCGGTGGACATCGGTATGTAGCGCAGGGCCATCGTGCATCTCCAGATCAATAGGGATCATTTGATGCGCACTGTGCCCCGCCTGGTGCGGCGGCGACACCCGAAACTTGCGGCCGTGCGGACGTCAGAGATTCTTAGCGAAGGCCAGCAGTTCTTCGTCCGTCAGCGGCTCGATGGTCGCTTCGCGGGTGGCGACGGGCGAGAAGCCGAATTGCTGATAGAGCTGGAGCGCCCGTGGGTGGTCGAGATTGTTGGTCGTGACCGTAACCTTGCTCGGGTTCAAGGTCCACGCAGCAAACAGCGTTTGCAGCAGGAACCATTTGCCGAGGCCAAGCCCGAGCGCGTGCTCCATCAAGCCGAAATGCGTCAGCTCGACGACGTTGTCATCGGCCTGGTGAAGCTCGAAGAAGCCGGCAGGTGCGCCGTTGACATAGAGCACGGTAACGCTCGTGCGTTTGTCGGCGAGTAACGCAGCCAGCTTTTCGTCGCTCATGCGGATACGATCGGCCCAGTGCCAGCGTTTGCCAACCCGCAGATAGAGGAACCGATAGTAATTCAGCGGGATGTCGGACACGCGCAGGATTGCCGTCTGGATGTTGACCGGCATCGGCAAGCTCTGCTTGGGCGGTGCCGTCATTTCCAGTTCGGTGACGTGGGCAGTCAGTGAGGCGAGCTTGGGAGGGCGCATGATGTCACTCGCTGCCGGTCACAACGGAGGTATCCGCGCGGCCACCCCATTCGGACCAGGAGCCGTCGTAAAGCGTATTGTCGGTGTGGCCGAGGGATTGCAGCGCCAGCGTGATGATGGCTGCCGTGACGCCTGAGCCGCAGGTTGTCACCACGGGCTTGGAAAGGTCGACGCCCGCCTCGGCAAATGTCTTGCGCAGCGTGTCGAGATCTTTGAACTTGCCGTTCTCGGAAAAGGTGGTGGAAGGCAGGCTGTGCGCGCCCGGCATGTGGCCGGAGCGCATTCCGGCACGCGGCTCTGGCTCTTCGCCGAGGAAGCGCCCGGCGCCCCGCGCATCGGCAATTTGGACCTTGCCTGATTGCACGATGTCCTTCATGCGCTCAAGCGAGGTTACCGCCGAAGGCGTGAAAGTAACGTTGAACGTGACGGGCGTGGGCGAGGGAACGTCCGTCGTCACCGGGCGTCCGTCCTTCTTCCAGCCGTCCATGCCGCCATCGAGCACATAGACGTCCTTTGCGCCCATGATGCGCAGCATCCACCACACGCGCGGCGCGGTCATGATGCCCGGGCCGTCATAGACGACGATCGTATCGGTCTCGCTGACACCGAGCGCACCAACGGCCGTGGCGAAGGCTTCCGGCGTCGGCAGCGTATGCGGCAGTCCGCTCGTGTGATCGGCGATCGCATCCTGGTCGAAGAACACGGCACCGGGAATGTGGCCCACGTCGTACTCCGCTTTCGGGTCTCTGTTCTGGGCTGGCAGATACCAGGCGGCATCGAGAATGCGAATGGTGGGATTGTTGAGCCGCTGCTGCAACCAGTCCGGAGAAACGACGTAAGCGCTTTTGTTGTTGGTCATGGTCGTATCTCCTGTTCAGATTGTCTGGCGGTCGTCTGCCGTGCCGAAGCGGATGCGGAAACGGCGGTTTTCCTTGCCCTTCTTCTCGATCTTGGCGATGTGGATCGCGCCGACTTCCTGGGTTTCCGACACATGTGTACCGCCGCAGGGCTGGCTGTCGATCGCCGAGTTTTCACCGATGCAGACAAGGCTGACGCGACCAAGCCCGACGGGCGGGCGTACATTCTTGGATTTGACGATACCGGGGTTGGCTGCGAGTTCCTCGTCGGTGATCCACTGCAGATAGACCGGGTGGTTCTCGTCGACGAGCTTCCTCAGCGCTGCCGTCACCTCGTCCTTATCGATCGTTTCGCTCATGTCGAAATCGACCCGGCTTTCATCTTCGCCTACGGCTGCGCCCGTGATCGGGAAGGGACAAACGACGGAGAGCAGATGGCAAGCCGTGTGCATGCGCATCAGCCGGTAGCGGCGCGGCCAGTCGATATGCACGACCAGCTTCTCGCCGATATCAGGCGCTGGCTGTCCTTCCGCCGGGACATGGATGATGATGTCCTTCGTCGCGCCATGACGGGCAACGGCAACGTCGATGCGGCTGCCGTCGCTGCGCTCCAGGAAGCCGCTATCGCCCGGCTGTCCGCCTGACGTGGCGTAGAAGCAGGTCTGATCAAGCTCGATCCCGCCATCCTCCAGAATTCCGGTGACACTTGCTTCGCAAGTCGAGAGATAGAAATCTTCGCGGAAGAGGGCAGTCACGGTCTTTGTCATCGCAAATCTTATCCGACTGATTCGTATGGAACGGTGATGCTTGAGGGGCCCTTCAACCAGGCCGGAACAGGCAGGCCCTTCGAGGCCAGGAAGTCCGGGTTGAAGAGTTTCGATTGATAGCGGTTACCATAGTCGCAAAGGATCGTCACGATCGTATGTCCCGGACCGAGCTCCTTGGCGAGCCGGACGGCGCCGGCAATATTGATGCCCGTTGATCCGCCGACGCAAATGCCTTCGCGTTCGATCAGGTCGAAGACCAGCGGCACGGCCTCGGCATCGGAGATCTGGTAGGAAAAGTCTGGACTGAAGCCTTCGAGGTTGGCGGTGATGCGGCCCTGGCCGATGCCCTCGGTGATGGAGCTTCCGCTCGCCTTCAACTCCCCGTGCGCGTAGTAATTGTAGAGCGCCGCACCATCAGGGTCGGCAAGGCCGATCTTGATCGCAGGGTTCTTGGCGCGCAGGCCCTCTGCAACGCCCGCAAGCGTACCGCCGGAGCCGACAGAGCAGATGAAGCCGTCGACCTTGCCGTCCGTATCGCGCCAGATTTCAGGCGCCGTGGTGGCGACATGGGCGTCACGATTGGCGACATTGTCGAACTGGTTTGCCCAGATGGCGCCGTTCGGTTCGGTCTTTGCGAGTTCAGCGGCCAGGCGACCGGAGATCTTCACGTAGTTGTTCGGGTTCTTGTACGGCACAGCCGGCACTTCGACGAGCTCTGCTCCAAGAAGACGCAGCGCATCCTTCTTTTCCTGGCTCTGGGTTTCCGGAATGACGATGACGGTCCGATAGCCGAGTGCCTGCCCGACGAGGGCAAGGCCAATGCCGGTATTGCCGGCAGTCCCTTCGACGATCACGCCCCCCGGCTTCAACTGCCCGGCCTTCTCCGCCTCCCGGATGATCCAGAGCGCGGCGCGATCCTTCACCGACTGTCCCGGATTGAGAAACTCCGCCTTGCCGAGGATCGTGCAGCCGGTTGCCTCGGATACGGATTTCAGCCGGATCAGGGGCGTGTTGCCGATTGCTTCAAGAACGGACGGAAGAATGGCCATTGCAGAACCTCGTGCTTGAGAACGGCCGCTGAAGCGAGCCGCGTTACCGAAGAAAAACGCCGAGTGGCCGGCGAACGTTGAGAACGACACCGGATCGCCGAAATATTGGCGTGTTTTCGGCTCAGCCTGTTTCCCAGGCAAGAAATAGCGTTTCACCGCTGCCCTGTCCCGAACAAAAAACGTCTTCGAGGGGAAAGCTTAGGGTCGAGGCCGCTCTGGGTGCGCGCCGGATATTGGAGGGGGATTGGTCTGGGCCGGGCGTGTCATTCGCCGGCCCCTTGAGTTGAGCGTGCACCGGGCGGGTGCGTGCCGAGGTATGGGCAATGAGTATGCACAAGACGAATTCCGAGCATGGGTTGGCATGGGTAACGGGAGCGAGTTCGGGAATAGGCCGAGCGCTGGCATTGCGGCTGGTGCGAGACGGCTATTCGGTGGTCGTCACCTCCAGAAATCACGAAAAACTGGTGGCCCTGCAACAGGAAGCTGCCGCCGACGGCCGCATCATCGTTCTCGATGGCGATGTCACCGACCCTCAGGATATGGAACGTGTGTTGGCATCGATCGAATATGATCACGGCGACCTGTCTCTGGCCGTGTTCAATGCGGGGGTGACAATCCCGGTGAGGGGCGACGATCTGCATCGCGACGCTTTTGAGCGGAGCTTTGCGGTCAATGTGAACGGTGTCGTCAATTGTCTGCTGCCGGCAGTGGCCCACATGAAGGCAAGGGGGCAGGGCCACATCGCCATCGTGTCGGGGGCTGCAGGTTATGGCGGTTTGCCGGGCAACGCCGCCCATGGCGCCACGAAGGCGGCCCTGATCAATCTGGCCGAGAGCTTGAAGCTCGATCTGGACCGGATCGGCATTCGCCTGCAGTTGATCAATCCGGGGCCTGTCGACACGACCGGTTCGCCGCGGCTTGGATTTGCAAGGTCCGGCATGGTCAGTGCAGACGAGGCCGCTCAGCACGTCGTCGAGGGCCTGAAGTCGAAGCATTTCGAAGTCAGCTTCCCGAAGCGCTCTATCACTATCGCAAAGTTGTCACGCCTGCTGCCATATGGTGCCTACTTCGCGCTCGTTGACCGGCTGACCCGGCAAGGCGCGACGCCGCCAAAAGCGACGAACACCCGCACGAGCGCCAAGGGGCGGCCACATCAGGCCGTGTGAAGCACCAGTACTGCGCCGAAGATCAGGGCGAGGCCGACCCAGCCGATCGGCTTGAGCTTCTGGCCGAAGAGCAGGCGGCCGCAAATGGCCGTGCCGAAAATCCCGGTCGCGCCGAGAACCGCGTAGGCGATCGCAAGTTCCATGCCCTTGACCGCTTCGGCAAGGAAGGCAAAGGCGGCGAGCACGAGAACGATGGAAAGCGCGCCCCAGCCGCGGCGCGCGAAGCCATTCGATTTGGTCGAAGCGAGATTGGCAGCGATGTCGAGGATGCCGGCGATGACGGCAAAGACGAAATAGAGACTAGGTGCGCTCATCGATGGCTCCCTCCGTGGCCGGAGCGTCCTCTTCGCGGTGTTCGCCTGCATTGACGAGCAGGATACCGGCCACCGCCATCGACAGGCCCAGCATTTCCCGGCCGGTCAGCACATGGCCGAACACGAACACCGAAACGAGCGTAATGATCGCGACCCCGGACCCCTCCCAGATGGCATAGGCAACGCCGACGGAAATGGTCTTCACGGCCTTTGCCAGGAAGACGTAGGAAAGCGCAATGGAGACATACATCACTACGTGGCCGAGATAGGAGCCATTGGCGGATGCGGCCTTCATCGCCGTCAGGCCCGCCACCTCAGTCGCGATCGCGAGCGCCAGGAAAAACCATGCAAGCCGCATGAGGAACCTTCAAGAAAAGATCTGGATCGGTTGCCTCATAGGCGTTGTCGGACGATCGGTAAAGCCTACTGCATGTTTCCTTAAATCCTATTCGATTTAAGGATAAAAACTTGCAGCCATTCAAAGTGCTACAGCGACCTTTGCGCGTCTAATAAGACGCGCGGCGCTGTAGCGGCGGCGAGCCTCATTCGAAGACGATCTGACGGACATCGATGTTGCGGGCGCGGAAACCGGCTTCGCAGTAGTAGAAATAGAACTCCCACAGGCGCTTGAAGCGCAGATCGAAACCGAGCGGCTCGATCCGGCTCCACACCGACCAGAAGCGCTGCCGCCACTCGCCGAGCGTTCGGGCGTAGTCGCCACCGAAGCCGAAATCGTTGATCATTCGCAGACCGACGTTGCGCCCGAGATCGACCAGATGCTCGCGCGTCGGCAGCATGCCGCCGGGGAAAACGTACTTTTGGATGAAGTCCGGATTGGAGCGGTACTCCTCGTAGGCTTCCGGCTTGATCGTGATGATCTGCAGGCCGGCCTTGCCGCCGGGTTTCAGGCAGCGCTTCAGCTGCGAGAAATAGGTCGACCAGAATTTTTCCCCGACCGCCTCGAACATTTCGATCGAGACGATTCGGTCATAGAGGCCCTTCTCCTCGCGATAGTCCTGGAATTTCAGCTCGACGCGGTCGGCGACGCCGGCCCTGTGCATGCGTTCCCGGGCAAACGCGAGTTGTTCGCGACTGATGGTCAGGCCGGTGACCTTGCAGCCGATCTCGGTCGCCGCAAATTCTGCAAAACCGCCCCAGCCGCAGCCGATCTCAAGCACATGGTCACCGGGCCGTAGATTCGTCGCCTCGGCCAGTGCCCGGTATTTGGCAGTCTGGGCCGACTGCAGATCGTTGGCGCCGCTAGCGTAAAGTGCCGACGAATAGGTCATGCTCGGATCGAGCCATTCACGGTAGAAGGCGTTGCCGAGGTCGTAGTGGGCAGAGATATTGCGCTGTGCGCCCGTCCTGGTGTTGGCATTGCGCCAGTGGAGGAATTTTTCCACCAGCCGCATCAACCCGCGCGCCCGGTTAGGGAATCTGTTGCCGATGTCTGCGTTGACAAGGAAAAGCTCGAGAAAGGCGCCGACATCGGGGCTGTCCCAATCGCCGTCTATATAACTTTCCGCGGCGCCGATGGTGCCACCGGTGATTGCCCGGTGCGGAAGATTCCAGTTGTGAAGTGTCACGGCGGCGCATGGCCCCGGCACCTTTCCCTTGACCAGCAGCCGCCGACCGTTGGGCAAAGCGAGCGCCAGCGCGCCGGCCTCAAGGTGAACGAGGCCGCGCAGGACCATCTGGGCCTTGAGCGGAAAGTCCTTCAGCACCTGCGAGAGATTTTCAGTCGAAAGGTGCTCGGCGTTGTCGAATTCGGCAAAGCAGGCTTCTGTATCATGCATAAACCACCCTCCGGCAATCGTTGCATCCGTAACGTGAGCCTAGCGATAATCCTGCGAGAGGCCAACCATGGATTTGTACCGGTGGCGGCGCGGTTGTAGCGATTTTTTAGGTTCTGATTTCCTGAAACGCGGCCAACGCGCGGTCGCGCGCGAAGGCGTGGTCGACGATGGGGGTGGGGTAGGAGACTCCAAGCTCGATGCCGGCGGCAGCCAGTACTGCCGAGGGGGCCGAGAATGGTCGATGGATATAACGCGCCTCGAGATCAGCGAGCTCCGGAACGAAACGCTTCACATAAAGCCCCTCCGGATCGAATTTCTCGCCCTGGAGCACCGGGTTGAAAATGCGGAAGAAAGGCGAGGCATCGGCGCCGGACCCCGCCACCCATTGCCAGCTTGCTGCGTTCGAGGCCGGATCTGCATCGACCAGCGTGTCGCGGAACCACGCCTCTCCGCGTCGCCAGTCGATCAGCAGGTCCTTGATCAGGAAGGAGGCGACGATCATCCTGACGCGATTGTGCATGTAGCCGTGGCGCCAGAGCTGCCGCATGCCGGCGTCGACAATCGGATAGCCGGTCAGGCCCCTTGTCCAGCGGTGGAACTGTTCGTCATTGTCCAGCCAGCGAAAGCCATCAAAACGACGATCGAGGTTTTGACGGCCGAGATCCGGATTGTGAAACAGCAGATTGTAGGAGAACTCGCGCCAGGCGAGTTCCTTGCGGAAAGTGACGACATCGTCCACCGGCGTTTCCGTCAGGCCACGCGTGACCTGCCAGATCTGCGCCGGAGAGATTTCGCCGAAGGCAAGATGCGCAGAGAGCATGGACGTACCTTGCGCTGCAGGGACGTCCCGCTCAGCCTTGTAGCCGGCAAGGGCATGTTCAACGAATTTGTGCAGGCGTTCGGCAGCGGCCTGCTCGCCCGGCGTCCAGATTTCGGCGAACGTCGATGCCCAGTCCGGCCGCGTCGGCAAGAGCTTCCACCGTTCAAGCTCCTCGGATGCCGGCCACCTCACAGGCGCTCTGATCATTTCCGGCGTCTCAATCGGCGCCGCCGGCTCGCCGCTGGCCTCAAGCGCACGCCAGAACGGCGTGAACACGCGATAAGGGCCGCCACCCTTCGTGAGGAGCCGTGTCGGCTCATGCAACAGTTGCCCTGCAAAGCTGCTGACGGTGAAGCCGCGTTCAACGAGCGCTTTCTTCAACGGCGCATCGGTTCCTATTCCGCTCGGGTCGTAGCGGCGATTCCAGAACACGGTCGTCGCGCCCGATTCCCGCGCTATCTCGGCGATCACATCCAACGGCGCACCGGTCCGCAGGATAAAGTCGGAGCCGTGTGCCCGCAGCGATGCCCGCAATGCCTGGAGCGAATGGTGCAGCCACCAACGCTGCGCGCCACCAAGCGGCCCATTGCCGCTTTCCTCCGGTTCATTGATGTAGATCGGAATCACCGGTCCACCCGTCTGCGCCGCGGTGGCAAGTGCCTGATTGTCTTGAAGGCGCAAATCTCGACGAAACCAGACCAGAATCGGCGTTGTGGGATTTGCGCTCATGACATTCCCGGGGGCGAGGAAGGAGGAAGGCGTCGCCGGCACCATAGCCGCAAAATGAAAAAGAGCCATTCGGGCGTTACCGCGAATGGCTCTTTAAAAACTGGCTCCCCGGGCCGGATTCGAACCGGCGACCTGTCGATTAACAGTCGAATGCTCTACCGCTGAGCTACCAGGGATCATCTGCGCGGCGTGTCCTGCAGAAGTGAGGCTGCTAATACAAATGCTTTTCCGATTTGCCAAGCTGTTTTTTTAAAAAAAGTGAGAAGTTTTGTTGCGAGCCTGTGGAGAAGCCCCCAATTGTGGGAGAGGCAGCCGGATAGGGAATGATGCATAAAAACAGAAAACAGACGCATTTCGGCATAGACCCGCACACACGGCAGATCGTGCTTGGCAAATGGCGCCTGAGGCTGCCGGAATCACCACTGCTGCGCATGCTGGTTGGCGGGCTGCTGATATTCGGCGGCTTTCTCGGCTTTCTGCCCGTGCTCGGATTCTGGATGGTGCCCTTGGGCTTACTCATCCTCTCGCACGATATTCCTTCAGTACGCCGCCGCCGCCGAAGGTTCGCAGTCTGGTGGGCGCGCCGACGCAACGGGACGGGGTCTTCGAAGGAACGATGATTCGTTCGCGAGGGCGATCCTCGCTTCGACAGGGCGCCACAAGCTCACGCTACACGGAAGCCGAGCCTATTCGGCTCCTTCGTCGGCGACGATGTGGCGGCGGCTCCAATCGAATGAAAGTCATGGACCGCCGCGTCCTCCCGACCGACTTGTGCGCAAACTCCCGCATTCGGGCTGTCGTTGAAAACCATTCGGCAACGGATCGGCAGCATAATGCCGCCCGGATTAAGGATGGGGCGGAATGGCTAAGACCACGACAAGCCGCGGGCGTCGCCGCGGCAGCCGGACAAAGAAAAAGGGCGGAATGCTGCCCTGGTATCTCGCCGCGGTGCTGACAGTCGGCGGCGTTGTTGCGTACGACCACCGTGGACAGTTGCGGGATCTGCCGGGCGTTTCGGATGTGTTCGCATCGGCGCCCAAGTCGACATCCACATCCAGGTCGGACGATCGGCCGAAGGCGCAGGCCCGTGTCGCCATGCCCTCGGCTACGCACAAGACGAAGCCTGTCGACGGACCGATACCCGCAGTCAATGTCGGGTTGGCCGCACCGACACCCGTCGAGCGCCCGATCGCGCAGCCCACGGCCGTCGAGCCCCAGGCGAATCAGTTCTATTTCTGCGGTACCCGCAACGACAATTGCGTCGTCGACGGCGGAACATTCCGCTACCAGCGCGAGGAGATCCGTGTCGCCGACGTCGATGCACCGCGAATCAAGCAGGCGAGTTGCGATAGCGAACGTGCCCGCGGCTTCTACGCCAAGCAGCGATTGCGCGAGTTGCTGAACGCCGGCGAGTTCAGGCTGATCGAGGCCATCGGCAGGAGCGACGACAAGAACAGCGAAAAGCTGCGCGTGGTGATGCGCGACGGCCGCTCTCTCGGCGCCGTGCTCGTATCGGAGGGCTTGGTTCGGCCCTGGAAGGGACAGCCCAAGCCCTGGTGTTAGACGGTGCTCGGCGTCATCAGAGAGAATGATGAGGGCCGGAAGCGTGTAGCCGTCTAAGTTATCCACCGAGCGCGATATCAATACCGATTATCAACCCCAGAGCCGATAGTGCCAGAAAGAACACAACAAGAGAGCTTGCTAGAAGCAGCTTGATGGGATTGGCTCGGAAATCTGCCTTAAGGTTCGGGAAAATTGGCGACATGTCCAATCGGCCGGTCACCGCGAGCTGGAATAGACGCCAGATTGCGACCGCAATGCACATTCCACAGAAAACTACCGTCAGTATGAGCTTGGGTAGATGATCAACTCTGGATTCAACGTCCAATTCCCTGAAGAATCTTGGTGCAAGGTAGCTTTACCGTGAAACGGTGTACAAGGTAGCAGCGCCCCGCGACGTCGGAAGAAGGGTTGGACGGAAGATTCGGGCCGTCTGTCGAAATGGTAAATCCATCCAATTGCCTCGTGTCGGACGCTGCCGTATAGCGCCCGCCGCCTGTCGTCGAAGGGGTTCGCGGCGATCCGTTATGGGGCCGGATCGGTAAGCCTGTGGAAGAGTTGGAGAAAGATGGAATTTCAGAAATGCCTGAGGACGTTTTTCAGAAATCCCCTCTTGCGCTCTTTCTATATTCATTCTAAACGCTCGCCACGACTTGATAATCTCAGTCGATGAGGCCTCGTGGCGGAGTGGTGACGCAGAGGACTGCAAATCCTTGTACCCCGGTTCAATTCCGGGCGAGGCCTCCAAAGCCACTCCTAAGTAGTTGAATTAGTTTCGCTATTTGGACTGCAGGATTTCATCTGCTGCCACACATTCTTCTTGGTGTGGCAATTGGTTCCCGTTATCTCCCTCTTCGACGTTCGATCCAAGCAGCAGATTGCCGATTCCATCCCCATTGCTTCTGGCAACACTCTGCCTCGTCAAGCGCGCCCGTTCGCGTTCCGCGAGTAGATCTTCGACGTCTTGGCGGCGCAACGAACGCCCCCCTCATTCAGGGTGCAGCAGTTTGAACGGCTGCGGCCGGCGTCCTGCCAGCCGCGCCTGTCGTCACTCCGCCGGGATAAACTTGAGCGTTCCTGCGAGCCTTGGGCCGGTCGATCCCTTCGTGTCCATCGGGTGGTTGATGCCGTCGTTCACCGGTAGCTCCTCGAAATCGAATGGGCTTATGCCTTCAAGGCACGCGGCGTTGACGCCGTAGAAATCCGGGTTCGCGCGCGGCTTGTGGAATGTGTAGATGCCGCACTTCGAGCAGAAGTAATGCTCTGCAGCCTTCGTGTTGAACTGATATTTGGTGAGTGCCTCGCCGCCGGAGAGAACCGTGACCCCGTCCTTGGCGGCAGAGACGGCAACCGCGCCCTTCAACTGGCAATAGGAGCAAGTGCAACGGCGGGCGGTGCGGAGGCCGCTCTTCAGTTTCACATTGAAGCGAACCGTTCCGCAGTGGCAGGCTCCGTCAAGGTTCTGAACATCGAGATTCATCCAATCATCCATCTGATTTTGAAGCGCATTTGATGAGCTTTCTTATGAGGTGGGTTGCTTGTGCTCAAGCGCATTCGGGGGCAGTCTCAATCCAGAGGACCGCACTCCCGTTGAGGCCGTTCGTTGTAGGGCCATCAGCCGATTGGGCTCAGGCGCGGGGTACGAGGCGTCTCGTCGCGCATCGGGCACATATTCAGACCAAGTGCCCGATACGTGCGCCAGCACGCTTTCGTGCTCCACGTCGGGGACGTTCCGCGGCCCGAGCCGATGCGTCGCAAGAGCGCTCGGCCAACGGATCGTGCGGAGAAAAAGCCTACGGCCGTTCGCATCCGTCCTGCATCATCCGCGCGAGGAGCGAACTGTCCGCGTCGCACCGTTGCCTTTCTTGGGTACGAACCTAGTTACCCATACCGTACCCAAGCGAGGAATTGCTGAATGAACCGTAATGGGCTCTATCTGATCATTGCCATGCTCGCCGTCGCCGTCATTGGTCTCGGCGCCTATGTCTACCGCGAGGAAACAAAACCGACCGGCGTAGAGATCAAGATTGGCCAGGACGGGGTTTCCGTTCAGGAGAATTGAGCGCCATCGGCCACACGCTCAACAGGTTTGGCAGCGGCGAATGCCGCTGGCGGTCGACGCCCCACGCGAGGTTCAAGGCGAACGCAGATCCGAAGGCGGTCGAAATACCGGCCATCGGTGGCGTAAGCGGCCGCGTGCTCGTTGCGAGCGTCAACGAAAGTGTGACGTAGATAGGGCGGGCGAGCGCGTGATTCAGCCCCTCGCACGATGAAAGCAACAAGTCACCCAGCGCCTGCGCGATTGGCTAAAGCGGTTCTCCGTCAATAGCAGCCCGATTGTCGAAAGTGAAACGCTGTGCGTGCCTGCGCAAAGGACATGCTGCCGGCACGCAGGTACGGTTTTCGGGGGGCAAGGAACATGGGCCAATGCGGCGCGTCCAACACGCGCAGCGAGGCTGCCCGCATCGCAGCCAACCACTGTTTTCAAAGCGCAATTCGACCGGGCTGCGCTTGCCCGCCAGTTTGCGAACGTCCGCAGTCGCCAACGACATGGCCTTGCGAGGACGCGCCCCGAAATGGTGATTCGGTCACTATTGTCAGTGCTGAAAATATTGTCTCTAGACAGAACTGGGAATGAATATCCCAACAGCGCGACCCGTATAGGTAGTGTCAAACAAAGCCAACAATGGAGGAAAAGACATAAAATGAAATATAAGATCGCCCTGACTGCTCTTGCCATTCTTGCCGTAACGACGGCCACCGCAAGCGCTGAGGATCTCGTCTTTCAGCTTAAGAACAAGACGAATGCCGTTTTGACGAACTTCTACACATCGCCGGTCGGTGTTGATCAGTGGGAAGACGACGTCTTCGGGCGGCAGGTGCTTAATCCGGGCGAAAGCATGGAAATTACCATCGCCGACGGACGTGATGTCTGCAAATACGACATGCGCTTTGAATTCGAAGAAGGTTCCGGTCTCGACACGACTGAAGACAAGCAGGATCTCTGCGAGTTGGGCGAGTACTCGATTCACGAGTAAAATCCGTCGAGCGTGAAAAACACTCGATCCGAAAATCTCCGTCTCGCTACCCTATGTGGCGAGACGTTGAAGTAAGAGAGCGGCTGGCCGGCATGAAGGCGGCTAGAGCGTTTCCGGTTTAAACGGAGTCACTAGGCGCTCTATCTATTTGTTTTTACGCATTTCCTGGCGGAAAACCGCTCCGCACTTTTCCTCGAATTGCGCTGGCGTGAGACGGGCTTAGTGGTAGCGGCGGATCAAGCCGACGAGCTTGCCCTGAATCTTGACCCGGTCAGGCCCGAAGATGCGCGTCTCATAGGCCGGGTTGGCGGCCTCTAGAGCAATTGAAGCGCCCTTGCGCCGGAAGCGTTTCAACGTTGCTTCCTCGTCATCGACTAGTGCCACGATGATATCGCCGGGATTGGCCGTGGTGGCATTGCGGATGATCACCGTATCGCCATCGAAAATGCCGGCCTCGATCATCGAATCACCCTTCACTTCAAGGGCGTAGTGCTCGCCGCTGCCGATCATATCGAGCGGCACGGTAATGTCGTGGGTGTTGTTCTGTATCGCCGAGATCGGCACGCCGGCGGCAATGCGGCCCATCACTGGAACCGACACGGAGCTGTTGTCGGCAACCGGCAGCGTTTTCGCCGCGGGGGCAGGGGCGGGCGGTTTGCCAAGGCTACCCTCGATGACGCTCGGCGAAAACCCGCGACGGGGCTGCGCGCTCGCAGCATAGGCTTCCGGCAGTTTGATGACTTCGAGCGCTCGGGCGCGGTTGGGAAGCCGGCGTATGAAGCCGCGTTCCTCGAGCGCTGTGATCAGCCGGTGAATGCCCGACTTGGATGCCAGGTCGAGTGCATCCTTCATCTCGTCGAAGGACGGCGGTACACCGGACTCCTTCATTCGTTCATGGATGAAAAGAAGCAATTCCTGTTGCTTGCGGGTCAGCATGGCAAGTCGCTCCAGAGGCGTGAAACAAATCAAGAACAGACACTATCTGTTCCATATGTGTTCCGCAAGTGCCTAAAATTCTGTGAATGTTGGTTCAATCAAGCGCAGATTGACCAACTCGTCGCTGCACGCGCCGCGCGAGGCTGATATGCCTCCTTCCGTTTATGGAATGAGGGTTTAATGACGAAGCTGATTCAAATCTTGCTGACCATCGTTGTCGCCGCGACCGCGATCCTTGGGTTTCGCTGGTATCAATACGTGGATAACAAGCAGAGCCCGTTTGACGAAGTTGGTATCGCGTTGAATGCGGCGATGCCCGGGCCGCTCAATCAATGGGGTTGTGACCGGCTGAAGCTGACATTTGGCAACGGACACCCGCCGCACGGTTGCGCCGCGGCCGATGGGACGCAGTGGAAATAGCCTGCCATCAAGGGATCAGCAGAAATATCGATGGGCGATCTGCTAGAGGAGGCCTGAATCAGGCCGGCTGCGTCGCGGAGCAGGCGTCCTCGAATTCCTTGACGGTTTCCGCGGAGTTGTCCTCCGGCAGCACAGCGTCGGCCGCTTCGGTCGCGACCGGCGTGTCGCCTTGATAGACGAAGGACTGGATGTAGTAGGCGATCGTTCCCTTCCAAACGTTCCGGCCGTCTATCTGCTGGCAGGGCACGGCCGTTTCGAAGTCGGCTTGCAGGTCGTCGACCGTGGCAGCGCTGAGGGCGATGTTAGGCGATGCGATAATCGAGGCGATAAGCAAGGCTGCAAGCACGGTGAACGTCCACTAGATCAGAGGTGGCGGCGATGGTTTGGTTAACGATGTGAACCGTGCTTTCGTTCCGAAGTCCAGCAAGCATGCCGGGCACTGTGCCGTGTTCAACAGTTCTTTGCGAAAGGCGAGCACTGGTGCTCAAGCTGTGGCAATGAAGGCACAAAGATTGGCGTGAGGTGCGTTGGCGTTTTCGATTTTCCGGCGCCCGCCTCAAAGCGTGGCGCTGGCAGCTGATCAACAATACCCGCCGCAAATGCTTCCGATGATGTTGGACGCCGTAATGGAGTGCGAGTGGCCAGCGGCATCCGCCTGTAGCGATCTTCGCATCTCCAGCCAAATACATACGACGTTCAAACGCGCTACGAAACCGGCATCTGACCGCGGGTGCTCGACCAGTCGCGCCGGGATGTCGCGGAGACGTTGCGCACCCCAGTTCGACTGGCCACTGACGGATATCTCTCTCATGTCGTTAGTTCGAGAGGTTAAAGCCGACCGTCTTACTTCTTGTCTTTCTTGCCCAGGGAGAAACTGCTGCCGGCCAGCTTCACCTGTGAGCCTTCCGTCACAACGGCGGCTTTGACAGTCTTGTCCTTCTTTGGCTTTCTAACCTCGCGGTTACTTCGCACTTGACCTTTTGCCATGATCGTCTCCTTGGAAGGTGTGCCGGGGAACCCTGCATGGGCGCCGAATGCCGGCAAACCAGCCTGCATTGATACCGCCGTAAGTCAATGACGGTGCCGGTGGATCACTGTTTTGCCGGCGTTGCGTCGCGCATTCGTGCCCGGTGTCCGGGCACTGCGATGATAACGTCGCTTCGGTCACTTACCGTTGCGCCCCTGGGATGCTGTCGCAGGCCCTATGACGGCAGCAACTTCGGTTATCTTGTTCGCCGGAAATCCGGCGCGTTCCGAATGTTCGCGAATGACGTCGGCGCTTGATGCCTCGTGGACGCAGTAAATCTTGTCGCCGGCGACATAACTGGTGATCCATGTATATGGTACGCCAAGATCGGCGACGACAGCATTGGATTTTGCCGATAATGCGCAAAGGTCGTCCTGGTTGAGCTTGTCGGCCCCTGGGACGTCGCGTTCAATGATGTAGGTGGGCATCGTTCAGTTCCTCGGTTGTTGGAGGACTGAATATCAAGAATATCTAATATAATTGAAGTCAATACTTTCCACCGGTGATGCGGCGATTCACGACGATTTCCCTGGAAGTATAGGATCAAGCAGCGGAAGGGGCTCCACCGGGACTGGCGTCCGATCAAACGATGGGCGCCTGTATCGCCCCGCGATCACAATATCTCGCGGCCAATAGCTCTATGCGACTGAAATCGCGCGGCCGGGGATGGGAGCGCGCGATGCGCTCCGTCCGACACGCGTATACTAGCGCAAGTTAGTAGCTGAGCCGGAAACCGCCGGGACTCGCCGCAGACGGATCGGGTACAGGTGTTGGACCTTGCCACTGCGCATAGGTCGTGTTGCTGCCGCCGGTGCTTGCGCATCCGGCAAGTGCAAGAAGCGCGAGAAAAGCGGCTGTCGTCAAATATTTAAGAGGCATGGTTTTCTCTAGTTCTGGGAGATCGCCCAGGGCTCGATGGGCCGGAATCAGACTTTCCCTCAAATTATCTGGGATGGCAAGCGGGTCGAGCCACCGCCTTGCAAGCGCCGTCAATGCTGCGGCTATGATCGGGGAATACTCGCAAAACTTGTATGCGTTCGCCGCCAAAGCATTCACTTGGCGACCGAGCGCAATAATGGGTGGCGAAAAATGAGACAGCCATGGCGGAGGAGGTGGGATTCGAACCCACGGTGCGCTTTCACGCACGCCGGTTTTCAAGACCGGTGCCTTAAACCGCTCGGCCACTCCTCCGGGCAGGGCGTTATTGCGCGAAGCCTTGCTGCTTTGCAAGATTTAACATGCGTGGGCGGAAAGATTTTCTTGGCGCATCCGCTGCCCATTTTGTCCGGGTAACCATTCGTAAACCATAACTGGAGATTTCGAGCCGTCAGCCATTCGTCGGTTCGCAATTTTGCCTTGTTGCTGTCATGATTAATCGACTGTTCCGTTTCGGGACGCCGAGATTTCCGCTGGGGGCACGAGTGGAAGGTTTCGAGTACGGCTTATTCGAATGATGTTGTGGGACAGATGACATCCAGTAAAAATGCGGCATATCTGATCAAGGGACTGCGCCTTGCGGCGGTCCCTGTGCTTTGCGCAACGCTTGCGGCTTGCGGATCGACGTCCAGTATCAAGAAGAGCAAGTCGAGAAGCAAAGAATACTTTGCTGAGTCCGTTTATGGCGTGAAGGCGAGCCCCCGTGTCGCTACCGGCAAGAATATTCCGAAGGGCGGCGGCCGCTTTCAGGTCGGCAAAGCCTATCAGGTCAAGGGCAAGTGGTACCAGCCGAAGGAAGATTTCGGTTACAACAAGACCGGTGTCGCGTCCTGGTACGGCTCGGCCTTTCATGGTCGCCTGACGGCCAATGGCGAAGTCTACGACAAGCTTCATCTGTCCGCCGCGCATCCGACCTTTCCGCTGCCGAGCTATGCGCGTGTCACCAACACCGAAAACGGCACTTCCGTCATCGTTCGTGTGAACGATCGCGGTCCCTATGAATATGGCCGCATCATCGACGTTTCGTCGAAGACAGCCGATTTGCTCGATATCAAGCAGAAGGGCAGTGCCAAGGTTCGGGTGCAATATGTCGGCCGCGCACCGCTTGAAGGCAACGACATGCCCTATCTCATGGCGTCCTATGTCACGAAGGGCGACCGCAGTCCGGGCGTCATGCCGGAGGGCCAGATCGCAACCGGCGTGATGGTCGCCTCGAATGAGCCGATGCGCAACCAGTTGGGAACGCTGGTCATTCCGCCGAAATCGTCCCTTGATACCGCCGGTACGGTAACGGCGTTGGCTGCACCTGTCCCGCAATTTGCAGCACCGCCGTCGCTGAGCGAGTTCGTCATGCTTCCGGAAATCGGGCCGATCCCGCGCGAGCGACCGGAATACATTCCGATGCCTGACGGCAACATGGCCTATGCGGCCGCCTATGTGGAAGTGCGGGTAAGCGATGCGGAATCGCCGTTTGAAGCGATCATGGTCGAGACCAATCCGCTTACGCCTGAATCCATCGTTGCCCATGCGAAGCGCCAAGGCAGAACCGGTTCGCTCAGGTAACCTGGGGCGTTGTACCATTCTGATGACGCTGCTATGCCCAATGGGAAACCGGAGTTTCCCATGCGCTTGATGATGCTTACGGTCACGTTCGGCCTTGCGGCGTTGCTCGCGAGTGCGGCAGCGGCTCAGACGCCGCCGGTGGCGTTTGACACCAAGGCAAAGCAGATCCTGCTGGTGGATGCCGAAACCGGCACCGTTCTGTTTTCCCGCGCCGAGAACGAACCGGTTCCGCCCGCCTCTCTTGCCAAGTTGATGACGATGGAAGTGGTGGCCGAGGCCATCGCCAAGGGTGAGCTTTCGGCCGAAACGGCCTTCGACGTTTCCGAACACGCGTGGCGCACGGGCGGCGCCCCATCCGGCACTTCGACGATGTTTGCTGCGCTGAAGTCGCGCATTCGCGTGGCCGATCTGTTGCAAGGGGTGGCCGTTCAGCTTGCCAATGATGCCTGCATCATCCTCGGAGAGGGGATGGCCGGTAGCGAAACCGCCTTTGCCGAAAAGATGACGGCCCGCGCTCGCGAACTCGGCATGCCTATCGCCACGTTCGGTAACGCCACAGGTCTGCCGGATCCCCAGAACCGGATCACTATGACCGAACTGGTGACGCTGACCCGTCATCTGCACGAGGCGCACCCCGATCTCTATCGGCTCTACGCCCAGCCTGAGTTCGAGTGGAACAAGATCCTTCAGCGCAACAAGAACCCGTTGATCGCGGCCAAACTCGGGGTCGATGGTGTCGCCACGGGTTTTGCCGAAGGCTACGGTTTTTCGCTGGCCGCATCGATGCAGCGTGGCGACCGGCGTGTCTATCTCGCGATGGGCGGGCTCGATACCGATAAGGAGCGTACGGAGGAAAGCCGCAAGGTGCTTGACTGGGCGATGACGGCGTTCGAAAAGCGGCGAATTTTTGCTGATGGCGAGGCGATCGGCGAGGCCAGTATCTACGGCGGTGCGGCCTCCCATGTCGCGCTTGTCGCTGGTGGGCCGGTTGATGTGCTGCTGCCGGTCAACAACCCGGAACGCCTGACGGCCCGTGTCGTCTACAAATGGCCGTTGCGCGCTCCCGTGGAAGCCGGCGCCGAGGTCGGTGTCGTCCGACTGTGGAACGGCGAAAAGCTGCTACGCGAGGTTCCGGTCAAGACGGCGGGAGCAGTGGGCCAAGGGACACTGGCGAGCCGCGCGCTCGACGCTCTGCAGGAACTCTTCTTCTTCTGGCTGTAACAAAACCGGTTCTGGCGGTTTCATCGGGTGGGCCAATCGGCTAAACAGAGCCAAATCGCATGCCGATATAGGAAAGCATTGTGCCGCTGGCAAAAGGTCTGTTTGTAACATTCGAGGGCGGGGAAGGGGCCGGCAAATCGACCCAGTTGCGCCTGCTCGCCGATTCTCTGCGCGCGCTCGGCCACAAGGTGCTGACGACGCGCGAGCCGGGCGGATCGGTCGGGGCCGAAGCGGTGCGCCATGTGCTGCTTTCGGGGGCGGCCGAAGCCTTCGGCGTCCGAATGGAAGCCATTCTGTTTGCTGCGGCGCGCAGCGATCATGTCGAAGAGGTCATCCGGCCGGCGCTGACTGGGGGAACGATCGTGCTTTGCGACCGTTTCATGGACTCGTCGCGCGTCTACCAGGGCATCACCGGCAATCTGGAGCCGGCCTTTGTCGAGACGCTGGAGCGGGTTGCCATCAATGGCGTAGTCCCGGACCGGACCGTGATTTTCGATCTGCCGGCGACTATCGGTCTCGAGCGCGCCCAACGCCGCGCCGGCGATGACAGCCCGGATCGTTTCGAGAAGGAAGAGCTTGAGACGCATGAAAAGCGCCGCGAGGCCTTCCTCGATATCGCACGGGCGGATCCGGACAGGTGCCGGGTTATCGATGCGACGCAATCCGCCGAGGCGATTGCCGCAGAGGTGCTCGGCCTGCTAGAGAGCTTGCTTGCGAACGCTGAAGTCTCCGGGCCTTCGAATGCGGGGTCCGCACCATGACGTCGGAAGCGCCAGGTGTACTTGAAGGGGCAATCGCGCCGGTCCAGAACGACCGGCTGTTTGGTCATGAGCAGGCGGAAGCGTTTCTGGCCCAGAGCTACCGTTCGGGCAAGGGACACCACGCCATTCTGATCGAAGGGCCGGAGGGTATCGGTAAGGCGACGCTTGCGTTTCGCTTCGCCAGCCACATCCTCAATCACCCGGATCCCGCGACTGCGCCCGAAAGGCTTGAGGATCCCGACCCGGCCTCGATCGTCGGCCGGCAATTGGCCTCCGGCGCATCGCACAATCTTCTGCATCTGACGCGGCCGGTCGACGAGAAGACGGGCAGGGTCAAGGGTGCCATCACCGTCGACGAGGTGCGAAGGGCCGGCAAGTTCTTTTCGCAGACATCCGGCACCGGCAACTGGCGCATCGTCATCATCGACCCGGCCGACGATCTCAACCGGAACGCCGCCAACGCCATCCTGAAAATTCTCGAGGAACCGCCGCGTCGGTCGCTGTTCCTGGTGCTGACCCACGCGCCGGGTAAGCTATTACCAACCATCCGTTCGCGCTGCCTGCCGCTGCGGCTGAAGCCGTTGGAGCCTTTGGCGCTGCGCCAGGCGCTCGGTCATCTCGGCTTCGATCTTGAGAGCGAAAATGCCGCGCGCGTTCTGGCCGCTGCCAATGGCAGCGTGGCGGAGGCGCTGAAGCTCATCAACTACGGCGGTCTGGAAATCACCGCGACCTTCGAGGCGATCCTCGCGGGGCAAGGGCCGGGGATCCGCAAGGACATGCACAAACTTGCCGACGTGCTTTCGGCCAAGGACAGCGAAACGATCTTCGATTTCTTCACGTCGCTGCTGACAGGCCGGCTGATGCGCGAAGCCCGCGATGCGGCCGTTGCCGGCGACATCATGCGCGCCGAGCGTTTCGCCCGGCTTTCGGCCACGACCGGGGAACGCCTCACCATCAGCGACGCCTATAATCTCGATCGCAAGCAAACCATTCTTTCGCTGCTGGACGACGTCAAGGCGGCGCTATAGCTGGACCTGAAACTTCCATTTGCGCTTGATCGCAGCGACCAGATCCAGGTCGTGATGGTGGGCGAAAAGCAGCACGTGACCCAGCAGATCTGCGGCCTCGTCCGCCATATCGGTCTGGATCTCGTCCTCTGATTTTCCATGCCGCCTGCCGCGGCCGGTGTGCTTGTTCCAGGCCTGGGTCAGTTCGCCGATTTCCTCCTGCATCTTGAGCATGAACCAATCTGCATCCCGCTCGATGCCGTTGTCTTCGGCGTAGTGGGCCGATGCCGCTTCGAATTGACGTTCAAGCTGGCGCAACATGACGATCCCTTCGCGTTTGTTTCCTATTTGTTCTATTGTTTCGTTTGCGTCCACACAAGCGGGAATGGATGTCGATCAGCGGCTTCGGTGCGGGCTTTTCTGCCATCTCCCGGTTCCTTCCGCGCGGCGTATGCGCTAAGAGCGTCGGTAGCTTTATCCGAGATAGATTGAATCCGCTTATGAGAGACACGTCCCCCTTTTACATCACCACCGCGATTTCCTACCCGAACGGCAAGCCGCATATCGGCCACGCCTATGAGTTGATCGCAACGGATGCAATGGCGCGCTACCAGCGCCTGGACGGACGCGACGTATTCTTCCTGACGGGCACGGACGAACACGGCCAGAAGATGCAGCAGACGGCGCGCCGCGAAGGCGTGACGCCTCAGGAACTCGCCGACCGGAACTCCTCGGAATTCCAGAAGATGGCGGTTCTCCTGAACGCGTCGAATGACGACTTCATCCGCACCACCGAGAAGCGCCACCACGAGGCGTCGCAGGACATCTGGAACCGCATGGGCGAGGCGGGCGACCTCTACAAGGATTCCTACGCCGGCTGGTACTCCGTGCGCGACGAAGCCTATTACCAGGAGAACGAGACCGAGCTGCGCGCCGACGGCGTGCGTTACGGTCCGCAGGGCACGCCGGTCGAATGGGTCGAGGAGCAGAGCTACTTCTTCAAGCTGTCGGAGTATCAGGACAAGCTGCTGAAGCACTACGAAGAGAACCCTGACTTCATCGGCCCGGCTGAGCGCCGCAACGAAGTGATCTCCTTCGTGAAGTCAGGCCTCAAGGACCTGTCTGTTTCGCGCACCACCTTCGATTGGGGCATCAAGGTGCCGAACGATCCTGGTCATGTCATGTATGTCTGGGTCGACGCGCTCACCAACTACATCACCGCGACCGGCTATCTCGACAATCCGCAGGGACCGCGGGCGAAATTCTGGCCGGCGAACATCCATATCATCGGCAAGGACATCATCCGCTTTCACGCGGTCTACTGGCCCGCTTTCCTGATGTCGGCCGGCCTGCCGCTGCCCAAGCGCGTCTTCGCCCACGGCTTCCTGCTCAACAAGGGCGAGAAGATGTCGAAGTCGCTCGGCAACGTCGTCGATCCGTTCAATCTCGTCGAGCATTTCGGTCTCGACCAGATCCGCTACTTCTTCCTGCGCGAGGTTTCCTTCGGCCAGGACGGAAGCTACAGCGAGGAGGGGATTGCAACCCGCATCAACTCCGACCTTGCCAATGGCATCGGCAACTTGGCGAGCCGTTCGTTGTCGATGATCGTCAAGAATTGCGATGGCCATATTCCTGTCTGCGGTGCGTTGACCGACGAAGACAAGGCGATGTTGGCGGCCGCCGATGCGCTGCTCGAGATCACCCGCGACGAGATGGGCAAGCAGATGATCCACCGCGCGCTTGCGGCGATCATTGCGGTCGTTTCGGAGACCGATCGCTATTTCGCCGGCCAGGAGCCTTGGGCCCTGAAAAAGACCGATCCGGCGCGTATGGCAACCGTGCTCTACGTCACCGCCGAGGTCGTTCGCCAGATTGCCATCCTGTTGCAGCCCTTCATGCCGGAATCGTCAGGAAAACTGCTCGACCTGGTGGCAGCCCCAGCCGACAAGCGCGACTTTGCGGCACTCGGCGAGACCGGCCGTCTTGTCTCCGGAACGCCGCTTGAAGCGCCGAAGCCGGTCTTCCCACGCTATGTCGCCCCGGAAGCGTAATAAGGCACGATCAGCATGCTTATCGATACGCATTGCCATCTGGATTTTCCCGACTTCGAGGCTGAGCGCGACGCTATCATCGAGCGCGCGCGCGCAGCAGGCGTCGGCCAGATGATCACGATCTCGACACGCGTGAAGCGGTTCGACACGATCCTTGCGATTGCGGAAGCTTATCCGAACGTCTTCTGTTCCGTCGGCACCCATCCGCACAACGCGGATGAAGAGCTTGATATCACTGCAGACGATCTCATCCGGCTTTCGGCCCACCCGAAGGTGGTGGCGATCGGCGAGGCGGGTCTCGATTATTTCTACGACAACGCGCCGCGCGACGCTCAGGCCGAGGGTCTGCGCCGGCATATCGCTGCGGCGCGCGAAACCGGTTTGCCGCTCGTCATTCATAGCCGTTCGGCAGACGACGACATGGCGGCGATCCTGACCGAAGAGACAGGGAAGGGCGCCTTCCCCTTCCTTCTGCATTGCTTCTCGTCGGGTCCGGATCTGGCGCGAATTGGCGTCGAGCTCGGCGGCTACGTGTCGTTCTCCGGCATCCTGACCTTCCCGAAATCGGAAGAACTGCGCGAGATCGCGAAGACGGTTCCGCATGATCGCATGATTGTTGAGACCGACGCACCTTATCTTGCGCCCAAGCCGTTTCGCGGCAAGCGCAACGAGCCTGCCTATGTGGCGCACACGGCCGATGTTCTGGCCGATACGATCGGTGTGACGAAGGACGAGATTGCAACGCATACGACGGAAAACGCTTTCCGCATCTTCTCCAAGATGCCGAGGCTCTAACGTGGCATTCAGGCGCGCTTTCACCATTCTCGGCTGTGGTTCGTCGCCTGGCGTGCCGCGTATCACCGGGGACTGGGGCGCCTGCGATCCCAAAAATCCGAAGAACCGCCGCATGCGCGCCGCTCTGCTGGTGGAGCAGATCGCGCCGGATGGCGGCAAGACGACTGTGGTCATCGATACCGGTCCGGATTTTCGCGCCCAGATGGTGGCGGCAAATGTCCGCCACATCGACGCGGTGCTCTATACCCATGCCCATGCGGACCATCTGCATGGCATCGATGACTTGCGCGGCTATGTCATTGAAAATAAGAAGAGAGTACCGATCTGGGCGGACGCTTTCACTATGGGCCGGATTCGCGAAGGGTTTCATTACTGCCTGGAATCGCCGCCCGGAAGCGGCTATCCGCCCATCGTCGACGCACATATCATCGCCGACGATCTTTCATCCGTGATCATAACAGGGGCAGGTGGCCCGATCACCTTCCAGCCCTTGATGCAGTTTCACGGCAATATCCACTCGCTCGGATTTCGCGTCGGCGATTTCGCCTATTGCAGCGATGTCAGCGACTTTCCGCCGGAAACGATCGCAAACCTTTATGGTCTCGAGCTTCTGGTGCTCGATACCCTCCAGTACAAATTTCATCCGAGCCATCTGTCGCTGGTGCAGTCACTTGGCTGGATCGATCGGCTTCGTCCGAAGAAAGCCGTTCTGACGCATATGCATGTGCCGCTCGACTACGACACCGTCCAAGGTGAAACGCCTGATCATGTCGAGCCGGCTTATGACCTGATGCGTCTCGAATTCGAAGTCGACGTCCCCGTGCTCGGAGACGCCTGAACTTCACGTGTTCGAAATATCTAATATTCAGGCCTATTTCGAAAAATACGGCGCCAGGTTCTTGCGGATGCGCTCCAGCACGGTGCCACCCGAAAGATTCGGAACGAAGGTGCGCCCGGTGATCTTCTCATAGGCTTCGATATAGACAGCTGACGTTTGCTCGACCAGTTCTCTCGGGATTTCCGGGACCGGATCCCTGTAGGGATCGCAGCGCTCGGTGACCCAGGCGCGCACGAAATCCTTGTCGAAGCTTTTCGGCCGCTCGCCGTTTTCAAAGCTCTGCTGATAGCTGTCGGCGATCCAGTATCGACTGCTGTCGGGCGTGTGGATCTCGTCGGCAAGGATGATGGTTCCATCCTTGTCGGTGCCGAACTCGTACTTCGTATCGACAAGGATCAGGCCACGTTCGGCGGCTCGCGCCTGGCCCCGCGCAAACAGCGCCAGCGCATAGCTCCACACGGTATCGAGCTGTTGCTTCGTCAGGAGGCCTTGCTCTAGAATTTCGTCTTCCGACAGCGGTTCATCATGGCCTCCGTCGAAGGCCTTGCTGGTGGGCGTGATGATTGCTTGCGGAAGCTTTTGATTGTCGCGCAGACCGTCGGGCAAACGAATGCCATACATGTCGCGCTCGCCGTTGCGATATTTCGTCAGGATCGACGTGCTGGTGGTGCCGGCGAGATAGCCGCGGACGACGATTTCGACCGGCAGGATGTCGAGCCGCTTGCCGATGACGACATTCGGGTCGGGATAACTGATCACATGGTTCGGGCAGATGTCGGCGGTTTCCTCGAACCAGTAGCGCGCCGTCTGCGTCAGCACGTGACCCTTGTGCGGAATGGACGTCAGGATGATGTCGAAGGCGCTCAGCCGGTCGGTCGCGATGATGATGCGTTCGCCGCCGGGCAGATCATAGTTTTCGCGCACTTTGCCATTGTAGCGGTTTGGCAGTTCTGGAATGAAAGCATCTGAAAGAACGCGCAATTCGCTCATCGCATCGGGCCTTGCAAAACGAGGTTTCGTGGCGAACGAATAAGCAGCCGCGAACGGCTGGGTCAAGCCAAGAGTAGGTGCAATACGCCCGGAAACGGGCATTTCGGCACATCTATATGTTCCATAATCTATCTTATCTGATTTTCTCGTGTAGCCGCAAAGTTGAAGTGTCCTGATCCTGCAAAGTAAGAATGTCACTCTCCCCGGGTTTTGATGACCTGGGAGATTGCGGATGGGATTGATTGCGATGAGCGAGCGTGACCTGCAGCGGATTGAGGTCTTGTCGAAAGTGATTGCCGGGCGGATGACGCTGGTGTCGGCGGCCCATGTGCTTGGCTTGAGTACCCGCCAGGTGCGTCGTCTGTTGGACCGGATCGGCGCTGGCGGTGCGGCGTCGATCCGGCACCAGGCGATCGGCTGGCATCAGCGTTGACGTAATCGCTGAGAAACTGCACGGACATCGTTCGACGATTTTCCGCGAACTCAGGCGCAATACTTTTGTTGATCCGCAGATGCCAGACCTTAGCGGCTACTATTGCGTCACCGCCAACGCGATGGCGCGTGAGCGCAGAGCCAAGCTACGCAAGCTTGCTCGTTTCTCGCATGTGCGCCAATCGGTGATCGAGCGCATCATGCATGGCTGGTCGCCGCAGCAGAACGCCGGCCGCATGCGGCTGGAGCGCGATCCAGTTTCTGTCAGCCATGAGACGATCTACAAGTACGCCTATTCCGCGGATGGGCACGCGATCAAGCTCTGGCGGCATCTGCCGGAGCACCGCGCCAGACGTCGGCCGCGGCATGCCAGGCGTCGTCATGGCAGGCGGTTCAGCCCGGATGTCAACATTCTCTACCGTCCCGACACCGTCGCCGAGCGCAAACAGTTCGGCCATTGGGAATGCGATTGGGTGCGCTCAGGTGACAATTGCGAATATCACTAAGTTATGATGTTTGAAAGATTAATTTAGAAGTTCCGTTTAAGGCATTGAGTATGAACGATATTGTATATATGTGCTTGGTGTGAAGAAGCGCACGGCGCTGTCCGCGCCATTTCCAGAACGTGCAAACGACCTATGCTTTCAGGAGCAGGCAGAAACGTCTGGTGGAGATCGGTGATGATCAGGACATTTGCCATTGCCTTCGGTATCGCAGCGCAACTCGCAGGCGCGGGCCTTTGTCGGGCGGAAGAACCGGTCGATACGGCACGCTCGATCATCCAGGATCAGATCGCGGCTTTCCTCAATGACGATGCGGACGCCGCCTACTCCTTCGCTTCGCCGGCGATACGCGGCAAGTTTCCCGACAAGACGGCCTTCTTCGACATGGTCAGGCGCGGCTACCAGCCGGTCTATCGGCCCGGAAATTTTGCCTTTGGCCGCTCCAAGGTGGTGGGCGATCAGGTCATTCAGGAGGTGCTGATCTCGGCTCCCGATGGTAAGGACTGGACGGCGGTCTACCAGCTGATGAAGCAGCCCGACGGCAGCTACAAGATCAACGGCGTCATGATGCTCCAGTCGGCCCCAGGTCCGGAGATCTGAGCAGGTCTGGTCCTCAGAGTGGCGCCAGATCCCCTCGCCGCCAGGTTTCCTGGGTTTCGGCCATGAAGTCGGCAAAGCGGCCCTCTTCGATTGCCAGGCGAATGCCCGCCATCAGTTCCTGGTAATAGGCAAGGTTGTTCCAACTGAGCAGCATGCCCCCGAGTGACTCATTCGAGCGGATCAGGTGGTGCAAATAGGCGCGCGAATAGTCGCGCGTCGCCGGGCACGAGGATTGTTCGTCTAGCGGCCGCAGGTCTTCGGCATGGCGCGCATTGCGCAGGTTGATGCGGCCATGGCGGGTGAAGGCCAAACCATGTCGTCCGGAGCGGGTCGGCATGACGCAGTCGAACATGTCGATGCCGTGTGCGACCGACCTTAGGATATCGTCGGGCGTGCCGACGCCCATGAGATAGCGCGGCTTTTCGGCAGGTAGCTCGGGGCATGTGATGTCGAGCATTCTGAGCATCACCTCCTGCGGCTCGCCGACCGCAAGTCCACCGACGGCGTAGCCCTTGAGATCCAGCCCCTTCAGGGCTTCCGCCGAGCGCACGCGCAGTGCCGGAATGTCGCCGCCCTGGACGATGCCGAACATCGCCTTGCCCGGTTGGTCACCAAACGCCACCTTGCAGCGTTCCGCCCAGCGCAATGACATTTCCATTGCCCGCTCGATCTCCTTGGGCTCGGCCGGCAAAGCCACGCACTCGTCCAGCTGCATCTGGATATCGCTGCCGAGCAAGCCTTGAATTTCGATCGACCGTTCCGGCGACATGTGGAACAGCGCGCCGTCGACATGGCTCTTGAAGGTGACGCCCTGCTCGTCGAGCTTGCGCAGCCCGGCAAGCGACATCACCTGGAAGCCGCCGCTGTCGGTGAGGATCGGACCCTGCCAGCGGATGAGGTTGTGCAGACCGCCAAGCCGCGCCACGCGTTCAGCACCAGGGCGCAGCATCAGATGGTAGGTGTTGCCGAGGATGATGTCGGCGCCGAGATCCTTGACCTGATCGAGATACATCGCCTTGACCGCGCCGACGGTTCCGACTGGCATGAAGGCAGGCGTACGGATGGTGCCGCGCGGCATGGAAACCTCACCGAGGCGCGCCTTGCCGTCGGTTGCGTGCAGCTTGAACTGGAAGGTTTCGGTCATCTAGTCTTTCCGAAAAAGCAGGCTGGAATCGCCATAGGAATAGAAGCGGTAGCCGCTCTCGATCGCGTAGGTATACGCCGCGCGCATCGTCTCGAGGCCACAGAAGGCCGAAACCAGCATGAACAGCGTCGATTTCGGCAAGTGAAAATTGGTCATCAGCATGTCGACGGCGCGGAAGCGGTAGCCGGGCGTGATGAAGATGCCGGTCGGGCCTGACCAGGGATGGATGATACCGTGTTCGTCCGCCGCACTTTCGATCAGCCGTAGCGACGTCGTACCGACGCAGACCATCCGGCCGCCCCTCGCCTTGACGGCATTGAGGCGTTCGGCGGTTGCGGCATCGACCTGGCCAATCTCCAGGTGCATCACGTGGTCGTCGGTATCATCGGCCTTGACCGGCAGGAATGTCCCGGCGCCGACATGCAGGGTGACGAAATGACGTTCGATGCCGAGTTCGTTCAGCCTGGAAAACAGCCGCTCGGTGAAATGCAGGCCAGCGGTAGGGGCGGCTACGGCGCCCTCCTCACGGGCGTAGACCGTTTGGTAGTCGACGCGGTCCTGAGCATCCTCTGCGCGTTTGGAGGCGATATATGGCGGCAATGGAATGTGCCCGACGGCCATGATCGCTTCGTCGAGCAGCGGTCCGGCGAGATCGAAGCGCAGCGTCACCTCACCGGCGTCGCCCTTTTCCTCGACAGTTGCGTCGAGTGTGCCGAGCATGCAGCTGTTGCCGCCGTGGCCAAAGGCAATGCGGTCGCCGACCTTGAGGCGGCGTGCCGGCCGGGCAAACGCCTTCCAGCGATCCGGCGCGACCCGCATATGCAGGGTCAGCGAGACGGGCGTGGTAATCTCTTCGCCGCGTCGACGAATGCCTTCGAGCTGCGCCGGAATGACCTTGGTGTCGTTGAACACCAGTGCGTCGCCGGGACGCAGGAAGGACGGCAGGTCGAGCACGCCGTGATCCGTCAGGAGTTCCGGCGCCTGCGGGTCGACGACGAGCATGCGGGCGCTGTCGCGCGGATTTACGGGCCGCAACGCAATCGAGGTTTCCGGAAGGTCGAAGTCGAACAGGTCTACGCGCATGGATCGTTTCTGAAAAAAAAGCAAACCCGCCCCAGGGCCTTTCGGCGCGACCGGGGCGGGTTTGTGCATTAGCGCAAATCAGGCGTCGGCGGCAACCCGCATGGACACGATGGTGTCGGGATCACGCACCGGTTCGCCGCGCTTGATCTTGTCGATGTTGTCCATGCCTTCGATGACCTGGCCCCAGACCGAGTACTGCTTGTTCAGCCACGGAGCATCGGTGAAGCAGATGAAGAACTGCGAATTGGCCGAGTTCGGCATCTGGCTGCGCGCCATCGAGCACGTGCCACGAATGTGGCTGACGTTCGAGAATTCAGCGTTCAGGTCCGGCTTGGATGAGCCGCCCATGCCGGCACGCGACGGGTTGAAGTGCTCGCCGCCGGTCTTGCCGTACTGGACGTCGCCGGTCTGTGCCATGAAGTCCTCGATCACGCGGTGAAACACCACGCCGTCATAGGCGCCTTCGCGTGCCAGTTCCTTGATTCGGGCGACATGACCCGGAGCCACGTTCGGCATAAGCTCGATGACGACCTTGCCCTTGGTGGTCTCCATGATGATCGTGTTTTCCGGATCTTTGATCTCGGCCATGGGTTTTCTCCTTCTGTTGACTTTACTTGCCGACCTTGACGCTGATCATGCGGTCGGGATCGGCGACGGAGCCGTTGTTGGCGTCGTCACCGAGTTTGATCTTATCGACGTTCTCCATGCCGGAGACGACCTTGCCGACGACCGTGTACTGGCCGTTGAGGAAGTCGCCCGGGGCAAACATGATGAAGAACTGCGAATTGGCGCTGTTGGGATCCTGCGAACGGGCCATGCCGACCGTGCCGCGCTCGAACGGTACGTCGGAAAATTCGGCCGGCAGGTCCGGCTTGGACGAACCGCCCGTGCCCGCAGCCTGGGGCTGGAAGCCGTTTTCCATGTCGCCGTACTGGACGTCGCCTGTCTGGGCCATGAAGCCCTTGATGACGCGGTGGAAGGCGACGTTGTCGTATTCGCCGGCTGTTGCAAGCGCCTTGATCTGCTCGACGTGCTTCGGCGCGATATCAGGGCGAAGCTCGACGACAACAGGGCCATCCTTCAGCGTGATTGTGAGGAAGTTGTCGGCCGACTGCGCAAGCGCCGTTCCCGTCCAGGACGCAAGCGTGACGGCACCGGCGAAAGCGAGGTGGAGGATTTTCATGGTTTCTCCCTGAGTGGTGAATGGAGTGTGGCGGCTCAGGCCTTGCGTTTGGCCTGCAGCGCCGCGTGAACAGCCTTGGGCACGAAGGCACTGACGTCGCCGCCCATGGCCGCGATCTGGCGGACCAATGTGGCTGTAATGGGCCGCGATGCCGTGCCAGCCGGCAAAAACAAGGTCTGGACATCCGGCGCCATCTGCCGGTTCATGCCAGCCATCTGCATCTCGTAATCGAGGTCAGTGCCATCGCGCAAGCCGCGCACAAGCAGCTTTGCGCCGCTTTGCCGCGCAGCGTCGACCACGAGATTGTCGAAGGAGACGACGTCGATGTCGGCGGCACGCTCGGGCAGAAACTCGAGCAGCGACTGGCGAATGAGGTCCGAGCGCTCGTCGAACGAGAAAAGCGGCGCCTTGCCCGGATGGATGCCAATTGCCACGATGACTTTGCGCGCCACGTTCAGCGCCTGAACAAGTACGTCGAGATGCCCGTTCGTCATCGGATCGAAGGAGCCGGGGTAGAATGCCGTCGTCATCGCACCTGTTTCCGTTTGGTGAAGCCTTTTGTCATGGACGGCGACAGATCGCAAGAGTTGTGCAGGAGCGCGGGCCTGTTCCCTGGGAAACAGTGGCACCAAAGAAATGAATGCTAGATGAATGCCATGTTCAAGAGTGTTTCACGTTGCAATCGGTAATGTGAAGCAAGAAAGAACGGAACCTTTTTGAAGATACTGCCGTTTAGGAACCTGAAAGGATGACGGCTATGGGACTTGCTCTGTTTTCGATGACGATGTTTTTCGCAATGATATTTGCGACGATACATGCACTCCGCGACGAGTCCCGTGAGCAACGTGACCGTTCAAGCAACCGTAAGATCTTCGGCTAAAGGTATCATGTCATGGCGACAGTCTTCATGACCGCCGCGGCGGTAATCAGTTTCGTCTTTCTCGTCGATTTTGCCCGCACGATACGCGACCTCCAGCGCGATCGACTGGGCTCCAATGAGACCGGCGGGTTCAACGTTTAGAGACCTTGAGAAACTTCCTCCAGGAGTTTCGGAATAAGCGACCGACATTCTCCCCTGATGTGGTCGCCTTTTGTAAGCCGGACGGCATCCCCTGCCCGTCCGGCTTTTTCTTTGGTCGATGCTTAAGCCGCCGTCACCTTGTGGTCGCGGATCATCCGGAAGAACCGCCAGTTCAGGAACAATGCTGCAGCGGCAAGTCCCAGCACGAAGCCGAACCACACGCCGATGCCGCCGAACTTGAGCGGGAACGCGAAGGCCCAGGCGCAAAGGAACCCGATCGGCCAATAGGAGATCATCGCCAGGATCATCGGCACCTTTGTGTCCTTGAGCCCGCGAAGCATGCCGGCGGCGATTGCCTGCAATCCGTCCACCAGCTGGAACGCGCCGGCGATCACGATGAGCGGAGCGGCAAAGGCGAGCACTTGCGCGGCATCCGGCCGGTTGGTGTCAAGATAAAGGGCGGCGAGCTGGCTCGGGAAGAGAGCGAAGATGGCGCTGCCGATGATCGCAAAGATGGCTCCGAGCACCAGTGCCGAGATCGCGGCACGCCGGACGCCGAGCATGTCGCCACGGCCGTAGGCAAGGCCGACGCGCACGGTTGCCGCCTGCGCAATTCCGAGCGGGATCATGAAGGCGAGCGAGGCGAACTGCAGCGCGATGCCGTGTGCGGCAAGCTCGATCGTGCCGATGGTTCCCATCAGCAACGAGGCGACGGTGAACAGGCTGACTTCGGCAAGAATGGTCAGCGAGATCGGTATGCCGAGATAGACGACTTCCCTGAAGGCGGGCCAATCCGGGCGCCAGAAACGCACGAACAGCTCATACTGGTTCAGTTCCGGTTTGCTCTTGATATAGGCGATGGTCAGCACCGTGCCGAGCACGGCCACGCCAAGGGCGGCGACGGCCGCGCCGAAGATGCCCAGCTGCGGAAAGCCGTAGTGGCCGTAGATCAGCACGTAGCAAAGCGCTGCATTGAGAACCAGCGTTGCCAGTGTGACATAGAGAATGATCCCCGCCCGCTCCAGACCGCTCAGGAACGCCCGCAGCACCATGAAGATGAGGCCGGGAAAGATCGCCCATTGCGCAATGTGCAGATACTCGGCCGCGAGTGCCGCGACCTCCGGCTGCTGGCCGGCAAGCAGCAGGATCGGTTCCGCCAGCCAGAGCACCGGCGCCGTCAGCACGCCATAGCACAGCACCACCCAGAGACCCATGCGCACGGAGCGACGCACGGAGACCTTGTCGCCCCTGCCCTGGGCTTGCGCGGCCATCGGTACGACCGCGTTGGCGAAGCCGCTGCCGAAGATGTAGATGGTAAAGTACATCTGCGTCGCCAGGATGATTGCCGCAAGCTGCGTTGCGCCAAGCTTGCCCACCATCAAGACGTCGGTTGTGTTGATCGCAAGCTGCGCCAGCTGTGCGCCGATGAAGGGCACCCCGAGATAGAGGCTTGCACGATAATGAGTGCGCCATGAATTGTCGGTTTGCACCGGGGTCGGGCTCGCAGTGGCGGTCAGCATGACGGATTCCTGGATGTCGACGCGGCCGAAATGCGGCAGGTCAGAACGAAGGCAAGGATGACCGAAATAGATCACGGCCGGCAAAAGAACCAGTAACAAAGCTCCGACTGCTCAATTTTTCATCCAAAGATCACGAATATTGATCAATTTCAGTGCATGGCACTGCGATCGGAGTAGCGCGGTTCGGCCATGGACACTGCGGGCTCGATATGTTCAGCCGCGACCGCGAGCCGTTTTGGTGCCTTGAGCCAGAACACCGCGAGCGCACCGACGACGAAGCAACTGGCGAGTGCATAGGGGGCGCCTGAGAAGGAGACCGTGGTCGTCGGGCTCGTGAAGTAGCCGAAGATCTGGGTGAAGATCAGCGGGCCGATGATCGTCGTGATGCTGCCGATACTGGTGAGCGCCCCTTGCAACTCTCCCTGCGCCGACGGCGGCACATGGCCGGCGGCGATGCTGCGCAGCGGCGGATCGGCGAGGCTTTCGAGCGCGGTGGCGATAATCACGGCATAGATCATCCAGCCCTGCCAGGCAGCAGCGTAGCCCGCGGCACCGAGTGCCGTGAAAATCAGGCCGAGGACGGCCGTCCGCCACTCGCCAAGCCGCGGCACGACGCGCGGCAGTACGAACGCCATCACCATGGCACCGCCGATGCCGAAGATGCCGAGCGACAGGCCGATTTCCCCCTCGCTCCAGCCGTACCGGTAAGACGATACGAACGACCAGACGGACGGATAAACCGAATGCGCCATCCAGAACAGGAAGAACACCAGCCCGACCCAGCCGATGCCGGGATAGTTGCGCATCTGCCTGAGCGCGCCGAGTGGATTGGCGCGCCGCCATTCGAAGCGGCGACGATGCGCCTTGTCCAATGTCTCCGGCAGCAGAAAAACGCCGAGCAGGAAGTTGATGAAGGAAAGTGCCGCGGCACCATAGAACGGCACACGCGGACCCAGTTCGCCAAGCAGCCCGCCAATGACCGGCCCCAGTGCAAAGCCGGATCCGAACGCGATTCCGATCAGGCCGAAATTCTTCGCCCGGTTTCCGTCATGGCTGATGTCGGCGATATAGGCCGAAGCGGTGCCGAAGCTGGCGCCGCTGATGCCGGCGAGCACACGGCCGACGAAGAGCATCCAGTAGCTGGTCGCGAGAGCGCAGATCAGATTGTCGATGGCGAAGGTGAGCACGGAGGCAAGCAGGATCGGCCGGCGTCCGAAACGGTCGCTGAGGTTGCCGATGAGGGGCGCGAACAGGAACTGCATCGCGGCATAGACGAGCAGCAGCCAGCCGCCGTCGATCGCCGCGTCGCTGACATTGGCGCCGGTCAGCTCCTCCAGATAGGTGGGCAGCACCGGCACGATGATGGCGATGCCGATGATGTCGAGAAGCAGGATGAGAAAGACGAGGAACAGGCCGCGCCGCACGAACTTTTCGTCGAGCATGAAACTCTCCCTGCGCCATCCGTCGCCAGCGCGGAGACAGAACGTGAACGACGTTACCAATTTAGGTGTAACGCATAATTTTAGTCGAAACAATACGTGAACATCTCAAAGTTTTTTATGAGAACAATCGCGTTTGTTGATCCATTGCTCCCCAAAATGGCCGCCATTCAGCGCACCCCTGACCGTTGCTCGGCCTTGAGAAAGTCGACGAAGGCTCGAAGCGGCGCCGGCATGTGGCGGCGGCTGGCATAGTAGAGAAACGGCCCTGGAAAGGGCGTCACCCATTCGTCGAGGATCGTCACGACGGCGCCGGATTTGAGATGCGGCGCCAGGAACTCCTCGAACGTCCGGATGACGCCGAGACCTTCGACTGCAGCGGCAATTTCAAGATCGACCGAGTTCGCGATGACGACAGTCGGAGGGGCGATCGAGATTGCTGCGTCTCCGTCACCGAACTCCCAGGCTAGGCTGACGCCGCTTGCGAAGCGATGCCGGATGCAGGCATGCTCCAGAAGATCGTGCGGGTGTTGCGGCAAGGCCGTGTCGCGCGAGATAGTCCGGCGACGCGGCAGTGATGTAGCGTTGCTGCCGCGGTCCGATCGGAATGGCGATCATGTCGCGCTCGACCCGCTCTTCGTAGCGGATGCCGGCGTCGAAGCCGGCGGCAAGGACGTCGATGAAGCCGTCGTCTGCCGTCACCTCCAGCGAAATGGCAGGATTTACCTTCAGAAAGCGCCCAATGATCGAGGGCAGGATCACGCGCGCGACGACCGTGGGCACGTTCAGTTTCAGGGTTCCTGCGGGACTGTCGCGCAATTCGCTCACCTGGTCGAGCGCGCCGGCAATCTCCCCGAGTGCCGGCTGCAGGCGCTCGAGTAGCCGCATGCCGGCTTCCGTCGGTGTTACACTGCGGGTCGTGCGGTTGAGGAGCCGCACATCGAGTTTGGCTTCGAGCCGCCGCAGCGCTTCGCTCAGCGACGAAGCGGAAACGCCCCGCTTCTCGGCGGCAGCGCGAAAGCTGCGCTCGCGCGCAACGGCGGTGAAGGCATCGAGGTCGGCGAGAGGAAGATCGTTCATTGTGCGAAATGCCGTACGGCTTGTTCTGACTGTACGGGATTATCGCACGATAGGACCGGGCGTAACAATGGGGACGAAGAAGGGCGCAAAGGCGCGCCGCCGAAGGAGAACGAGAATGGATCAGGTTTCGCTCGGAAAAGTCGGCCCTATGGTTTCCAACATCGGCCTTGGCTGCATGGGCATGTCGGGCATGTATGGCCCGTCGGATCGTACGGAAAGCATCGCCACGTTCCATGCGGCGCTCGATGCGGGAATTACGCTCATCGATACCGGCGACTTCTATGGCATGGGCCACAACGAGATGCTGATTGGCGAAGCGCTCAAGGGCCAGGACCGCGATCGGGTCGTTCTCAGCGTGAAGTTCGGTGCCTTGAGAGACGCTGGTGGCAGTTGGGTGGGCTATGATTGCCGACCGAAGGCGGTGCGCAACTTTCTCGCCTATACCCTGCAGCGGTTGGGCGTCGACCATATCGACATCTACCGCCCTGCCCGTCTCGACCCGGACGTGCCGATCGAAGAAACAGTGGGCGCAATCGCTGATCTGGTGCAGGCAGGTTATGTCAGGCATATCGGGCTTTCGGAAGTCGGATCCGAGACCATCCGAAGGGCAGCGGCCGTCCATCCCATCGCGGATCTGCAGATCGAATATTCGCTGATCTCGCGCGGCATCGAGGACGATATCCTGCCCACGTGCCGTGCGCTCGGTATCGGCATTACCGCCTATGGCGTGCTGTCGCGCGGCCTGATCAGCGGCCATTGGCAGAAGGATGCGGTCGCACGTGGCGACTTCCGCGCGGCCAGCCCACGTTTTCAGGCGGGCAATGTCGACACAAATCTGGCCCTTGTCGACGCGCTGAAGCGCGTGGCGGATGCGAAGGGCGCCACCGTGGCACAGATTGCGATCGCCTGGGTCGCAGCCCAAGGCAAGGATATCGTGCCGCTCATCGGTGCACGTCGTCGCGACCGGCTGGCCGAAGCGCTGGCATCGCAAGCGGTACATCTGACACCGGAAGATCTGGCCGCGATCGAGCGGGCGGTGCCGAGGGATGCGGCCGCAGGCGCGCGCTATCCCGAGGCGCAGCTCGCCCATATGGACAGCGAGCGCCATTAGAGCATTTCCAGGAAAAGTGCGAAGCGGTTTTCCGTCAGGAAATGCGTGAAAACATGCAGCAATTCAAAGTGCTACAGCGATCTTTGCGCGTCGAATAAGACGCGCAGCGCTGTAGAGTGTTCTCTGCAACTTTGTCTAACCCAGAGCGCTCTAATCCCGGGTAACGAAAGGGGCCGACAGTTCTCGCCGGCCCCTTTGCTTTTTCCCTGGACGGTCTGGAATCAGACCTGGCCGGAGAAGGTGTCGCAGGCCGCCATCTTGCCGCTGTCGAAGCCGCGCTTGAACCAGCGCATGCGCTGCTCCGATGTGCCGTGGTTGAAGCTTTCCGGGACGACGTAGCCCTGCATGCGTTTCTGCAGCGTGTCGTCGCCGATCTGGGTGGCGGCGTTCAGCGCCTCTTCCAGATCGCCCTGCTCCAACAGGCCCTTCTGCTGGGTATACTTGCCCCAGACGCCGGCGAAGCAATCAGCCTGCAGTTCGACGCGAACCGACATCTGGTTGGCTTCGGCTTCACCCATCGACTGGCGCATCTGGTTGAACTTCGGCAGCACGCCGATCAGGTTCTGAACATGGTGGCCAACTTCATGCGCAACGACATAGGCCTGCGCGAAGTCGCCAGATGCGCCGAACTTCTGCTCAAGCTCGTCGAAGAAACCCATGTCGAGATAGACCTTGCGGTCACCAGGGCAGTAGAACGGGCCGGACGCTGCCGAGGCAAAGCCGCAGGCGGAGCGCACGGAGCCGCTGAACAGCACCATCTTCGGCTCTTGATATTGTTCGCCGCTCGCCTGGAAGATGCCGTTCCAGGTGTCTTCGGTTTCGGCCAGCACCGTCGACATGAAGGCTTTCATCTCTTCTTCCTGCGCCGATCCGCGGGGTACCGGCGAGCCATCGCTCTGCTCGAAGCCCGGCTGCGCGACCGGACCGCCGCCGCCGTTCAGCACCTGCAGCATGTCGATGCCCAAGGCCTTCAGGATGAAATAGAGCACGACCAGAAAGATGATGGTGCCGAAGCTCATGCCGCCGCCGGCGCCACGCATGCCTCCGCCACCGCCGGGCATGCGGAAGCCACCACCGCGGCCGAATGGATTACCGCCCAGACCGCCGCCGGGGCTCGCCCCGCGCTGGTCCTCAACGTTTCCGGATTGGCGGCGGCCTTTCCATTCCATGATCTGTCCTCCCGGCATGGATCGATACGCAATATCGGTCAGACCTTTTATATGCCGGGCCGAATGCCGTTGTAAAACGCAATCAGGCCCGTAAGGTTGCGATCAAGCTAATCTTTTCGAGGACTTGCGGCGACCGAAGAGACGACCCTGTCGGATCGACAGGACGGCTGCGGAAATGAGCAGCGCAGCCAGCAGAGCCGCCATCACCGCTGACTGCCAGATCGAAAGCTCGGAGAACAGGCTCGCATGCAGCAGCCTTCCGGGCAGCAGTGTGAAGAGGCCGGAAACGACAATGCCGCCGAGATACATGCCAGCCACATGCCCGCGATGCGCGGGGATGTCGTGCCGCCGGGCGGCCGCAATCGTCTGCCAGCTGCCGAAGAGCACATAGATCGACAACAGGTGAATGGGGCTGAAACCGCCGACCAGCTTGATTTCATGGATGAAGAACGTGGAGAATGCGGTCACGACCATGAGTGCGAGCCAGATTTTGCCGAGCAGCCTATGCAGGCGTGTGCCCTTCGGACGGGCAAGCAGGAAAGCACCAAGGATGGCAGCCGGGATGACGGTCGCGACGTGCAGCTGCACTGCGAACGATGCATGGAGAAGAGGTGAAAATGTCATGAAAAATTTCTATGCTGTTGATTTTCCCCGAACTTGCGGCAGGCTCCGGGCTGCGCTCAAACGCTTTGACTGGAACGGACGGAAAACTTCGTGAAACGCCCATTTCTGCAATCCACGCTTCGTGAGCTGCATCTTGTCGTCAAGGCGCCACGCCTCTGGGCAACCTTTGCTGCAGTCGTGCTGATCTTTTGGGTCACGGGGCCCTATGGCACTGCCGAACGCCTGGCTGTCGTGCCGCGGCTCGGGTTCTGGCTCGTGCTGCACGCCGTCACCTGGGCGATCGCAATCGTTTCGGCCGTGCTTGCCAATGGCCTGCTGCGCGAAAAGGTTGCCTCCGGTTTCGTTCGCATGATGATCGGTGCAGCCGTTGCCAGCATACCGATCGGCCTCGTGACCACCGCGATCGGCTCGGCGACCTTTTCGGCCATTCCAACAGTCGCTGACGTCATGACGGACATCGCGACCGGCCTGTTCCTGTCGCTCTTGTTCTGCACCTTGACCTGGATGACGATGAACACTGAATTCGCCTTGGAGCTGAATGACGCCGGCACCACCGCAATCGCGTCCGACGAGGCCGGGCAACAGACGTCCCGCAACCCGGCTCTTCTCAAGGAGACGGGCCGGGTACCGCTGCTTCTGCGCCTGAAACCCGCCAATCGCGGCCTGCCGCTGCACGTGACGGTTAGCGATCACTACACGGAAGTGACGACCACTCTCGGCCGTGAACTCGTCCTGTTGCGCTTCGCCGATGCGCTCGGTGAACTCGGCCCGGTGGCGGGCCTGCAGGTCCATCGTTCCCATTGGGTGGCGGACGCGCATGTTGCACGCCTCGTCCGTGATAACGGTCGCATGACGATCCTGCTTTGCGATGGAACCGAAGTGCCGGTGAGCCGCACCTATGCTGCGGCCGTGCGGCAGCGCTGGGGTTATCGCCTTCCTCGATCGCGTCCTTGACCGTCCCGCTTTGACAATCCTATTGGCACCAGGGAAATTGTGGAGGGAGGCATGGTCATGAAGGCGTTGCGGCTCGAGGCGATTGACGACCTGTTCCTGGGTGAAGTGAACTTCCTGCGTAAGGTGGACGCCTGCTCCCGGCCCTGGTGACCTGCTGGTGCGCGTCGAGGCGTGTGGCACCGACAGGCACCTCTTGCACGGAGGATCGCGCGGCACGTTTCGCTCGATGAAGCCGCCAGCGTGATTGCCCATCCGCCTGCTGCCGGCGAGGTCGAGGTTCTGGTGGTACCGGGCGTGATTTGACGGCCCGCATGCGGCTTTGGGACCGCCGTCCGACACGTTGCAAAAGCCCATGCCGAAATATGTCGGCTTTCCTGTCGATTCCGGAATTTTCGGGGTTTCGCTTGCAGATACATTTGCCTATAAGCCGCTTCTAGCCTGAAAAGACCATCAATGCGTGCCCGGCCGGTGACCTCCCACTTTGGCCGGTTTTTCGCGCAGCTAGAAACGGATGACCGACCATGCCGAAGCGCCAAGATATCAAATCGATCCTCATCATCGGCGCGGGGCCGATCGTCATCGGTCAGGCATGCGAATTCGACTATTCCGGCACCCAGGCCTGCAAGGCGCTGAAGGAGGAAGGCTACCGCGTCATCCTCGTCAACTCCAACCCGGCAACGATCATGACCGACCCGGGTCTGGCGGACGCAACATACGTCGAGCCGATCACCCCGGAAGTCGTTGCCAAGATCATTGCCAAGGAGCGCCCAGACGCACTGCTGCCGACCATGGGCGGCCAGACCGCGCTCAACACCGCGCTGTCGCTGCGCCGCATGGGCGTTCTCGACCGCTACAATGTCGAGATGATCGGCGCCAAGCCGGACGCGATCGACAAGGCAGAAGACCGCGCGCTCTTCCGCGAGGCGATGGCCAAGATCGGCCTGGAGACGCCGAAGTCGCGCCTGGCGAACGCCACCGACATCAAGGACCACGACCGCAAGGTGCATGAGGCCGAACGCGCCGAACTGAAGGGCCGCCTTTCCGGGCCGGAACTCGACACGGCGCTCGACGAACTGGAAAACCAGTGGAACCTCGGCGAAGGCGATCGCAAGCAGCGCTACATGAACCATGCGATGGCCATCGCCGCGCAGGCGCTCGACGATGTCGGCCTGCCGGCGATCATCCGCCCGTCGTTCACACTCGGCGGCACCGGCGGCGGCATCGCCTATAACCGCACCGAATTCTTCGACATCGTCGGCAGCGGCCTCGACGCATCGCCGACCACCGAAGTGCTGATCGAAGAATCGGTTCTCGGCTGGAAGGAATACGAGATGGAAGTCGTCCGCGACACGGCGGACAACTGCATCATCATCTGCTCGATCGAAAACATCGACCCGATGGGCGTGCACACCGGCGATTCGATCACCGTTGCTCCGGCGCTGACGCTGACGGACAAGGAATACCAGATCATGCGCAACGCCTCGATCGCGGTGCTGCGCGAGATCGGCGTCGAGACCGGGGGCTCGAATGTGCAGTTCGCCGTCAACCCCAAGGATGGTCGTCTCGTCGTCATCGAGATGAACCCGCGCGTTTCGCGCTCCTCGGCTCTCGCTTCCAAGGCAACCGGCTTCCCGATCGCCAAGATCGCGGCCAAGCTCGCCATCGGCTACACGCTCGACGAACTCGAGAACGACATCACCGGCGGCGCGACGCCGGCATCCTTCGAGCCGTCGATCGACTACGTCGTCACCAAGATCCCGCGCTTTGCCTTCGAGAAATTCCCAGGCGCCTCGCCGGTCCTGACCACTGCGATGAAGTCGGTCGGTGAAGTCATGGCGATCGGCCGTACCTTTGCCGAATCGCTGCAGAAAGCGCTGCGTGGCCTTGAGACCGGGCTCACCGGTCTCGATGAAATCGAAATCCCTGACATGGACGAGAACGGCGATGGCCGTAACGCTATCCGTGCCGCGATCGGTACGCCGACGCCGGACCGTCTGCGCATGGTTGCCCAGGCGCTGCGTCTCGGCATGAGCGAGGCCGAAGTTCACGAGGCAAGCAAGATCGACCCGTGGTTCATCGCCCAGTTCAAGGCGATCGTCGACATGGAAGCGCGCGTCCGCGAGCACGGCCTGCCTCAGGATGCTGAGAACCTGCGCATGCTGAAGGCCATGGGCTTCTCCGATGCCCGGCTGGCAACGCTCGGCGGCAAGCGCCCGAAGGAAGTGGCAGAACTTCGAAACGCGCTCAACGTCCGCCCGGTCTATAAGCGCATCGACACCTGCGCCGCCGAATTCGCCTCGCCGACCGCCTACATGTACTCGACCTACGAGACGCCTTTCGTTGGTGCGGCCCGCTCTGAGGCTGATGTCTCCGACCGCAAGAAGGTCGTCATCCTCGGCGGTGGTCCGAACCGGATCGGCCAGGGCATCGAGTTCGACTATTGCTGCTGCCATGCCGCCTTCGCTTTGAAGGACGCTGGCTATGAAGCGATCATGATCAACTGCAACCCCGAGACCGTTTCGACCGACTACGACACGTCGGACCGGCTCTACTTCGAGTCGCTGACCGCTGAAGACGTGATCGAGATCATGCGCGCCGAGCAGGAAAAGGGCGAACTGGTCGGCGTCATCGTGCAGTTCGGCGGCCAGACGCCGCTGAAGCTGGCGGAAGCACTGGAAAAGAACGGCATCCCGATCCTCGGCACCGCACCCGACATGATCGACCTTGCCGAAGACCGCGACCGCTTCCAGAAGCTGCTGATGAAGCTCGATCTCAACCAGCCGAACAACGGCATCGCCTATTCGGTCGAACAGGCACGCCTCGTTGCCGCCGAAATCGGCTTCCCGCTGGTCGTGCGTCCGTCCTACGTTCTCGGTGGCCGGGCCATGCAGATCATCCATTCGGAAAGCATGCTGCAGACATATCTGCTCGATACAGTTCCGGGCCTCGTTCCGGAAGACATCAAGCAGCGTTACCCGAACGACAAGACCGGCCAGATCAACACGCTTCTCGGCAAGAACCCGCTGCTGTTCGACAGCTACCTGAGCAACGCCACGGAAGTCGACGTCGACTGCCTCTGTGACGGCAAGGATGTGTTCGTCTCGGGTATCATGGAGCACATCGAGGAGGCCGGCATTCACTCCGGCGACAGTGCCTGCTCGCTGCCGGTTCACACGCTCGACAACGCGATGGTCGACGAGCTGGAACGCCAGACGACGGCGCTGGCCAAAGCACTCAATGTCGGTGGTCTGATGAACGTCCAGTTCGCGATCAAGGACGGCACGATCTACGTGCTCGAAGTCAACCCGCGCGCCTCGCGCACCGTGCCCTTCGTCGCCAAGACCATCGGTGCGCCGATCGCCAAGATCGCTGCCCGCGTGATGGCCGGTGAAGCGCTGGATGTGGCGATCGCCGCCTACGGCGAAAAGCCCGACCCGCGCAACCTGAAGCACATCGCCGTCAAGGAAGCCGTGTTCCCGTTCGCCCGCTTCCCCGGTGTCGACACGCTGCTCGGCCCGGAAATGCGCTCGACTGGCGAAGTCATCGGCCTTGATACCGACTACGCGCTTGCTTTTGCCAAGTCGCAGCTCGGTGCCGGCGTCGATCTGCCGCGCGACGGAACGGTGTTCGTATCCGTCCGCGACGAAGACAAAACCCGCGTCCTACCGGCGATCCGCATTCTCGTCGACATCGGCTTCAAGGTGATGGCGACCGGCGGCACCGCCCGCTTCCTCGGTGAAAACGGCATTGCCGCCGTCAAGGTCAACAAGGTCCAGGAAGGTCGTCCGCATGTCGAGGACGCGATCCGCAACCGGCAGGTCCAGCTTGTCATCAACACGACGGATGGCAACAAAGCGATCTCGGATTCCAAGTCGCTTCGCCGCGCGACATTGATGCAGAAGGTGCCCTACTACACCACCATGGCAGGTGCAGAGGCGGCAGCGCGCGCGATCAAGGCGCTCAAGGCCGGCAACCTCGAGGTTCGCCCGCTCCAGAGCTACTTCAAGGCCTGATCGAACGACGGCTGCGCGCATCTTTGGGTGCGCGCAGTTGGGCCGCTGACGAGCGGCGGCTCGATGCTCAGCCGAAATCGCTCTACGAGTGCGCAATCTCCCCCTCATTGTTGTGAACGCCACCTGAACGCCGGGTTCAGCCTAGGTTCGGTCGCCGGGTGCTTACATGCCCACATGCGCTCCCAAGTCGGAAAGATCCGGCACTGCGCATGGGATGGGGCAACATCGTGCAGGTCTATTTCTTCGATTTGTATTGGGGCGACGAGCGCTTTGTCGACGAGGACGGCATCAGCCACTTCGACGAAGGTTCCGCCCTGTATTACGGCCAGCGAATTGCCGACAAGATTGGCCGCGATGCCGACTATGGATCGCTGAGGGTCCATGTGCGCTCGGGCAGCGGCGAGATTCTGGCGACGATTGCGCCGTCAGACGGTCGTGGCCGTGAACAGGACGCTTTGATCGGTCGAGGCAGCCTTGGCGTATTCCGCCGCCCCACCGAAACCGCCGCCGCCCTGCCCACGGCCTGGTGATCAATCGACCGTCACGGGCCGCTGTGCCCGAGCCTCGCTGCGTGTTGGCCTTCGGCTGCGCGCAAGCCGGACAGTCCTGATGCCGAAGAACAACGACGCAACCGAGATCACGCAACTCAAGGCAAACACCGCTAACAGCGCGTCGCGCATGACGGCCAACCGTGCGCCTTCATCGAAGCCGCGTATGTTGGCGGTCAGCCCGAAGACGGCTGCGCCGACTGCGTAACCTGCGGATTGCAGCGTCGGCAGCAGTGCCGAAGTCTTGTCTCGCTCAGGGGGCGGCGACACATCCATCAGCAATTGGCTGAGCGTGCCCCAGCAGACGCCGAAGCCGGCACCAATGGCAATTTGACCTGCGAAAACCAACCGAAACTCCGCTGTCGCGATCGCGACCGTCAGGCCGATGAGCCCGAGGCAAAGCAGCAGTGGCCCGACCCAGATCAATCGTACACGCAGATCATGCGAGCGCAGGCTCGCCACCAGAATGGCGGTCAAGCTCCACGACATCGCCATCAGCGCGCTCGAGAATCCGGCGGCCGTCGGGCCGAAATTCCAGAGGTGTTGCAAGCCGTAGACGAGATAGACGGAGCCGGAAGCCTGCGCCAACGGCATCAGCAGAATGATCCAGAGGCCGGTGCCGAGCGGGCGCCCGATCGAAAATGCGCCAAGCGGGAGAATTGAGTGCCTGGAGCGACGGTCGAGATGCACAGTGTTGACGAGAACGGCGATCGCTACGACCACGAGCGCCGCCATGGCAAATCCGTTCTGGAGCATATTCGAAACCGAGATCAGCAGTATGCCCAGGCCAAATGCGATCAGGCGAAAAAGCGGAATGGGTTGCACGATCTGCGCCGAAGCCGACCGTCTGGGTACGATGGCAAGGACCAGCGCAATAAAGATGGCGGCGGCGGGAATGTTGACGAAGAAGGCCGCACGCCATGACCAGTGTTCGGTGAGAAATCCTGAAATGAGCGGACCGGCAAAGGCAGCACTTGCCCAGACGATGGCCTCTGCACCGAAGACCTTCGGCACGAGCCGAGGCGGGAAAAGCTCCGGGATCAGTGCATAGCAAATAGCGGCAATGATGCCCTCGCCCAGCCCTTGAAACAGCCTTCCGACCAGGACCTGCGGCATGCTCGTCGCCAGCGTCGCAATCACTGTGCCGGTGACGAAGACAAGCGCTGCTGCGATCAACGCATTGCGGGCGCCGAAGCGCGCCTTGAGATTGGCAGCCAATGCCCCGCCGATGATTGCAAAGACGAGATAGAGGGTGAAGGCCCAGGAGAGCAGTGCCGCACCGCCAAATTCCTCGACTGCCGTCGGGAGCGCGGTCGAGATGAAGAACTCGTTGAAGGCAAAGAGCGCGACACCGAGGCAAAGCGTCACGGTCGCCGCCAGATGGTTGGGTTGCAACAACTCGACCCAACGCCCTTCCGCTTCTGAATGGCCCTCGGCTTTCCCTGCGTCGCGGTCGTCTTTTGTCGTGCTCATCCTGTCATTTCCGTGTGTTCGTCGTTTCGGAAACAGAACTGTTACGACCTCAACCGCGGTTGAGGTAAAGCCCATTATCGAGGATGTCAAATTGGTAGGAGCGTCTGCAAGTTGCGCCCCCCAAGTGAAGGACGCGGTGGATCATGGCGAAAAATCTGGCATTGGCAGTTTCCTTTCTGCTATAAGAACGGTTCGGATATTTCGGACGGTTCCGGTGCTTGCGCGCCGGAGACCGTTTTCTTTTGCGTTGGCGCCGCCCCCAAGCGGCGCCTCGTGCTTGATGAAGGACATTGAAATGGTCGACAAAGTGCCGATGACACAGGGTGGATTCGTCAACCTGCAGGAGGAGCTGCGCTGGCGCCAGCAGGAAGAGCGACCACGAATCATCGAGGCCATCGCCGAAGCACGCGCGCATGGCGACTTGTCGGAAAATGCCGAGTACCATGCCGCCAAAGAGGCTCAGAGCCACAACGAGGGTCGCGTCGGCGAACTCGAAGACCTGATCGCGCGCGCCGAAGTCATCGACCTGTCGAAGATGTCCGGCTCCAAGATCAAGTTCGGTGCCAAGGTGAAGCTCGTCGACGAGGACACCGAGGAAGAAAAAACCTACCAGATCGTTGGCGATCAGGAAGCGGACGTTAAGGCTGGACGCATCTCCATCTCGTCGCCGATCGCCCGCGCGCTGATCGGCAAGGAAGTCGGCGATTCCATCGAAGTGAACGCACCCGGCGGTTCCAAGGCCTACGAAATCCTCGCGGTAAACTGGGGCTGATCGCCCCTTTGGGGCGACGGTTCCGCTTCGCCCCGATCCCCCTGCCTCCAAGACATTGACTGTCGCATGCGCAAGGAGAGCGATTCCGTGGCTGACATCCGGGACGTCGAGGTGATCGCTCCCAATTTCAAGCGGCGCCTCTCGGGCGTTACCTCGACAATCATCCAACTCATCCCGATCCAGCGCGCGCTGGGTCAGAAGATCGCGGTGCTCGGTCCGGGTCTTCCCGACAGTCTGCCTTCGATCAGGTTTCTCGATCTCCTGCATCTCTGGAAAGCGCCCGACGGCCGGCGCTGCCGCGTCTGGCACGCTCGGCGCAACGTCGAGATGTTGCCGGCGATCATCCTGCGCGATCTCCTGCGCATGAAGTTGAAGATTGCCTTCACCTCGGCATCCCAGCGCCGCCATACGGGCTGGAGTAAATTTCTGATCGGCCGTATGGATGCGGTGATCGCGACAAGCGGCAAGACAGCCGCCTATCTCGAAGTGCCGAACGACGTCATCCTGCACGGGATCGATACCATACGGTTCCAGCCGCCCGTCGATCAGCATCAGGCGAAGGCCGCACTTGGCGTCGATCCGGCCCAGAAATTCGTCGGCTGCTTCGGGCGGGTCCGCCGTCAGAAGGGCACCGATCTCTTCGTTGATAGCATGATCGCCCTCCTGCCCTGCCGTCCAAGCTGGAGCGCGATCGTTGCCGGTCGGGCGACGGGTCCGCATGTGGCATTTGAAAACGAGCTCAAGGAGCGCGTCGCCAAAGCCGGGCTTGCCGAGCGTATCCTGTTTGTCGGTGAACACACCAACATTCCCGACTGGTACCGGGCGCTCGATCTTTTCGTCGCGCCGCAGCGCTGGGAAGGATTCGGTCTGACACCGCTCGAAGCCATGGCAACGGGCGTTCCCGTCGTGGCGACCGATGTCGGCGCATTTTCCGAACTGGTTGTGAGCGGTGCAGGCGAAACCGGGACGATCGTCCCGGCCGATAACCTTCAAGCCATGGTCGAGGCGACGGCCGCGTTCATGGATGGTGACCGGCGGCGCACAGCAGCGGGTGCGAATGGCCTTGTCCGCACCGCCACTTCGTTTGCGATCGAAGGCGAAGCGGCCGCCATCAATTCAGTGTACGAACGGCTGATGCGCTGACCGGCCTAGTGGCCGACTGCCGCCTATTTCTTCGAGGCGAACAGCTTCAAATAGGCGTTGGTGATGGCCTGTTTGGAAAACTGGTTCATCAGCGTTTCGTAGCCGCGTTCTGCCAAACGCGACCCGATCTGTCGGTCGTTTGCTATGCGCTCGATGGCGTGGCCGAAACCCTCGGCATCGCCGATATCGACCATCAGGCCGTTTTCACCGTCGCGCATGAACCATTGCGGTCCTTCAGAGCGGCTTGAAACGACTGGCGTGCCCTGCGCCCAGGATTCGAGAATAACGTTGCCGAGTGGTTCATGGCTTGACGCCATGACGAAGATGTCTGCGGCGGCCAGGAACGCACGCGTGTCCTTTTGCCAGCCGGCAAATCGCACCCGGCCCGAAACACCGAGATCGATGGCAAGCTTTTCGAGGTTTTCGCGCTCTTCCCCATCTCCGACAAGCCAGAGATACGCACCCGGCACCTTGGCGATCGCTTCGATCAGCGTATGGAAGCCCTTGCGCTCAACGAAGCGGCCCATCGACATGACGACCGGCGCGTCGTTCGGCGTATCCAGCGTGGCGCGGCTGACGGCAGCGACGCGTTCGGTATTGGTGAAATTGGAGATAACCTCGACGTCGCGCTTCCAACCGATTTCGCGCACATGCGCGGCGATGCCAGGAGTGTTGCAGACGAGGCAGTCGGTGTTGCGGAAGTAGTCGAGCCGCGGCGGGTAGTCGCCGAGCCGCGAGATCTTGATGCAACCCTTGTAGTTCGGCATCAATTCGCTGGCACGGGGCGCCCATGCCATAAGAGCATCCGGCTTCCACGTCTTGGCGAGCCGTGCTGTCTTCCATGGAAGAAGGATGCGGTCGACCGACAGGTTCCGGAAATGGCTCTCTTTGATTCCGACGGAAGGGCTGATGTCCTTGCGCCAGATCCGATCCGGTCGAATGATCGCCTTCTGTTCAACGCCGCGCTCGGCAAAGGCATTGACGAGATGGACGAAGAAACGCTCGGCGCCACCATCCTTGCCGAAGTGAAAATGGACGAGTTTCATGTTTGCTTCGAACCCCGGGCAAACAGCTCGAGGTAGGTCTCTGAGATCACCTGCTCCGAAAAACGCTTGGCAAGCGTATCGCGCCCACCTTCGCAGAGGCGCGTGCGAAGCGCCGGGTCGTCGCGCAGCCGTTCGATAGCGATTGCCAGACCCTCCGCATCGGCACAATCAACCATCAGTGCGTCCTGGCCATCCGTCATGACCCAGGACGGCCCCTCGGCGCGAGACGCAATAGTGGCTACTCCCGCACCCCACCCCTCAAAGCAGACGTTGCCCAAAGGCTCATGCAATGATGTGATCGCGAAGGCATCGCCCGCCGACAGGTAGCCATAGGCGTTCGTCTTCCAGCCAGGAAAGCGCACACGGTCCCTTATGCCGAGTTCTTCTGCAAGCCGTTCGAGGTTGGCGCGTTCGGGACCATCGCCCAGCAGCCAAAGATAGGCGCCATTGACCTTGGCGACGGCGCGCAGCAGATGATCGAAGCCCTTTCGCGGCACGAACCGCCCCATGCCGACGACGACAAAGGCATCCTCCGGCGTTTCGAGGTCTCGGCGCTCTATCGCGGCCGCCGGCGTTGCCCGTGTGAAGTTGGCGATCACTTCGACCCCACGCTTCCAGCCGAGCTTTCTGACGCGATCGGCGATATCGGGTGTTATGCAGACGAGCGTCTCGACATTCGTGTAGTAACCGAGGTGCTCCGGATAATCGCCAAGTCGGGAAATGCGGAAGGCCTTGTTGTAGACAGGCATGAAACGGCTTGCGCGAAGCTGCCAGGCCATGATCACGTCGGGTTGGAACTCCCGCAATATCCGCTGCATGCGTGCCTGAAGGACAAAGCGCGAGAGCGAAATTCGGCGAAAGACGCCTTCGTAGATCTTGCCGCAATGCTCCAGCTCTTGACGCCAGCTTCTGTCGGGCCTGATCAGCATGCGCTGCTCGACACCACGATCATGCAATGCGTTGACGAGATTGACGAAGAACCGTTCCGCTCCACCGTCCTTGCCAAAATGGATATGCATCACTTTCATAAAATCACCTGGATGCTTTCAATGCAGAGCGGCATCATCGTTGTTGGGACGCTTACTGAGTGCGTGCCTCTGATAGATTTTTGCGGCGGTCAAGAATGCGTATACGGCGCCCGTCATGGCTTCGATGAAGCCCGGAAAGCCACAGCGCCAAAGCCCGTTTCGGAAATAGAGACGATAAAAGTAAAGCGGTGGGCTGAACAGCATCTTGTATGGCCGCGGTGGTTTTCCGGCCGCTGCCTGCTGATCCGCCTTCAGCGTGGAGTACTTGTTTTCCTTCAGGATCTGTTCGTCGATAACAAGCGGACGATAATGAAGCAGGCTGCCTTTGCTGGCGGCGCCAACATGACCATCGGGTACGATACCCTCGTGCACTTTCTGACTGAGGTCGTAGCGTCCCCTGCCCTTGCGGATCAGGCGCAGATTTCGCCTCTCATGCACGCGCACCGGCGTATAACCGTAACCGATCAAATAGGGGCGGCGCGCCACGCGCCAGCCGACCGTCTCGGCCGGCCCGTCAAGCAGCGACGGCAGAAGCGCCTTCAGCGGTTCATCAAGGCGTTCGTCGGAGTCGATGTTGAAGCACCAGGGTTGCGTGCACTGGTCCAGCGCGAACTGTTTCTGGCCCGCATAGCCCCGCCAGGGCTCGTGCATGAAGCGGATCGGCCATCCATTATCGATGAAGGATTGCACGAGCGCGGCAGTGCCATCCGTCGATCCCGAATCGACGATGACGATCTCGGCGCACTGCTCGAGGCTCTCGATGCAGTTGCCGAGGTAGGCCTCTTCATTCTGGCAAATGATGAAGGCGGAAAGCGGAAGTTTGCTCATGGATGACGCCACTCAACTTCGGTCGTGTCTGCGTTCTCCAAGGGAGCCTCGCTGCCGTTGCGGATCCGCAAGTGTTCCGGATCCTAGATCTGGACCAGCCCGATATCCTTGACCTGACGAATGGTCAACATCGTGCGAACCGTATCGACGCGCTCGTTGGCGGTCAAAACCTCGATGACGAAATCCTGGAACGCGGTCAGGTTCTCGGCGACGCAATGAAGCAGAAAGTCGCTTTCGCCCGAGACTGTCCATGCCTGGCGCACGATCTGCCATTCCGCGGTTGCCGCGGCGAATGCCTTGAGATCCGCCTCCGACTGCCGCTTGAGACCCACCATGCAGAAACCCACCAGATCGAAGCCGAGCGCCGGTGCGTTCAGCAGCGCGTGGTAGCCCTTGATAACGCCGGTTTCCTCGAGTTTGCGCACCCGTCGCAGACAGGGGGGCGCCGAAATGCCAACACGCTGGGCGAGATCCACATTGGTCATCCTGCCGTCACGCTGGAGCTCGCGAAGGATCTTGAGATCGATTGCGTCGAGCTCGACTTGTTTCGTCATGAAGGTTCGTCCTTTTCACAAAGCGACTTTGATGCATGGGGCAAAGCCGAAGAGGAGTATCTTTGCTTGGATTGCCCGGTAGGTTGTCGTCACCGAGCCGATTTTATCAGGTTGGCCATAGAGAATTGATCGACAGTCGACCGTCCGTTCGACCTGCACGTAGTGACGGACCCTGCGTGTGCAGTTCTCGCTCGTAGCGCGTGAGCCTTGTGTTATCGGCGGGCGATCTTGGAGGCGTGGAGGCGTATGTTTGCGATCCGGTTCCCGCACTGAAGGCGAGGCTACTCTCCGGTCGTGAATTGCCGAACGCGGCGAGTTCGCGGTCGAGCCAAACGCGGCTTGCATTCAACCCCATATGCCTCTCCAGCAAAGTGAATCCGCGTGAAATATCGCCAAACCGATCCGACAACAAGCATCTGCGCCGACTATTCGCGGGAAAACCGGCGTTCAGAGGCGGTCGCGCCCGGTTGACGTCGATTCTTTTGGGGGCGTTCGTCGAAAAACCTGTGGCGATCCACGCCTTCGCGCCCGTCCTAGGTCTTCCGTCAGGCGTGTAAGGGGGCAGTCGTGTTGCCCTCGATCCCTGTATCTCATGTTCCGTTCGCTGGATCCGGTTCTCATGCGATGTCATCACGGGCTTGTGACGTGAAGAAGGGGGACGCAAGCGGTGCAAAAATGCCTGATCTGGTGTCAAATCGGCGCCTTGGGCTCAAGCACTTGTGTGTATCACCGCGACCGCCCTTGAAAGTCCCGGGGGGGAATACCTAAAGTATGGCACTATTTGCCTGTGATGTAACGGAACCGGACAGGGCCCTTCGGCCATTCGGTGAGCGAAGGACAAGACCATGACTGCCCGCCACGTAAAAGCGCTGATCATCGGCTCCGGCCCGGCCGGTTATACCGCCGCCATCTACACGGCGCGCGCGATGCTGGAACCGGTCCTGATCGCCGGCATGGAACAAGGCGGCCAGTTGATGATCACCACCGATGTGGAGAACTATCCGGGCTATGCCGATCCGGTTCAGGGTCCGTGGATGATGGAGCAGATGCTGAAGCAGGCGACGCATGTTGGCGCCGAGATCGTCAATGATCTGGTCACGGATGTTGACCTTTCCGTTCGCCCCTTCCGCGTCAAGACCGACAGCGGCAACGATTGGACGGCTGACGCCTTGATCATTGCCACCGGCGCCAAGGCAAAGTGGCTCGGCATCGAAACCGAGCCGACTTTCATGGGCTTCGGCGTTTCGGCCTGCGCCACCTGCGACGGGTTCTTCTATCGCAACAAGGACGTCATCGTCGTCGGCGGCGGCAATTCGGCCGTTGAAGAGGCTCTTTACCTCTCCAATCTCGCAAAGACCGTCACCGTCGTTCATCGCCGCGATTCGTTCCGCGCCGAAAAGATCCTGCAGGAGCGCCTGTTCGCCAAGCCCAACGTCAAGATCATCTGGGACCACGAGGTCGTCGAATATCTTGGTGCCGCCCCCAAGCCGCCGATGCCTGCATCGGTCAATGGCGTGAAGCTGCGCAACACCAAGACGGGCGAAACGAGCGACATGGTGACCGACGGCGTCTTCGTCGCAATCGGTCATGCGCCGGCTGTCGAACTGTTCAAGGGCAAGCTCCGGCAGAAGTCCAATGGCTATCTCTGGACGGCCGCTGATTCGACGGCGACCGATATACCCGGCGTTTTTGCCGCAGGTGACGTCACCGACGACATCTACCGCCAGGCCGTGACGGCTGCAGGCATGGGATGCATGGCGGCGCTCGAGGCCGAGAAATACCTGGCGGGTCATATGCCCGTCGCAATTGCAGCCGAATAGAAGCTGCGAATCGGGAAGCTCCAGGCAAGGAGCCTTCCCGTATGGGAACAGATGCATCAGCCGCACGCGGAGGACATGATCCCGTCCCCCGGGGTGGTTTCATATGGGGGACTTCATGTCGCTGGATTGGGACAAACTGCGCATTTTTCACGCGGCGGCCGAGGCTGGGTCGTTCACGCATGCGGCAGACAAGCTCCATCTCTCTCAGTCGGCGATCAGCCGTCAGGTGAGCTCGCTTGAGCAGGATGTCGGCATCAAGCTGTTCCACCGCCACGCGCGCGGCCTGATCCTGACCGAGCAGGGCGAGATCCTCTACCGGACTGCGCACGAAGTGCTGATGAAGCTCGAAAGCGTCAAGGTTCAGCTGAGCGAGACGACCGACAAGCCGAGCGGCAAGCTGCGCATCACGACGACCGTAGGCCTTGGCCAGGGCTGGCTGACCGACAAGATCCAGGAGTTCATGTCGCTGCACCCTGATGTCCAGGTACAGTTGATCCTCGATAACGAGGAGCTCGACGTGAACATGCGCCATGCCGACTGCGCCATACGCCTGCGCCAGCCGCAGCAATCCGACCTGATCCAGCGCAAGCTCTTCACCGTGCATATGCACGTCTATGCGGCGCCCTCCTACATCAACAAGCACGGCGAACCGCAGTCGCTCGACGATCTCGACAACCACCGCATCATTACCTTCGGCGAACCTGCGCCAAACTACCTGCTCGACGTCAACTGGCTCGAAATCGCCGGCCGCGATTCCGACAACCCGCGGACCTCGCATCTGCAGATCAACAGCCAGACCTCGATCAAGCGCGCCTGCCTGCTCGGCATCGGCATAGCGATGCTGCCTGACTATATCGTCGGCCGCGATCCAGGCCTGATACAACTTCCGATCAGTGCCGACATTCCGTCGTTCGACACCTACTTCTGCTATCCCGACGAGATGAAGAATGCTGCCAAGCTCAAGGTCTTCCGCGATTACATCGTCGCCAAGGCCAGGAACTGGAGCTTCTGACGCCAAAGGCGCCATTGCTCGATTTGTGAGCATTTGCCGGATGGCTGATTAGCTCGTTGTTTTATAATCGTAATTTAGATCGTGCGGCGCATTTGGTGCGCCGCATTTTGTTTGTGCGGTGCAAAAATGAGCAGTGATGCGCACATGGCATGGCTGACATGCATATTAAATGATTGCTGCTCGCCCAAAAAAGCAGCATACCACCCTCAGCTGATGCATCTTTGGTGGCTTCTCCTCCCAGTGCCACCGCAGCAGCTGTTCCCCTCTGGAGGTTTAATTACCTTCACAACTATAAGGGCCCAAGTCATCTTGTGGCCCTCTTTTTTTGTCTACTGTGTGGACACGGGCGAGCCGTGACGAAATTCACAGCCGGCTATTGAAAGCTGGTACTTCGCTTCCCATATCAAAATGTAGCTGATGCATTCTTGGTGGCTTTCTCCTCCCCGCCACCGCAGCAGCTGTTCCCCTCTGGAGGTTCTAATTACCTTCACAACTACAAGGGCCCAAGTTTTCTTGCGGCCCTCTTTTTTTGCTCATTTCCTCCTCACGCTCTTGTGATTTGAATATCGAGTGTAGCCGATACATCTATCGATAAAACACGATATGGCGATAGACGATGGATCGAGACGAAATCTTCAAGGCCCTGGCACACCCGGCAAGAGTGAGCATCCTTGCTTGGTTGAAGGAGCCCGAGGTGCACTTTCCGACCCAGGAGCATCCGTTTGAGATGGGCGTTTGCGCGGGGCAGTTCGAGCGCTGCGGCCTGTCGCAATCGACCGTATCCTCCCATCTCGCCATTCTCCAGCGCGCTGGCCTGGTGACAACCCGCCGTCTCGGCCAATGGGTTTTCTACAGGCGCAACGAAGAGACGATTGCCGCGTTCCTGAAGGACATCGGCAGTCTCTGACACCCCCCCCCAAGACCAAACTGAAACCGAAAGGACCTGCAATGGCTACCCTATTCGATCCCATCACCATTGGTGACATCACCCTGAAGAACCGCATCGTCATGGCGCCGTTGACGCGCAATCGTTCGCCGAAGGCCGTGCCGAACACACTCAACGCCACCTATTACGAACAGCGCGCATCGGCTGGCCTGCTGATCACCGAGGCAACTGCGATCACCCAGCAGGGCCAGGGTTATGCCGATGTGCCCGGGCTCTACACATCCGAAGCCCTCGAGGGCTGGCGCAAGGTCACCGATGCCGTGCATGCCAGGGGTGGCCGGATTGTCGTACAGATGTGGCATGTCGGCCGGATCTCACATGATTCGCTGCAGCCGGACGGTGGCAAGCCGGTTGCACCTTCAGCGATAAGGGCAAAGTCCAAGACCTATCTGATCAATCCCGATGGCACGGGTTCGTTTGCCGAAACCTCCGAACCGCGTGCGCTCGACATCAGCGAACTCGACGGGATCGTTGAGGACTATCGCAAGGCTGCCCGCGCCGCGATCGATGCCGGCTTCGACGGTGTCGAGATCCACGCCGCCAATGGCTATCTCATCGATCAGTTCCTGCGCTCCGGTTCGAACCAGCGCACCGACGCCTATGGCGGTTCGATCGAGAACCGCGCCCGCTTCCTGTTCCAGGTAGTTGATGCCATCACCTCGGAGATCGGCGCCGGCCGTGTCGGCATCCGTCTCTCGCCGGTGACGCCCGCCAACGACGCCTTCGATCCGGAGCCGCAGGCGCTGTTCAGCTATGTCGTCAAGAACCTGGCCCGTTATCCCCTCGCCTATCTCCACATCATCGAGGGTGCGACCGGCGGTCCGCGCGATCACCAACAGGGCGAGCGTCCGTTCGACTACCACGCTCTACGCGCCGTCTATGCCGCTGCCGGCGGCAAGGCTGCCTGGATGACCAACAACGGATATGATCGCGATCTGGCGGCAAAGACAGTTGAAAGTCGCGAGGCCGATCTGGTCGCCTTCGGTAAGCCGTTCATTGCCAATCCTGACCTTGTCGAGCGCCTGCAGGAGAACGCTCCGTTGAATGCGCCGGATCAAGCGACGTTCTATGGCGGCGGCGCAAAGGGCTATACCGACTACCCGTCTCTTGAACAGGTCGCCTGATACCACCACATCCCTCAAGCCCCGCCGGTCGGCGGGGCTTGATCGCCAACGGACCATCCCTCCTTGTATGTTTGCTCCCTACCTCGAAAAATGGTCGCTGCAGCCGGACGGTGACCGGGTCTCAACGCGATCGAGCCAACTGCTGCCGGTGCGCTGGCGCGGCCTGCCGGCAATGCTGAAGGTCGCTCACGAGGTGGAAGAGAAGCTCGGCCGGTTGCCGATGCTCTGGTGGGCCGGCCAGGGTGCTGCCGAAGTCTATGCCGACGACGAGGATGCGCTTGTGATGGAGCGTACCGACAGCCGGCGATCGCTGTTTCATATGGCGATGACGGGAAGCGACGAGGTGGCGACACGGATCATCTGCGGGACGGTGGCTGCGCTCCATGCGCCCCGCGATGCGGCCATTCCCGATCTCGTCCCGCTTGAGAGATGGTTTGCGGCACTGGCGCCGGCAGCACGAACCCATGGCGGCGTGCTGGCGCGTTCGCTTGCGGCGGCCGAGGCCTTGTTTTCCGATCCGCATCCGCCGGTCGTGCTGCATGGCGATGTTCACCACGGCAACATTCTCGACTTCAGTGCCCGTGGCTGGTTGGCGATCGACCCGAAGCCGGTCTATGGCGATCCGGGTTACGACTATGCCAATCTCTTCTGCAATCCGGAACTGGCTGTGGTGAGCGAGCCCGGTCGCCTGCAACGCCATCTCGCTATTGTCGCAGAGGCGACTCGACTGGCGCCGCGCCGTATCCTTTCCTGGATTCTGGCCTATGCGGGTCTCTCTGCCGCATGGTTTCTGGAGGATGATGACGACTTCGATGTCGAGGGCGAAATGCTGGTCGCGCGGATCGCTGCAGCCGAAATCGACAGGTAGCGTCAGCGGCTGCTTAAGAGGATCACCGCATAGACACATAACGTATCGTTGCCATTGCGGAAGATGCAGTCCGTGGGTGGTCCGAGCTCAAGGCAATCGCCTGCTGCCAGCGCATGCGTCTCCTCGCCTTCCGTGAAGGTCAAGGCGCCCTGCTTCACCCAGATCAACTGGCGAAACATTGCATAGGCGGCCGCCGGCATAGGCACGTCCGCACCCGCTGGCAGTTCGACCTCGATCAGTTCCAGCGGCAGCTCGGAGTTCGGTGAGACATGCCGCCTGAGATATCCGCTTTGCGGATCGCGCCAGACCGGCTGGTGCTCGCGCCGCGACAGGCGACCCTCCTGAATTTCCGCGCGGGCGATCAGCGTCGACATGGTCAGGCCGAAGGCACCGGAAAGCCGCGCAAGCAATGTTGCCGTCGGACTGCTATCTGCGCGCTCGATCTTGTGGATCATCGTGCGGGAGACGCCGGAGCGTTCCGCAAGCTCGCTCAGTGACCAGCCGCGGATTTCCCGCTCGAGACGAATGCGATCACTGATGCGTTGATCAAGGCTGTACACTTTAGTATCCATGACGTAGTCATATGGTGTACGAACATGCGGGGCAACATGCTGACCAGGCAAGCAACGAAAGATGACCTGCCGGTCATCTGCGACATCTACAACGACGCGGTGGCCAATACGACCGCCATCTGGAACGACACGATCGTCGATGTCGCCAATCGAGCTGCCTGGCTCAGGGCGCGAAGCGATGCCGGATACCCGGTCCTGGTCGCGGTGGCAGACAGCGGCGATATCGTCGGCTATGCCTCCTTCGGCGACTGGCGTGCGTTTGACGGTTACCGGCACACGGTCGAGCATTCCGTGTATGTCCACCGCAAAAGCCGTGGCGGCGGCATCGGCCGCGAGCTGATGGTTGCCTTGATCGCCGAGGCCGAACGTCTCAACAAGCATGTGATGGTGGCGGGGATCGAGTCGGAGAATGCCGCCTCGATCCGGCTTCACCAACGGCTGGGTTTCACAGAGACCGGTCGAATGCGCGAAGTTGGAACGAAGTTCGGCCGTTGGCTCGACTTGACCTTCATGCAACTGGTGCTCTCCACCGGCTCACCCGCCTGAAGGACCTGTTTTTCCTGACCTCGCGAGATGCTATGTATAAAGCCGGTCTGTTTCGATGAGGCATTGCGGGCGGTACGGCATGGGGAACGGCAGCTCAAAAGGTCTTGCGTTTGCCGCCAGAGGGCTGCTGGCGCTTTTGATGGCCGTGAGCATGGGGTCGCCGGATATCGCTCAGGCTCGCATCGACGAGCTGCCGGTGCGCGCCAAGTGCATCTATGTCGGCCGGTCGGTGACGGACCCGGTTAAATCGCTGTGCATCAGCAAGGAAAGCTTCGAGCGCGATGTTTGCGGCGTCATCGATCAATATGCCGCCGCCAATGACTTGCCTTCAGCCTTCTTTGCGCGCCTTATCTGGCGCGAAAGCCTGTTTCGGCCGAATGCGGTCAGCCCGAAAGGGGCGGAAGGCATCGCGCAGTTCATGCCGGGAACGGCGAAAATGCGTGGCCTTTCCAACAGTTTCGATGTCGTTGCCGCTCTGGGAAAATCAGCCGAATATCTTGGTGAGCTGAAGTCGCGCTACGGCAATCTCGGTTTTGCCGCCGCCGCCTACAATGCCGGTGAAAATGGGCTGGAGCGTTTCCTCGAAGTGGACTGGCTGCCGACGGAGACACGCAACTATGTGCTGGCGATCACCGCCTACAGCGTCGAGGACTGGCGGGACAATCCGCCAAAGACACTCGATCTGACGCTCGACAAGAGCAAGAATTTTCTCGACGGCTGCGTGGCGCTGGCCAGCACCCGCCAACTGCGCGAGATCGACGTGATCGATGAGGCGGAGTGGGCGCCCTGGGGCGTACAGCTTGCGGCGCATTTTCAGAAATCGGTGGCGCAGCGGCTCTTCGTCAACGCTGTCAAACGTCTGCCGGCCCCGATCCGTAGCGAGAAGGCCCTGCTCCTGCGCGAACGCAATGCCAGCTTCGGCCGCCGCATTCGTTATGCCGCCCGAATCGGCCGCGATAGCCAGGTGGAAGCCAATGCGCTTTGCGCCACCATTCGGAAAAATGGTGGCGCTTGCTTGGTCTTCAGGAACTGATCGCCATTTTGGCTGGGGTGAGTCCCTCGCCGGCGCCGATTTGTCCGGCACTCTGCGGCAAGCAGCCGAGCGCCTTGAGGGTTTTGGCCACCGCTTCATCGATCGGTGTACGCGGCTCCTCGCCGAGCAAGTCCAGCAATCGATTGTTCGGCATCCGTAGCGGTTGGCGCCAGAGGTAGCGCATCTTGCGCAACTCCCGAAAGAGCGGGACGAAGGGGGAAGCCAGCGTCACCAGCCACCATGGAAAGGCACGTGCCGGAAGCCTTTGCTGTCCCGCTGCGCGCCGGATGGCGGCGATCATCTTCGTGCCGTCATCATCGACGAAACCGCCCATATGGTAGACGGCAAAGGCCGGCAGATCCTCGGCACGCTCGACCAGACGGATCATCGTCTCGGCCACATCGGGCAGATAGGCCCATTGGTGGGCGACGCCCTTCTTTCCGGGATAGCTGATCGCGGTCAGCGGCTTGCCCGGCTTGACCAGCCCTTGCGAAAACCAGTTGTTGGCGGCATCGGGGCCGAAGAAATCTCCAGCCCGCAGGATGATCACGCCGACACCGGCGTCTGACGCAGCTTTCAATCGAAGTTCCATCTCCTTGCGGATCATGCCCTTGTCCGTATGCGGGTTCTGCGGGCTGTCTTCGGTCAGAAGCGGGAAGGCATCCTGACCGAAATTGTAGATCGTGCCCGGCAGCAAAATGCGCGCGCCTTCCGCTTTCGCGGCGGCAATGGTGTTGTCGAGCATCGGCAGTACCAGCTTGCCCCAGTTGCGGTAACCGGGCGGATTGACGGCATGAACGATCAGTTCGACGCCTTCTGCGGCGGCGCGAACGTCCAGCCGCTTCATCGCATCGCCCTCCACCCATTCGTACGCGGGCGCCTTCTGCGCGGCCTTGGCGATATTGCGATTGAGTGCGCGCACTTTCCATCCCCGCTGGCTGAGGCCGCGGGCGACGGCACCACCGATGCCGCCGGTCGCGCCCAATACCAGGACTGTTCTTGCCTTTTCCAGATTGTCGGTCATTGCGTCTGCTCCATCGGTTCTGATGGAGGAAATGTCGTGCAATTCCGGGATAAACGGAATTGTCGTTTTCTGTTTCATTGCTATACTTTTATGTATGAGCAAGATCGAGCCGAGCTGGGACTACTACCGGACTTTCCTGAAGGTGCTGAAAGAAGGCTCGCTGTCGGCGGCGGCGCGCGAGCTCGGCCTGACGCAACCGACGGTCGGGCGCCATGTCGATGCAATGGAGGAGATGCTCGGCTTTCCGCTCTTCACTCGCTCGCCGCAGGGACTGTTGCCGACCGATGCCGCCCGCGCGCTTCAACCCTATGCCGAAGCGCTCGCAGCAACATCAGCGGCCCTGCTTCGCGCTGCCTCCGGCCAGCAGGATACGGTCAGCGGAACGGTGCGCATCAGTGCCAGCGAAGTGATCGGTATCGAGGTGTTGCCGCCGATCCTTGCCGAGCTGCATGTGCAATATCCGGATCTGACCATCGAGCTGTCGGCTTCCGATGCGATCGAGGACATCCTGCGGCAGGAGGCGGACATCGCCGTGCGCATGGCGGTGCCCAGTCAGGATGCGCTGGTGGCGCTTCATATCGGCGCGGTGCCGCTCGGTTTTCACGCCCACCGGCGATACCTCGACCGGCGCGGCACCCCGGCCACGCTTGCCGATCTGAGCCGCCACAGCCTGATCGGCTATGACCGCGAGACGGCGGCGATCCGGGCAATCATCGCCCGCACACCCGGCCTGCCGGACGTGCGCTTTGCGCTGAAGGCAGACAGCAACCTCGCGCAGCTTGCCGCCATTCGCGCCGGTTTCGGCATCGGTATCTGTCAGAATGCGCTTGCTGCCCGCGACCCCGATATTCTCCCGGTACTGGCAGACGGGTTCGTAATGAAGCTCGAGACATGGCTCGTCATGCACGAAAACCTGAAGGCGGCGCCGCGTTGCCGGGTGGTCTTCGATGCGCTGGCCAAGGGCCTGAGAACCTACATTCGCCCGCCGGAAATCATGGCTGCCCAATAAAAAAGCCCGCCGATCGGCGGGCTTTTCAGTCGGTTGGAGCCGCCTATCAGGCTTCGGCTTCCGGCGTTTCCGGTGCGCCGTTTTCGGCTGCCACCAGGTCCTCGCCTTCTTCGTCACCTTCCGGTTCGCTGATGCGCTCGACCGAGACGACCTTTTCGTCCTTGGCCGTCGAGAAGATCGTCACGCCCTTGGTGGCGCGGCTGGCAAGCCGGACGCCATTGATCGGCACGCGGATCAACTGGCCGCCATCGGAAACGAGCATGATCTGATCGTTGTCTTCGATTGGGAAGGCCGCGACGAGTACGCCGATCTCCGTCGTCTTCGAGGTGTCGGTGGCGCGGATGCCCTTGCCGCCACGACCCGAGGTGCGGAAATCGTAGGACGACGAACGTTTGCCAAAGCCCTTCTCCGAAACCGTCAGAACGAACTGTTCGCGCGCCTTCAGCTCTTCGTAGCGCTCGTTGGTGAGTTCGCCACCTTCGGTGACTTCCTCGCCGACCAGAGCGATTTCTTCTTCCTCGCCGTTCGTGCGCCGCTCGGCGGCTGCGCGCTTCAGGTAGGCCGCCCGTTCCCATGGCTCAGCATCCACATGGCCGAGGATCGCCATCGAGATGATGCGGTCGCCGTCACCAAGGTTGATGCCGCGGACGCCGATCGAGTTGCGGCCGGCAAAAACGCGCACGTCGTCGACCGGGAAGCGAATGCACTGGCCGAGCGCCGTCGTCAGCATGACGTCGTCATGCTCGGTGCAGGTGTCGACCGAGAGGATCTCGTCGCCATCCTCCTCCAGTTTCATCGCGATCTTGCCGTTGCGGTTGACCTGGACGAAGTCGGACAGTTTGTTACGGCGCACCGTGCCGCGCGTCGTCGAGAACATGACGTCGAGGTTTTCCCACGTCGTTTCGTCCTCGGGCAGCGGCATGATCGTCGTGATGCGTTCGCCGGGTTCAAGCGGCAGCATGTTGATCAGTGCCTTGCCGCGCGATTGCGGCGTGCCGATAGGCAGGCGCCAGACCTTCTCCTTGTAGACGATGCCACGGGAGGAGAAGAACAGAACCGGCGTATGAGTGTTGGCAACAAATAGCCGGGTAACGAAATCCTCGTCCCTGGTTGCCATGCCGGAGCGGCCCTTGCCGCCGCGGCGCTGCGCGCGATAGGTGGTCAGCGGCACGCGCTTGATGTAGCCGAGATGCGAGACGGTCACGACCATGTCTTCGCGGGCGATCAGGTCCTCGTCGTCCATGTCGGGACCGCCTTCGGCGATCTCGCTGCGACGCGGCGTGCCGAACTCCTCGCGAACGGCGGTGAGTTCGTCCTTGACGATGGTCATGATGCGGAGACGCGACGACAGGATATCGAGGTAATCCTTGATTTCCTCGCCGATCTTGTTGAGTTCGTCGCCGATTTCGTCACGACCAAGCGCAGTCAGGCGCTGCAGGCGCAGGTCGAGAATGGCGCGCGCCTGCTCTTCCGACAGGTTGTAGGTATTGTCTTCGTTGATCCGGTGACGCGGGTCGTCGATCAGCCGGATGAGGCTGTCGACGTCATGCGCCGGCCAACGGCGCTCCATCAACTGTTCGCGCGCGGTCTGCGGATCGGGCGCATGCCGGATCAGCTTGATCACTTCGTCGATGTTGGCAACCGCGATGGCGAGACCGACCAGGACATGCGCACGGTCGCGCGCCTTGCGCAGCAGGTACTTCGTTCTCCGGCTAACGACTTCCTCGCGGAACGAGACGAAGGCGCGCAGCATGTCGAGCAGCGTCATCTGCTCCGGCTTGCCGCCGTTGAGCGCCACCATGTTGCAGCCGAAAGACGACTGCAGCGGCGTGTAACGGTAAAGCTGGTTCAGGATGACGTCGGCATTGGCGTCGCGCTTGAGTTCGACGACGACGCGGTAGCCCTGACGGTCCGATTCGTCGCGCAGATCCGAGATGCCTTCGATGCGCTTATCGCGCACCAGTTCGGCCATCTTCTCGATCATCGTCGCCTTGTTCACCTGGAAGGGAATCTCGGTGATGATGATCTGCTCGCGGTCACCGCGCATCGGTTCGATATGGGCACGACCGCGCATGATGACCGAACCGCGGCCGGTCTCGTAGGCCGAGCGGATACCCGAGCGGCCGAGGATGAGCGCACCGGTCGGGAAGTCCGGCCCCGGGATGATTTCCATCAGCTCCGGCAATTCGATCGCCGGGTTGTCGATCAGCGCCATACAGCCGTTGATGACTTCGACGAGGTTGTGCGGCGGAATGTTGGTCGCCATGCCGACCGCGATGCCGCCGGCGCCGTTGACGAGCAGGTTCGGGAACTTCGCGGGCACCACCACCGGCTCGCTCATCGTGCCGTCGTAGTTGTCGCGGAAATCGACCGTTTCCTTGTCGAGGTCGTCGAGCAGCGAGTGCGCTGCCTTCTGCAGGCGGCACTCGGTGTAGCGTTCTGCCGCCGGCGGGTCGCCGTCGACCGAGCCGAAGTTGCCCTGGCCGTCGATCAGCGGCAGCCGCAGCGACCAATCCTGGGCCATACGTGCCAGCGCATCGTAGATCGCCGAATTGCCGTGCGGGTGGTATTTGCCCATCACGTCCCCGGTGACACGGGCGCATTTGACGTACTTCTTGTTCCAGTCGATGCCGAGTTCGCTCATCCCGTAGAGGATGCGGCGATGAACGGGTTTCAGGCCGTCACGCACGTCTGGAAGCGCGCGGCTGACGATGACGCTCATGGCGTAATCGAGATAGGACCGCTGCATTTCCTCGATGATGGAAATCGGCTCGATGCCTGGCGGAGTCTTTCCGCCGCCGGGAGTGCTTTGCTCAGTCAATTGTGATCACGATCTTTGTTCAGAATCAGTCGGATATTTATAGCCGAATGCGCCTGGAAGCGCCAATTTTGGCCCGTGGTTGTGAACAGTCTTTTGCCGTCGGAACAGGCTTTTCTAGGGCATTGCAGCGGAAATCGGAAGTGCTGGCGACAAAGTCGGCTGCCCGGCCTGAACGGCTGTGAGAAGGTTCCGTCACATCCTCATTAAGCTATTGCTCAAGCTTTGGCCACCGACCCCTTCCCAAGCCCCCTCCGCTTGCCTAACAATGCCGATCTGCCACCGGGAAAACTCGGGGCGCGCGCGCACGCACGCGACAATCCGGAAGGGGAAACGGATGTTCAATGTCGACCTCCTGGTCAACGCACTCACCACCCTGCTCGTCACGCTCGATCCGCCGGGGCTCGCCCCGATCTTCCTGAGCCTCACCGTCGGCCTCAGCCGGCAGGAACGCTTTCAGGTCGCCACACGCGGCTCGCTGATCGCCTTCTTCATCCTTGCCGCCTTCGCCGTCTTCGGTAACGGCATTCTCGGCCTGCTCGGCATATCCATCGGTGCCTTCCGCATCGCCGGCGGTCTGCTGCTGTTCTGGATTTCCTTCGAGATGATCTTCGAGAAGCGTCAGGAGCGAAAGGAAAAGACCGGCGAAAACGCCACCACCAAGGACCACATCCACAATATCGCGGTGTTCCCGCTTGCCCTGCCGCTGATTGCCGGGCCGGGCGCGATCTCCGCGACGATCCTGCTTGCCGGCTCGTTCCCGACGGCGGTCGAGCGCACGCAGCTGTTGATCGTCATCGCGCTGTCGATGGTCAGTCTTTTCCTGGCGCTTGTCATCGCCGAACGCATCGACCGTTTTCTCGGCGTCACCGGCCGGGCAATCCTCACGCGCCTGCTTGGGGTCATCCTGGCGGCACTTGCAGTCCAGTTCGTCGTCGACGGCGTGAAATCGGCAATGGCGGTCTGAGGCCATCGGGACGTTTGAGCGCTTCCGCTTTGGATAGAGTTGCGGAAGCGTCCCGTCTCCTGGTCATACGCACTTCCGGACGGAAAACCGCTTCGCACTTTTCCTGGAAATGCTCCAACCGACAGAAACGTTCATTCGAACGCAAAAAGGGCCGGTTTCCCGGCCCTTTTTCAATGTCACGATATTGCCATTAAAGGCCCGTGCCGTTCCAGTCTGCTCACCAAAGGGCGTCCGCAACTGAAAATCGCCGTGTTCGCGTGGCTCAGAACGGGATGTCGTCGTCGAGATCGCGCGAGAAGTTGCCGCCACTCTGGCTGCCCTGACCACCCTGGCCGCCGCCGGAGCGACCGCCGCCGGAGGACTGGCGCGGCTGCTGATCGTAGTCGTCGTAGCCGCCGCCAGCGCCGCCACCGAAATCGCTGGAGCCGCCACGGCCGGCGCCGGAGCCGCCGCCCTCGCCGCGACCATCAAGCATGGTCAGCGTCGAGTTGAAGCCCTGCAGCACGATTTCGGTCGAGTAACGATCATTGCCCGTCTGGTCCTGCCATTTGCGGGTCTGCAGCGCGCCTTCGATATAGAGCTTCGCGCCCTTCTTGACGTATTGCTCGACGACCTTGCACAGGCCTTCGTTGAAGACGACGACGGTGTGCCATTCGGTCTTTTCCTTGCGCTCGCCGCTGTTGCGGTCACGCCAGGTTTCCGATGTGGCAATGCGCAGGTTGGCGATCGGCCGGCCGTCCTGCGTGCGCCGGATTTCCGGGTCCGCCCCGACGTTTCCGACCAAGATCACCTTGTTGACGCTACCAGCCATATTGCTTTTCCCGTGGTTTTGCCGCGCCGCCGGCACGGCTTTCGAATTTCAAGAACGCGTATCTTAGCGGTCCGCTGCCGCGGATACGCCCCGCATCATACATAATCCACAACAGATTTAGTCGATTTGCGTGTTGTTTGTTCTTTCTTTGTTCTAATATTTCCCTATGATCCTGTCAACCGAATCGAAATGGCCACCAGTTTTGCCGATTGCGCCTCGACATGGGCGTTAGCGTCATTACATAGGGGGCTTTCAACCGACATGCAAAAGCTGGCTTCCGATGAGCGAACTCAAGACCATCTCCATTCGTGGCGCGCGCGAGCACAATCTCAAGGGCATCGATCTCGATCTGCCGCGCAACAAGCTGATCGTGATGACAGGGCTTTCCGGCTCCGGCAAGTCGTCGCTCGCCTTCGATACGATCTATGCCGAAGGCCAGCGTCGCTACGTTGAGAGCCTGTCTGCCTATGCGCGCCAGTTCCTCGAGATGATGCAGAAGCCGGATGTCGACCAGATCGACGGCCTGTCGCCGGCAATCTCGATCGAGCAGAAGACGACCTCGCGCAACCCGCGCTCGACGGTCGGCACCGTGACCGAGATCTACGACTACATGCGCCTGCTGTTTGCGCGCGTCGGTGTGCCCTATTCGCCGGCGACCGGCCTGCCGATCGAAAGCCAGACAGTCAGCCAGATGGTCGACCGTGTGCTCGCCTTCGGCGAAGGCACGCGTCTTTATATTCTTGCGCCGCTCGTGCGCGGCCGTAAGGGCGAGTACAAGAAGGAACTCGCCGAACTGATGAAGAAGGGCTTTCAGCGCGTTAAGGTCGACGGCACCTTCTACGAGATCGCCGAGGTTCCTGCCCTCGACAAGAAGTACAAGCATGACATCGACGTCGTCGTCGACCGTGTCGTCGTGCGGCCCGATCTCGCCTCGCGGCTTGCTGACAGCTTGGAAACATGCCTGACGCTGGCCGACGGTCTCGCCGTTGCCGAATTCGCCGACAAGCCGCTGCCGCCGGAAGAAACCGCGGCCGGTGGCTCGGCCAACAAGTCGCTCAACGAAACCCATGAGCGCGTGCTGTTTTCGGAAAAGTTCGCCTGCCCGGTCTCCGGCTTTACGATTTCCGAGATCGAGCCGCGCCTGTTCTCATTCAACAATCCCTTCGGTGCCTGCCCGACCTGCGATGGCCTCGGCAGCCAGCAGAAGATCGACGAGGCGCTGATCGTACCAGAGCATAACAGGACGCTGCGTGATGGCGCGATCGCGCCTTGGGCCAAATCGTCGTCGCCCTATTACAACCAGACGCTGGAAGCGCTCGGCAAGGTTTTCGGATTCAAGCTCGGCAATCGCTGGAGCGAACTGTCCGTCGACGCGCAGAAAGCCATCCTGCACGGCACCGAAGAGAAGATCGTCTTTCATTATGAAGACGGCGCTCGCTCCTACAACACCACCAAGAATTTCGAAGGCATCGTGCCCAACCTCGAGCGCCGCTGGAAGGAAACCGACAGCGCCTGGGCGCGCGAGGAGATCGAGCGCTATATGTCGGCTGCCCCCTGCCCGGCCTGCGCTGGCTTCCGCCTGAAGCCGGAGGCGCTCGCCGTCAAGATCGACACGCTGCATATCGGCCAGGTCACCGAGATGTCGATCCGCATCGCACGGGACTGGTTCGAGGCATTGCCGGGACATCTCAACACCAAGCAGAACGAGATCGCCGTTCGCATCCTCAAGGAGATCCGCGACCGCCTGCGGTTCCTCAACGATGTCGGTCTCGAATATCTCAGCCTGTCGCGCAACTCCGGCACGCTGTCGGGTGGTGAAAGCCAGCGTATTCGCTTGGCATCGCAGATCGGCTCTGGTCTGACGGGCGTGCTCTACGTGCTCGACGAACCGTCGATCGGCCTGCACCAGCGCGACAACGCCCGCCTGCTCGAGACGCTGCGCCATTTGCGCGACATCGGCAACACGGTCATCGTCGTCGAGCATGACGAGGACGCTATCCTGACGGCCGACTATGTCGTCGACATCGGCCCGGCCGCCGGCATCCATGGCGGCGAGGTCATCGCCCAGGGTTCGCCTGCCGACGTGATGTCCAATCCGAAGTCGCTGACCGGCAAGTATCTCTCCGGTGAACTGTCGGTTGCCGTCCCGAGCGAACGCCGCAAGGCGAAAAAGAAAAAGGAAATCACCGTCGTCGGTGCACGCGCCAACAACCTGAAGAACGTCACGGCGTCCATTCCGCTCGGCATTTTCACCGCGGTTACGGGCGTGTCCGGTGGCGGCAAGTCCACCTTCCTGATCGAGACGCTCTACAAGGCCGCCGCCCGCCGTATCATGGGCGCGCGCGAAAACCCGGCCGAACACGATCGCATCGACGGCTTCGAGCACATCGACAAGGTGATCGACATCGACCAGTCGCCGATTGGCCGCACGCCGCGCTCAAACCCGGCGACCTACACCGGTGCCTTCACCCCGATCCGCGACTGGTTTGCCGGTTTGCCGGAAGCCAAGGCCCGCGGTTACCAGCCCGGTCGCTTCTCGTTCAACGTCAAGGGTGGGCGCTGCGAAGCCTGCCAGGGCGACGGCGTCATCAAGATCGAGATGCACTTCCTGCCGGATGTCTACGTCACCTGCGACGTCTGCCACGGCAAGCGCTACAACCGCGAAACGCTGGACGTGCATTTCAAGGGCAAGTCGATCGCCGATGTGCTCGACATGACCGTCGAGGAAGGCGTGGAGTTCTTTGCTGCCGTTCCCGCAGTGCGCGACAAGCTGGTGACGCTGAACCAGGTGGGGCTTGGCTATATCAAGGTCGGTCAGCAGGCAAACACGCTCTCGGGCGGCGAAGCCCAGCGCGTCAAGCTCGCCAAGGAACTGTCGAAGCGCTCCACCGGACGCACGCTCTATATTCTCGACGAACCGACAACCGGCTTGCATTTCCACGATGTGGCAAAGCTTCTTGAAGTTCTGCATGAACTCGTCAACCAGGGCAATTCGGTCGTGGTCATCGAGCACAATCTCGAGGTGATCAAGACGGCCGATTGGGTCATCGACTTCGGTCCCGAAGGTGGCGACGGCGGCGGCGAAGTCATCGCCAAGGGCACGCCGGAGGATGTCGTCAAGGAGCCGCGTTCCTATACCGGCCAGTTCCTGAAGGAGCTTTTGGAGCGTCGTCCGATGAAAAAGGTTGAGGCGGCCGAGTGAGCGTCTCGGGCAATAGGCGGAGCGACACCGTCGCCGGCTTCGCGATGATGCGGCCGGCGACGCTAGATGACCTGCCCGCCGTGCGGGATATCACCGTTGCCGCCTACGCGCCTTATACCGACCTGCTCGGTGGACTGCCTTTGCCGGTTACCGAAGATTACGTGCCTCGCATCGCCCGCGAAGAGGTCTGGATCCGTGACGATGGCGATGCGGTTTCTGCGATTGCCGTTTTCGAACGGCATGCGGATCATCTTTTGATCTTCAGCATTGCCGTTGCGCCCTCCTTCCAGCGTCAGGGGCTAGGGAGCGAGCTGTTGCGGTTTGTTGATGCACAGGCGGAGGAATGCTGCGTGGCAGACGTGCGGCTCTATACCAATGCGCGGATGGAGCGAAACATCGCGCTTTATCGTGCCTATGGTTTTCAAGAAACGGGTCGCCGCCCGAACCCCTATCGGCCAGGGTGGACGCTGGTGGATATGGCCAAGCCCGCGGGGCAGATGGCGTCCGAACGAAACTAGTTGCGGCTTGAATTCGCCGCCATGAGGAGGATGGGATGACGAAATCCGGAAAGATCCGCGTTGGTATCGGCGGTTGGACCTTCGAGCCTTGGGAGGGCACGTTTTATCCCGACAGCCTGTCGAAGAAGCGCCAGCTCGAATTTGCCGGCAAGGAGTTGCGAGCGATCGAGGTCAACGGCACCTATTATTCATCGCAGAAGCCGGAAACTTTCGCCAGGTGGGCAGCCGAAGTCCCTGATGATTTCATCTTCTCGCTGAAGGCCAGCCGCTTCGTCACCAATCGCAAGGTTCTGGCCGAAGCTGGTGAATCCATGCAGAAATTCCTGACGCAGGGGCTGACAGAATTAGGACCCCATCTCGGGCCGATCCTGTGGCAGTTCGCGCCGACGAAGAAGTTCGAGCCGGAAGATTTCGAAGGCTTCCTCAAACTTTTGCCGGAAAAGCAGGACGGTCTGCCGCTGCGCCACGTCGTCGAAGTGCGCAATCCAACGTTCCAGGCGCCCGAGTTCGTCGACCTGCTGGAAAAATACAAGGTGGCCATCGTTCTGGCAGAACATGCGGACTATCCGATGATCGCCGATGTCACTGCCGATTTCGTCTATCTGCGCCTGCAGAAGGGCAGCGACGATATCAAGACCTGCTATGCCGCCGACAAGCTTGATCTCTGGGCGGATCGCGCGAAAACCTTTGCCGCCGGCGGGGAGCCGGGTGATCTCGCCAAGAACGCGCCCGATCGCAAGGCAAAGAAGGAGCCGCGCGATGTCTTTGCCTTCTTCATCACCGAGGGCAAGGTGAACGCGCCGAATGGCGCGCGTGAGCTGCAAAAGCGCGTTGATTGATGTCAAGTTCAGGCGCGGGGGACCTTCCCGCGCCTCTCCACGCGACCCTAATTGCTCACCCCCAAAACCTGAAAACGAATCAATTTGTAGTGCCCCTCACATCGGCGTTGGTTGTGCAATCGCGGTTGCCCCTGGGGATGCTATTTATGTGCTTTTTTACCCTTCAAAAATTTGATTTTTCGCCTGCCGCTGCGGCAGTGTCACAGGCAACCTGCCGAAGTGCCTGATTTACAAGGCATTGGCCGCTGTCCCCGTTTTCCACAGCCGATCCACACAACATCTAGCGCTCAAACTTCCGTCACAAACCACCCCTTGACGCCTTGGGACGATTCACGGTTAATGGATTTCACGTTGCGACGGCGGCGGACCGGATTGTTTTGAGCCCGGTTCATTTCACGAAATCGTCGGTTCTGACATGCGGCAAACGCGGGTTCCCCGCTTGAGCCGCAGTGAGGAATCCTGTGCGCTTTTTCGGGCCCGCTTGAGCAACTTTTGGCTGGCATAAAGAAGCTGTTGATACTATATTTAGTGTTTGCAGGCAGCCTATCTCACAAGATACAGGGTCACCCAGATCTGGGTTTCCCTTCATGGATGGAAGCTGAGACTGGCTGCGGAATGCCTCCGCGGTCGGGCGGGGACACTTGCGCCTGTGGCGGGCGCTCGCAACACGAAGGACACGGGATAATGCTGATCGAACGTCGTTTCACCAAGGCTGGGCAATCCGCCTATGCGGAGATCGAATTCCGCAAGGCTACGAGTGAAATCAAGAATCCCGACGGCTCGATCGTGTTCCGTCTGGCCGATATCGACGTGCCGGCCCAGTTCAGCCAGGTTGCCGCCGATATCCTTGCCCAGAAGTATTTCCGCAAGGCCGGCGTGCCGGCGAAGCTGAAGCGCGTCGAGGAGAATGATGTCCCCTCCTTCCTCTGGCGCTCGGTTCCCGACACGGATGCGCTGAAGGCGCTGCCGAAGGACGAACAGTACGGTTCCGAAACCGATGCCCGTCAGGTTTTCGATCGCCTGGCCGGTACCTGGGCCTACTGGGGCTGGAAGGGCGGCTATTTCGCCAGCGAAGAAGACGCCTCCGCCTTCCGTGACGAACTTGCTTATATGCTCGCCACCCAGCGCGTTGCGCCGAACTCCCCGCAATGGTTCAACACCGGCCTGCATTGGGCCTATGGCATCGACGGCCCCGGCCAGGGCCACTTCTATGTCGATCCCTTTACCGGCAAGCTGACCAAGTCCAAGTCGGCTTACGAACACCCGCAGCCGCACGCCTGCTTCATCCAGTCGGTTGCCGACGACCTCGTCAACGAGGGCGGCATCATGGACCTGTGGGTGCGTGAAGCGCGCCTGTTCAAGTATGGCTCCGGCACCGGCTCCAACTTCTCGCATCTGCGCAGCGAAGGCGAAAAGCTCTCGGGCGGCGGCAAGTCCTCGGGCCTGATGTCCTTCCTGAAGATCGGCGACCGCGCAGCCGGCGCCATCAAGTCGGGCGGCACCACCCGTCGCGCCGCCAAGATGGTCGTTGTCGATATCGATCACCCGGATATCGAGGAATACATCAACTGGAAGGTCAAGGAAGAGCAGAAGGTTGCAGCGCTCGTCACCGGCTCGAAGGTCGTCGCCAAGCATCTGAAGGCGATCATGAAGGCCTGCGTCAACTGCGACGGCACGGACGACGCCTGCTACGACCCGAAGCAGAACCCGGCGCTCAAGCGCGAGATCCGCGCTGCCAAGCAGTCGCTGGTGCCTGAAAACTACGTCCAGCGCGTCATCCAGTTCGCCAAGCAGGGTTACAAGGACCTTGAGTTCAAGACCTACGACACCGACTGGGATTCGGAAGCCTATCTCACGGTTTCGGGCCAGAACTCGAACAACTCCGTCTCGATCAAGGACGACTTCCTGCGCGCCGTCGAAGCTGATGGCGACTGGCACCTGACCGCCCGCAAGGACGGCCGGGTGATGAAGACGCTGAAGGCACGCGACCTCTGGGAGTCGATTTCCTACGCCGCATGGGCGTCGGCCGATCCGGGCCTGCACTTCAACACGACGATGAACGACTGGCACACCAGCCCCGCCGCCGGTCCGATCCGCGCGTCGAACCCGTGCTCGGAATACATGTTCCTCGACGACACCGCCTGCAACCTCGCCTCGCTGAACCTGATGATGTTCAAGGACGCGGCGACGAAGCGCATCAACATCGCCGATTACGAGCACGCCGTGCGTCTGTGGACCGTCGTTCTCGAAGTTTCGGTGATGATGGCGCAGTTCCCGTCCCGCGAGATTGCCGAACTGTCCTACGAATACCGCACGCTCGGCCTTGGCTATGCCAATATCGGCGGCCTTCTGATGTCGTCGGGCATTCCCTATGACTCGACCGAGGGCCGCGCCATTGCCGGTGCGTTGACGGCGATCATGACCGGCGTTTCCTACGCCACGTCGGCGGAAATGGCGGCCAAGCTCGGTCCGTTCCCGGGCTTCGCGCCGAACCGCGACAACATGCTGCGCGTCATCCGCAACCACCGCCGCGCCGCTTACGGCGAGACGACGGGCTATGAAGGCCTCTCGGTCAACCCGGTTGCGCTGATCCATGGCGAAAACCCCGACCAGGACCTCGTCATTCACGCCATGAGCGCCTGGGACAAGGCGCTGGAACTCGGCGAGAAGCACGGCTACCGCAATGCCCAGGCAACCGTCATCGCGCCGACCGGCACGATCGGTCTTGTCATGGACTGCGACACGACTGGAATCGAGCCCGATTTCGCGCTGGTGAAGTTCAAGAAGCTCGCCGGTGGCGGCTACTTCAAGATCATCAACCGCGCCGTTCCCGAGGCTCTGCGTTCGCTCGGTTACTCCGAGAGCCAGCTTGCCGAGATGGAGGCCTATGCCGTCGGCCATGGCAACCTCAACCAGGCGCCTGCCATCAATCCCTCGACGCTGAAGGCCAAGGGCTTCACCGATGAGAAGGTCGAGGCCGTCAACGCTGCCCTGAAGTCGGCCTTCGATATCAAGTTCGTCTTCAACCAGTGGACGCTCGGTGCGGACTTCCTCAAGGGTGCGCTGAAGGTTACCGACGAGCAGCTCGCCCAGATGGACTTCAACCTCCTGGAGCACATGGGCTTCTCGAAGAAGGACATAGAAGCGGCCAACATCCACGTCTGCGGTGCGATGACGCTCGAAGGTGCGCCGTTCCTCAAGAACGAACACCTGCCTGTCTTCGATTGCGCCAACCCCTGCGGCAAGATCGGCAAGCGTTACCTCTCGGTCGAAAGCCACATCCGCATGATGGCTGCCGCCCAGCCGTTCATCTCGGGCGCCATCTCCAAGACGATCAACATGCCGAACGAGGCGACCGTCGAGGATTGCAAGAACGCCTACATGCTGTCGTGGAAGCTGGCGCTGAAGGCCAATGCGCTCTATCGCGATGGTTCCAAGCTGTCGCAGCCGCTCAATGCCTCGCTGATCGAAGACGAGAATGACGAGGATGCGCTGGAGGATCTGATCCAGGCGCCGGCCGCTGCCCAGGCCGTGACCATCACGGAGAAGATCGTCGAGCGCGTCATCGAGAAGGTGATCCGCGCCCGCGAAAAGCTGCCGAACCGCCGCCAGGGTTACACCCAGAAGGCTGTCGTCGGCGGTCACAAGGTCTACCTGCGCACCGGCGAATTCGGCGATGGCCGCATCGGCGAGATCTTCATCGACATGCACAAGGAAGGCGCTGCCTTCCGGGCGATGATGAACAACTTCGCCATCGCCATCTCGCTCGGCCTACAATATGGCGTTCCGCTCGAAGAATATGTGGAGGCCTTCACCTTCACCAAGTTCGAGCCGGCCGGCATGGTGCAGGGCAACGACGCGATCAAGAACGCGACGTCGATCCTAGACTACGTCTTCCGCGAACTGGCCGTGTCCTACCTCGGCCGTCACGATCTGGCCCATGTCGACACGTCCGACTTCAGCAACACGGCGCTCGGCAAGGGTATCCAGGAAGGCAAGACGAACCTGATCTCCACCGGCTGGACCCGCGGCTACAAGCCGACCATCGTCGGCGGCACGGCTGATCGCACCAGTGAGCCGAAGGGTTCGGCGACAGCAGCCCCTGCCCGCGCCTCCTCCAGTGCAACGGTAACCTCGATTGCCGGCAACACCGTCCGCAAGATCGAACAGACAACGTCGATCGCAACTTCTGAAATCGTTGCCTTCAAGCGCGACTACGAAGAGCGCGCCGCCGAACTTGCCGAAGAGATCCCCGAGGAAACAGTCGAGACGGTAACGGAAGTGACGGCTCTGTTCTCCGACAAGGCGGCCGCAGAAGCGGCATCGGCCAAGTCGGACGCCAAGAAGCTCGAAGCCGAACGCCGCGCCCGCTCGATCATGCAGGGTTACACCGGCAACATGTGCTCCGAGTGCCAGAACTTCACAATGGTGCGCAACGGCACCTGCGAGAAGTGCGACACCTGCGGCGCCACCAGCGGCTGCAGCTGATCAGCTACGACACTGAAGCCACGTGGTGTAAGATGCGTGCAGTGAGACATTGAAGAAACAAAAGGCGCTCCTTAGAGCGCCTTTTGTGTTGGGGCAGGCTCCGGATTTCTGCCTGACCTTGCTTCCCGCATTTGAAACGTTACGGATTTGGTTTCTCTCTGACAGGAGAGGCAGGTGTAATGAGTGCATTCCGTCTATTGCTACTGCTGCCGCTTGTCTTGCCGGCTAGCTGCGCCTACCCGATTTGCAAGCAACTGAAGCCGGCAGCTCGTGTCTCCGTCCACGACACCAGCGAGGTCCCGATTGCGGGCGCGAAGGTGCATCTTTGGACAATTGTTCATCCTCATAATCGCCGCGGACTTGCCGAGGTGACGGAGACGGACGCATCAGGAATCGCACGCTTTCATAAGAAGGTGAATGGCGTGTTGAGGCGCTGGTCGTGCATGGCTACGACGTGTTCTCTTGGCGGTGGTGTGTCGCCAAACCCGGCTACGAGACGCGCCATCTCAGTTACGATGAGTGGCTCAGCACCAAATCGCCGATCGTCCTACGAGAAGGCGTATCGCAACCGTGTAAGGCGCCAGAGCCGTCGGGATGAAACACTTGGCAGCCAGCACAGATTATGTATCTGTTGCGGCTAGAGAGGCACCGCCGACCGTCGCAATTGTGCATCCGCAGTCTTTACCCATTCGCCCCGCTTATCTGGCTCGTTCCAAATGACAGCCCCCATCATCGACATCACCCTCGAAGATCCGAGCAAGGATGATCTGCGTGCGATCGTCACGACGCTTGACGCCTATAACGATGCGCATAGCGGCATGGTCGATCAGCCCGGTTTTGCCGTCTTCATTCGGGATCCCGAAACGAAGGCGGCAATCGGCGGGCTCTATGCGACCGATGGCTATGGCTGGGCTTTCATCCGCTATCTCGCCATACCGGAAAACCTTCGCGGCCAAGGTCTGGGACAGCGACTGATCGCCGAGGCGGAGAAGATCGCGCGGGATCGCGGCTACATCGGCCTATGGCTCGATACGTTCGAATTCCAGGCGCGGCCTTTTTACGAAAAGCTGGGTTTTGTGGTTTTCGGCCAGCTGGAGGGCGCGCCGGGCGCAATAGCGCGTTACTTCCTGAAGAAGCGGTTTGAGAATTAGCCGACAGCCAAAGACAGGTGGCATGCAGCTTCGCTGCGTATGATCAATGCGGGATGGATCAGTTACGGAGAGCGCCGCAGAGTTGTGGCGCGTCGACAAGAGTTCTGCCGTTCTTGGTGCGAGTGTTGCTTCGGTTGATCGGTGCGTGGGAGAGCGCAACCGTGCAACCGAAGCCTTTTTGGTGAAAAGCCCACTTCCATGGGATTTCAGGCTGCCTTCACCGGATTATTTCGGTGTAACGATGCCCTGGTAATAGTCGCCGTCGCCGCTGACATAATTCACACCACCGCCGCCCGTGGTTTGCGCACAGGCCGCCAAGGTGGAGAGAACGAGTAGCAACATCGCAGTTTTCATAGGCATTTGCTCCTTCAGCGTCGTTTGATCTTCGGCCGTGCGCTACGCCGAAGCGACGCATGACGATTTGACCCGCCAATTCTATGATACTCAACCGGGCATCTATCAAGGGCATTGATTGTTTAAAGCTAATTTGTGCTTGCCTGTGATGTGTTCAACGTCTGCGCGCATATTGGGCGCGGCAAATCGTTGGCGCTTTTGCACTCACAAGGGTGAGCGGGGCAAACAGCAGCACGCTTCTTTCAGCTTCTACAGCGCCGCGCGTCTTAGACGCGCAAAGGTCGCTGTAGCACTTTGAATTGCTGCAGGTTTTTATCCTTAAAACGAATAGGATTTAAGGAAACATGCAGTAGAACTCAGCCGCCTGCCCCTGGGAAAAGCCGAGGCGAAGGTTCACGTCGACAGGTGTTTGCCCGGCTGCTCGCGCTCCCGCCAGTAACGCAGCCTGAGGCGTGGAGCCATCAGCCAGGCGATGAAAGGCGTGAGGATGAAACATGTGACGACCACGACTGGCAGAGAATACTTGGCGTTGTCGGCGAGCACCGGGATGGAAAGCACGATCACCGCACCGATGCCGAAGAGCACGGCGTTGATCATCAGTCCAACCATGATGGCAAGTTGCAGGCGCACGGACATGTCGGCCTCCGTTGAAAAACCACCCAATGGGAACGCTGCCTTTTTCGAATGGTTCCGAAATCCCGATTGTAGCAGAAACGGCCTACTCGCGAAATGAGAGCACAAACCGGCCGCGGTTCGTTTTCTCCCTGTCGTTTCCGCACGGGTGCCCTATGCTTGTAGTCAAGCGACCGATCACCCGATTGGATTGGGATATGTGAGCTGTACCGCACAGCCCGATCCACTGCCGATCGCTTCAGTTTGAGGGAGACCCATGCCGAGCAGTCCATACGAAACCCTGGGCGTCAGCCGGGACGCCAAGCAGAAAGATATTCAGAGCGCCTACCGCAAGCTTGCCAAGAAACTACATCCCGATCTCAACCCCGGGGACAAGGGAGCCGAGGATCGCTTCAAGTCAGTTTCGGCCGCTTATGCGCTCTTAAGCGACGAGGAGAAGCGCGGCAAATACGATCGCGGCGAGATCGACGAAACCGGCGCGGAAACGGCGCCTCGGAACTTCTACCGCGATTATGCCGGCGCCAACGACACCGCCGGTCGCTACGAAAGCGCTCACGGCTTTTCGGATTTCGGCGATTCGGACGATATTTTCTCCAACTTCTTTTCTCGTCGTGGTCGGGGCCAACAATCGATGCGCGGGCGCGATGCACATTTCTCGATGGAGATCAGTCTGCTCGAGGCGGTCAATGGTGCCAAGAAGCAGATCAGCCTGCCGGGGGGCGGGCCGGCCCTTGATCTGACGATTCCGCCGGGCACACGCGACGGCCAGACGTTGCGCCTGCGCGGCAAGGGAGAGCCCGGCTCCAACGGCGCGGCTGCCGGTGACGCGCTGATCGACATCCGTGTGCGGCCGCATCCGCTGTTCCAGGTGGATGGTGAGGATGTGCGCTATGAGATCCCGATTTCGCTGAGCGAAGCCGTGCTTGGCGGCAAGATCCGCGTTCCGACCATGGATGGCGCCGTCAACGTCACGATCCCGCCGAACTCCAACACCGGCAAGGTCTTGCGGTTGAAGGGTAAGGGCATGCGCAAGCCGGGCGGTGGCCACGGCGATGCCTATGTGACGCTGAAGATCACGCTTGCGCCGCAGGCCGATCCGGCGCTCGCCGCCTTCGTCGAGGGCTGGGCAGCCGGAAAGGCGGAGGATCCACGCAAGAACCTGGGAGGCAACGCATGAACGACAGCGAGTTTTGCGAACACCTCGAAATCGAGGTCACGGTGCTACGGGTCTGGGTCGAGCAGCGCTGGCTTGTGCCGCGCCATGCCGACAGAGGTTGGATATTCGAAGACGATGATCTTGCCCGCGCCCGCCTGATCCAGGACCTGACTGGCCCCATGGGCGTCAACGACGACGGCGTCGACGTCGCCATGCAACTGCTCGATCAGATTCACGGCCTACGCGGCCGGTTGAGTGCGTTGATGACGGCAATCCGCAGCCAGGATCCGGATATTCAGAGGCTGATACTGTCTCGTGTGGACGACGAATAATCCACCGCGATCGCCGGCATCGCGACAAGACCGACGGTTTCGGCAACAAGCAAGGTGTCGACGAATTCCGTCAGGTCAGCCATCCGGTCGTCGCTGAAGCTGAACCTGTCCAGGATTTCCGTATCGAACCATGTGTCGGAAGGAACGAAGCGGATGGGCCCAACCCGATGGGCGTAAACCGTGTTACCGTCGACGTCGAGCTGAACCGTCTTCATCTGGCTCAAATCCCAGGCGTCGACCAGGCCGCGAAAAGCGGAGCGCACTGCTTCCGGATTGCTGACCTTCTGGGTCATGGCCCCAAGACGGCCGCTACCGACGATACGGAAGCTGAAGGTTGGATGCAGACAGGCCAGCATGGCCTCAAGGTCGTTGGCATCGCGCGCTGCATAGAGCGAGTGCACGGTTTGCTCGAGCGCGGTGCGATCTGGCATCAAATTGCTCCCTTGTGAAATCTGGGCACGCCTTTTGTATCCGGGGTGAGTGTGCGCGTATTTAAGGCATGTCGCAAGTATATGCGAAGGCTGCAGTACAACCTCAGCCTGGCGTTCGTCTTTGCTGGCCTGTGGTGGCAACGCCTGCCGTCGCCCGGGCGACTGACCCAAGCGTCGAGGCAAAGAGAGCAATCAGGGTGGTCTTCAACCTGTGCGTTCCCCCGTCGGGGATGCCCGAAGTGTCCGGCCTTCATGCCCGAGGGATGGATCGCATGGGCGCATCCCGACATAGACTCTTCGAAAACCGATCCGCACCGCCCTTAGAAGCAATCGTTAGGATTCGACTAAAAGGCGACCGCCAATTTTCACCCAGCTTCAAGCGAAACAGCGCAAAAAGGAAAGGATTAATAGCAAGGAAGGCAGGGGAACAAGGTGGTACAGGTCGTCACGGTATCCGCGACCACAGCGGCTTATGCGGCGGAAGCCGTCAAGCCGAAGGCGCGCGTGTCCGGCGATGGCCCGGCCGATGAGGCGATCACCTTGCTTTCGACCCGCCGTTCCAGCGAGCCGACGATCACCCAGGCATCTATTCCCAAGATGAAGGGCGCCCTGCCCCTGTCGTTGATGCTGATGAGCGCCGATGGCCGCCTGCCGCAGCAGAGCGAGGCGGAAACGCTACGCCGATATCTCGAATACATGCGCGACGACGGGGACATGCCAGAATGGCGCGAAAACGAAAGCCGGCAGGAAGATCCCGCCGGCCAAGAGGATGAGAACGGCGCCGCCTGAGGCAAAGCCCTTCGTCTCATCAGGTCCTTCAGTGGTGCTTGTGCCCGCCGGTTGCCGCAGCGCCGCCGGCCGCCGTTCCCACGGCAAGCGTGGCATCGACCTTGCCAGCCTTCTCGAAGACCAGCGTAACCGGCACGGTTTCACCCTCGGCAAACGGCTTCGACACCTGCATGAACATCAGATGCAGGCCGCCGGACTTGAGCTCGACGGTCTCGCCGGCCGGGATGGCAACGCCGTCATCGAGCTTGCGCATCTTCATCACGTCGTTTTGCATCGCCATTTCGTGGATCTCGACGCGACCCGCGACCGGGCTCTCGACTGCGACCAGGCGATCGTCGGCGCTGCCGCCGTTCTTGATCGTCAGGAAGCCGCCGCCAACCTTGGCGCCCGGCAGCATCGCCTTGGCCGCGCCGCCAAAGATTTCAAGGTCGCCCAGCTTGACCGGGCCGTCCGTGGCCATCTGCCCGCCGTGTCCGGCATGCTCGTCGCCACCGGCGGCAAGCGTCACCGTCACCGTGGGCGCCGGGCTCTTCAGGTCATGGGCGCTCTGCCCCTCGGCTGCTACCTCGTCCCACACCACCTTGCCGTCCGTGCCGCACAGCTGAACCGTCGGGAAGGCAAGCACGGTTTCCTTGTCGAAGCCCGAGATCTTACCTTTGACGACGAAGGTATCGTAGAACTCTTCGGGCAGATTGCCGCCCTTCCAGCGGATCTCGATTGGGCCGGAAGAGACCTTCTCGCCGTGATTGTCATAGGTCTTCTGGTAGTCGCCCTTGATGATCTCCAGCTCCCAACCCGGTTTCGGCTGCGGCTTGGCGAAGACGAAGCCTTCCGGCAGCTTCATCTGCACCTCGGTCGTTGCCTTGCCATCGCAACCGTGCGGAACCTGCAGCACCGCCTTGAAGCTCTTTTCGGATTGCGCGCTGTCGGTTTCGAACGTCGCATGGGCGTGGGCGACGCCAGCGGTTGAAAGCGCCAGGCCGAGGGAAAATATAGTCAGTGCGGTCTTGTTCATGTCGTACACTCCTGACCACGTGCCGGTCAGAGCCCGGTTCTGTCGTGGTCGATGCCGCCATCGCGGCGCATTGAAATTGAATGCGTGGGGAAGCGTTACGACTGGTGGGGAGGTCCGCGCGGCGGCGGCAGAAGGCGCAGATGCCGGACGGTAATTTCGTCTTGCGCGCGGTGCAAATCGGCAAGCCAGTTGCCGGTCTCGGCGCGTTCGCTATGTTGCGGCGGCGTCGGCAGCAGGGCAGCCACCGCAAGCCGGCAGGCCTCGCAGACCGGCGCCATCGATGGCGATTTGCCGTTGTCGATGCCATCCATGCCGAAGCAGATATCGGCGATGGTGCCATCGGGTAGCTGATAGGCTGCGATCTCTGCAGGCGTCAGGCTTTTTGCCATCGCCGGCTTGTGGGCGAAGGACAGGAAAACAAGCGCGAAAGCGGCGACGATGCGCACAGCGATCCGCAAATGTCCCTTACACCTAGTCATTGTCGTCCCCGGTATCGATCCTGAGTTATCCTCAAGCGGAGGAGAATGCAAAGACAGAATTGACGCACCCCCAGTCCGGCGATGGGAAGTGCTGCGACAAAAATGTGTTTGACCGCGACACCGCCCCCTTGCCAAGTTCACAGGTTCGCCGTTATTTGGAGGCGATCTTGTTGGGAGAAACCGGTTCGTTCCGGTGCCGAAGGAGCAACCGCCCCGGAAACTCTCAGGCCAAAGGACCAGCAAGGTGCCGGTAGGACTCTGGAGAGAAGCGTTTTTTTGCGCTCGCCGAAGGGATAACAATCTCAGGCAAAGGGACAGAGGGGGCTCGAATTTGACGGCGTTTGACGCCGGAAGTGTGAGCCGGCGCGCGTGCGCGCCAGACCTGGAGGCCGGAGTTGGAAGAGATTTCCCATTTGAAACATACGCCGCTGCATGCGTTGCATCTGTCGCTGGGTGCCCGCATGGTGCCCTTTGCCGGCTACGACATGCCGGTCCAGTACCCTGACGGCGTGATGAAGGAGCACCTGCATACGCGCACCGCGGCAGGTCTGTTCGACGTTTCTCACATGGGCCAGGTCATCGTTCGGCCAAAGTCCGGCAAGATTGAGGACGCAGCGCTGGCGCTGGAAAAGCTGGTGCCCGTCGATGTGCTCGGCCTTGGTGAAGGCCGGCAGCGCTATGCGATCTTCACCAATGCCGAAGGCGGCATTCTCGACGACCTGATGATCGCCAACCGCGGCGACCACCTCTTCCTGGTGGTCAACGCCGCTTGCAAGGATGCCGATTTCGAGCACCTGAAGAAGGGCCTCGCCGACACCTGTGAAGTCACGATGCTCGACGACCGTGCGTTGATCGCGCTGCAGGGCCCCCACGCAGAAGCAGTTCTTGGCGAATTGTGGGCCGATGTTTCGGCCATGCGCTTCATGGATGTCGCCGAAGCCGACCTGCACGATGTAGCCTGCATCATCTCCCGGTCCGGCTATACCGGCGAAGACGGTTTCGAGATTTCCATTCCCTCGGTATCGGCCGCCGACGTCACGCAGCGGTTGCTCGAACACCCTGATGTCAAGCCGATTGGCCTTGGCGCGCGCGATTCGCTGCGTCTCGAAGCCGGACTTTGTCTCTATGGCAACGATATCGATACTTCGACCACACCGGTCGAGGGCGCGATCGAGTGGGCGATGCAGAAGGCGCGGCGCGCCGGCGGTGCCCGCGAGGGCGGCTTTCCCGGTGCGGACCGGATTCTTGGCCAGTTCGCAGACGGCGCCAAGCGCCGTCGCGTCGGCCTGAAGCCAGAGGGCCGCGCGCCCGTGCGCGGTGGTGCCAATCTTTTTGCCGACACCGAGGGCAAGACGCTCGTCGGCAAGGTGACTTCGGGCGGCTTCGGCCCCACCGTCGATGGCCCGATTGCCATGGGCTATGTCGACGCCACCCATACCGACAACGGCACGACGGTTTATGCGGAGGTGCGCGGCAAATATCTGCCGGTCGTCGTCGCCGCCCTGCCCTTTGTCAAACAAACCTACAAACGCTGATCAGGAGAGAGCGCAAATGTTGAAGTTCACCGACGAACACGAGTGGCTGAAGGTCGAAGCTGGCGTAGCAACGGTCGGCATCACCGAACACGCGGCCGGCCAGCTCGGCGACCTCGTTTTTGTGGAACTGCCGGAAACTGGCTCCACCTTTGCCAAGGGCGACACGGCGGCAACGGTTGAATCCGTCAAGGCGGCATCCGACGTCTATTGTCCACTTGATGGCGAAATCGTCGAAGTCAACCAGGCGATCGTCGACGACCCGTCGCTGGTCAACAGCGATCCGCAGGGCGCTGCCTGGTTCTTCAAGCTGAAACTCGCCGATCCGAACGCAGCCGACGCCCTTCTCGACGAAGCGGCCTACAAGGAGCTCGTCGCCTGATGAGCATGCCCAAGGACTTCACCTTTACCGACTACAAGCCGTATGACTTTGCCAACCGGCGTCATATCGGCCCGTCGCCGGCGGAAATGGATGAGATGCTGAAGGTCGTCGGTTATCCGTCGCTCGACGCGCTCATCGATGACACCGTGCCGCCGTCGATCCGTCAGAAGACGCCTTTGGCCTGGGGCGCGCCGATGACCGAGCGTGAAGCGCTCGACAAGATGCGCGAAACGGCCAACCGCAACCAGAAGCTCGTGTCGCTGATCGGCCAGGGCTATTACGGCACGATCACGCCGCCGGTCATCCAGCGCAACATCCTGGAAAATCCGGCCTGGTACACGGCCTATACGCCCTATCAGCCGGAAATCAGCCAGGGTCGTCTCGAGGCGCTGCTCAACTACCAGACGATGGTCTGCGACCTGACCGGCCTCGACGTTGCCAACGCTTCGCTGCTTGACGAAGCGACGGCTGCCGCCGAAGCCATGGCGATGGCCGAACGTGTGTCGAAGTCCAAGGCGAAGGCCTTCTTCGTCGACGAGAGCTGCCACCCGCAGACGATTGCTCTGTTGAAGACCCGTGCCGAGCCGCTCGGCTGGCAGATCGTCATCGGCAATCCGTTCACCGATCTCGATCCGGTCGACGTCTTCGGCGCCATCTTCCAGTATCCGGGCACCTACGGCCACGTGCATGACTTTACCGGCCTGATCGCCCGCCTGCACCAGGCCGGCGCGATCGCGACGGTCGCGGCCGACCCGCTGGCGCTTGCCCTCTTGAAGTCGCCCGGCGAAATGGGTGCCGATATCGCCATCGGCTGCACCCAGCGCTTTGGCGTTCCGGTCGGCTACGGTGGTCCGCACGCTGCCTACATGGCCGTCAAGGACGCGCACAAGCGCTCGATGCCCGGCCGTCTCGTCGGCGTCTCGGTCGATGCACGCGGCAACCGCGCCTATCGCCTTTCGCTGCAGACCCGCGAACAGCATATCCGCCGCGAAAAGGCGACGTCGAACATCTGCACCGCGCAGGTGCTGCTGGCCGTCATGGCCTCGATGTACGCTGTTTTCCATGGACCGAAGGGCATCAAGGCGATCGCTCAGAGCGTTCACCAGAAGACCGTTCGCCTCGCCATGGGCCTCGAAAAGCTTGGCTACACTGTCGAACCGGACGTGTTTTTCGACACGATCACCGTCGATGTCGGCAAGCTGCAGGGCATCATCCTCAAGACTGCCGTCGCCGAGGAAGTGAACTTGCGTAAGATCGGCGAAACCAAGATCGGCATCAGCCTCGACGAGCGCTCGCGCCCCGTCACGCTCGAAGCCGTCTGGCGCGCCTTTGGTGGTGACTTCAAGGTAGAAGAGTTCGAGCCGGGCTATCGCCTGCCGCAGCCGCTGCTGCGCACCAGCGAATACCTGACGCATCCGATCTTCCACATGAACCGCGCCGAAAGCGAAATGACGCGTTACATCCGCCGTCTTTCGGACCGCGACCTGGCGCTCGACCGGGCGATGATTCCGCTCGGTTCCTGCACGATGAAGCTCAACGCTACGGCGGAAATGCTGCCGATCACCTGGCCCGAATTCGCCGAAATCCATCCTTTCGTTCCGAAGGATCAGGCGGCCGGCTACCAGCACATGATCGAAGACCTGTCGGATAAGCTCTGCGCCGTCACTGGCTATGACGCGATTTCCATGCAGCCGAACTCCGGCGCACAGGGCGAATATGCCGGTCTGTTGACGATCCGCGCATACCACCTGGCACAGGGCAACGACCATCGCGACGTCTGCCTGATCCCGACTTCGGCGCACGGCACGAACCCGGCGTCCGCCCAGATGGCCGGCATGAAGGTCGTCGTCATCAAGGTGAGCGACAACGGCGACATCGATATGGATGATTTCCGTGCAAAAGCCGAGCAGTACGCGGAAAACCTCTCGTGCTGCATGATCACCTATCCCTCGACGCACGGCGTGTTCGAAGAGAACGTCCGTGAGGTCTGCGAGATCGTGCACAAGCACGGCGGCCAGGTCTACATGGACGGTGCAAACATGAACGCCATGGTCGGCCTTGCCCGCCCCGGCGACATCGGCTCCGACGTCAGCCACCTGAACCTGCACAAGACCTTCTGCATCCCGCATGGCGGCGGCGGTCCTGGCATGGGCCCGATCGGCGTCAAGGCGCATCTGGCACCCTACCTGCCGGGTCACCCGGAAACGGATGGCAATGACGGTGCGGTTTCGGCTGCTCCTTTCGGCTCGGCCTCGATCCTGCCGATCTCCTGGAGCTACTGCCTGATGATGGGCGGAGAAGGCCTGACCCAGGCGACGAAGGTGGCGATCCTCAGCGCCAACTACATCGCTGCTCGGCTGAAGGGCGCCTACGAAGTGCTCTACAAGTCGTCCAAGGGTCGTGTCGCGCATGAGTGCATCATCGACACCCGCCCGCTGGTCGAAAGCGCCGGCGTGACCGTCGACGACGTGGCCAAGCGCCTGATCGACTGCGGTTTCCACGCTCCGACCATGAGCTGGCCGGTTGCCGGCACGCTGATGATCGAGCCGACGGAATCGGAGACCAAGGCTGAGATCGACCGCTTCTGCGAGGCAATGCTGGCAATCCGCGAGGAAGCCCGCGCCATCGAGGAAGGCCGGATGGACAAGGTCAACAACCCGCTGAAGAACGCTCCGCACACGGTCGAAGACCTGGTCGGCGATTGGGATCGTCCCTACTCGCGCGAACAGGCCTGCTACCCGCCAGGCGCTTTCCGGGTCGACAAGTACTGGTCGCCGGTCAACCGGGTCGACAACGTCTTCGGTGACCGAAACCTGGTCTGCACCTGCCCGCCGCTGGAAAGCTACGCGGAAGCAGCGGAATAAACCGATGACAAGCGGGGCGCGCCCGATGGTGCGCCCCGATCTTACCCTACTGATCAAGCACGACGCCGCGCGGCGGCAGGGTGTTTTCTATCCAGAAGCGGACGAAGGCCTCGGCGAATTGCCTGTAGCCCGAAAGCGACGACGGCTTGGCCGCATAGGCGTTTGCACCGGCCTTGTAGGACCGGAAAACGTCGCTCGGATTGGTGGACGACGTCAGCACGATGACCGGCACCACCGATGTGCCCTCATTGCTGCGAATGCGCTCCAAGAGTTCCATCCCGTCGACACCGGGCATCTTGATATCCAGAAGCACATAGTCGAAGTGCTCGTGCCCGAGGCGCGCCACGGCCTCGTCGGCGTGGGTGACATGGACGATGTCGAGCGTGTCGTCGGTCTGTGAAAGGGCACGCGTGACGAAACGCGCGTCGTGCACGTTGTCCTCCACCACAAGCAATCGCTTCGGTGACTTGGCCAATCTTGTCGCCTTACTTGGTCTTCCGCATGCGCTTGGGAAGCGTCACCACAAATCGTGCGCCTTCGGTGAAGCTCGTGTCAAGATGGATCGATCCGTTGTGGCTTTCGGCGATCCGCTTGGCAAGCGCAAGGCCGATGCCCGTGCCGCCATAGGTGCTTTCGTCGTGGTGCAAGCGCTGGAACACTTCGAAGATGCGCGTGGCGAATCGCGGGTCGATGCCGATGCCATTGTCCTCGACCGCAAGCTCCACCTGCTGGCCGACGGCGCGGCCGTTGACGCGCACGATAGGCCCGCGATCCGGATGTCGATACTTGATGGCATTGCCAACAAGGTTTTGCACCAGCCGGCGCAACAGTTCCGGATCGCCCTGGACCTTCGGCAGCGGACCGATCTCGAAGGCCACATTCGCCTCGCGCGCGTGACCGCCGAGAACGCCCAGAGTATCGGCGACGATGTCGCCGAGGTCGACATCGGACCATGTGCTGATCTGATAGGCAATCTGCGAATAATCGAGCAGGCTGTCGATCACCCGGTTCATCCGCCTTGCGCTGTCGCGCAGATGGCGGGCGCTGGCCGAAACCTCATCCTGATTGCCGGCGGCCAATTCATCCTCGATCATCTCGGAGAACATCGAAATGTGCCGCAAGGGTGCCTTCAGGTCATGGGAGACCGTTGCCGTGAACTGATCGAGGGCCTCGTTCTTGTGCTCGAGCTCCTGTCGCTGGCGCTCGAGCGTCAGTTCCGCGCGCTTCAGTTCGGTCACATCGACGCGCAGGACGACGGTGTTTCCGTCCTTGGTCTTGATATTTTCAACCCTCAGCCAGCGGTCGCCGGCGTAGCGGTAGATCTTCGCCCTGTTGTCCGGTTGACGAAAGTCCTGCAGCCGATGCGCCACCCAGGCGGGCCAATCCGGGTTACCGGGCAAGGCTTCGGGATAGTGCCCCTCCTTCTGCGCAAGCAGAAGGATCTCTTCGGCGGTCATGCCAGGGTGAAGCAAGGGGCCGGCTGGGCCGCAGATCGTCACATAGGCGCGATTGTAGACCAGCAACCTTTCCTCGGCATCGAAGATTGCGAAACCTTCCGGCATAACGTCGAATGCTGCGTCGAGCATGTCGGACGCCCGCTGTCTCTCAAGCACGGCCTTGGCGAGATCTGAGACGTCGCGGATGATGCCGATCAGGGCCAGTTCCCGTCCGGCGGCATCGATCAGCGGCGTGGTGCGCAGATGGCCCGAGAATGTCGAGCCGTCGCGCCGGATATAGCTGTAGGTCGAGGTGCGCGCGATCGTCTCGTCGACCCTTGCCGCGCGATTGCGCAGCCGCCTCAAGTATTCGTCGTCGTCAGCATAGATAAGGCGCGCCGGTTGGCCGATGAACGCGTCGGCCGCATAGCCGAATTGCGTGAGTGCAGCTGGGTTGGCGGAGCGAATGATGCGCTCAGCGTCGAGGATGATCACCGGATCCGGAAAGGTCTCATAGAGCGCATTGAAGACAAGTTCCTCGTCGAACGCCGTCACGCCCATCTCCCCCAGTTACGCGACCGCATATCAGCAGAAAAAAGGCCCGGCGAAAACCCGGGCCTGCCATCTCTCGAAACACAAGGAGCGTATCAGTTCGCGCGCACCACGGCGTCGCCGCGCTCCGCAAGCGCTGCCAGATCGGCCGGCTTCAGCTCGACCGATTCGCCGCATCCGCAAGCTGACGTCTGGTTGGGGTTGTGGAAGGTGAAGCCGGAGCGAAGCGTCGTCACCTCGAAATCCATCTGGGTGCCGAGCAGGTAAAGCACCGCCTCCGGCGCAACCCAGACCTTGGCACCAGCGTGCTCGATCAGATCGTCCTTTGGATTGGGCTCGGTGACGAGATCCACGGCATACTCCATGCCGGCACAGCCGCCCTTCTTGATGCCGACGCGGATGCCCAGGGCATCGCCACCTGCATTTTCAACGATCGACTTGACGCGCCCGGCGGCTGCATCGGTCAAGCTCATCACGGCAAAGCCCATCGGCCTTTTCTCCTTGTCGTCACCGGGGTAAAGGCCCGGCGCCTTCCAGAATCAAATGTAGTGTCCGCAGCTTAACGGATCAATATGGCGCCTTGCGGTCAGTACCAACCGATGGCCACCTGTGCCTCTTCCGACATGCGGTCAGGCGTCCACGGCGGATCGAAGGTCATAGAGACCTCGACTCCCGACACGCCTTCGACGGCGCCCACCGCATTTTCGACCCAGCCGGGCATCTCGCCGGCGACGGGGCAGCCCGGCGCGGTCAACGTCATGTCGATCTTGACCATGCGGTCATCTTCGATGTCGATCTTGTAGATCAGGCCGAGCTCGAAGATGTCGGCGGGGATTTCCGGGTCGTAGACGGTCTTCAGCGCGCTGATGATATCGTCGCTCAGACGTGCCAGTTCTTCGGACGGGATTTCCGAATGCACGATGCCCTCGCGCACGTCGATCTTGTCTTCCGTTGCATCCAGGCTCATGTCGGCCTCCTAGACTTTCTCTTTCAGTTCAGATGCTTGAGTTGAAACTCTGAACCATTTTCCAAACCCGATCAGGCGAAGAACTTGCGCGCGTACTCAAGCGCGTCAGCCAATGCGTCCACTTCAGCCCGCGTATTGTAGAGGCCGAAGGATGCGCGGCATGTGGAGGTGACGCCGAAGCGTTTCAAGAGCGGCTGCGCACAATGGGTGCCCGCGCGAACTGCGACGCCGGCGCGGTCGATCACCGTCGAGATGTCATGGGCGTGAACGCCTGCGATCTCGAAGGAAAAGATGCTGCCCTTATCAGGCGCATTGCCGAACACTTTCAGCGAGTTGATCCTCGACAGGCGCTCGCGCGCATAGGCGGTCAGGTCGGCTTCGTGCCTGGTGATCGCCGCCCGGCCGATCTTTTCCATGTAGTCGAGCGCGTAGCCAAGCCCGATCGCCTGGACGATCGGCGGCGTTCCGGCTTCGAAACGATGCGGCGGATCGTTGTAGGTGACGCGGTCTTCGGTCACTTCCTCGATCATTTCACCGCCACCCATGAACGGGCGCATTTCCTTCAGGCGGTCCATCTTGCCGTAAAGCACGCCGATCCCCGAGGGACCGTAGAGCTTGTGGCCGGTCATCACGTACCAGTCGCAGTCGATGTCCTGCACGTCGACAGGCATGTGGACTGCGCCCTGGCTGCCGTCGACCAGCACCGGAATGCCGCGCTCGCGGGCAATCCGGCAGATCTCCTTGACCGGTACAACGGTGCCCAGAGCATTCGACATGTGGGTAATGGCGATGAGCTTGGTGCGCTCCGTCAGGCACTTGACGAAATCTTCGATGTGGAACACGCCATCGTCGTCGATCGGCGCCCAGACCAGCTTGGCGCCCTGGCGTTCGCGGATGAAATGCCAAGGCACGATGTTAGAGTGGTGCTCCATGATCGACAGCACGATCTCGTCGCCCTCGCTAAGCTTCGGCATACCGTAGCCATAGGCGACTGTATTGATCGCCTCGGTGGAGGATTTTGTGAAGATGATGTTGTCGGCCGATGGCGCGTTCAGGAAGCGGCGCACTTTCTCGCGCGACGCTTCATAGGCCTCGGTGGCGGCATTCGAGAGGAAATGCAGGCCCCGATGCACGTTGGCGTATTCGTTGGCGTAGGCATGGCTCACCGCGTCGATGACTGACTGCGGCTTCTGCGCCGATGCGCCGTTGTCGAGATAGACAAGCGGTTTGCCATAGACAGTCCGGGACAGGATCGGAAAATCCTTGCGGATCGCTTCGACGTCATAGGCTGGCACCGGCACAGTGTGTTCCATGTCTTTCAATCCAATCAGTCGCGCCTGTCAGGCATGCTTCACGAGCCAGGCCGAGATTACGCCTTCCAGCGCCTCGACCAGCGGCTCGTCGTCGAGTTCCTCGACGATTTCGGCGACGAAGGCGTTGACGAGCATCGCCCGCGCCTTGTTTTCCGGAATACCGCGCGCAAGCAGATAGAAGAGCTGCGTGTGGTCGATGTCAGTAACCGTCGCGCCGTGACCGCACTGCACGTCGTCCGCAAAGATCTCCAACTCGGGCTTGGACGAAAGGTCGGCATCGTCCGAAAGAAGCAGCGTGTTGCACGCCATCCGCGCGTCAGTCTTCTGCGCGTCCTTGGCAACCAGGATCTTGCCCTGGAAGACGCCTTTGGCGCGATCGAAGACCACGTTGCGGATGATTTCCGTCGATGTGGTGTGCGGCACGTTATGGCCAAGCGTGAAGGTGACGTCCGTGTGGCTTTCGCCGCCGAGCAGGTTGATGCCGCGTAGCTTGAAATCAGCGCCTTCGCCGCTCGTCTTGCCGTGGATCTCCTGTCGCACCAGCTTGCCGCCGGCATTGATGACGAAAAGATACAGCTTGGCGTCCTTGGCGAGATCGAAGCGCATCTGCCCGAGATGGGTGTCTGCGGCTCCCTGCTGCTGCAGGATGATCCAGATGATGTCGGCACCCTCGCCAACCGCAACGTCGCTGACCGTTGAGACCAGGCTCTCGCCGGCATCGGTTGACAGGTGACGTTCGATCACAGTCGCCTTGGTGTTCGCACCGAAGGAAACCGGGAAGCGCGTGTGCGACTGGCCGATGCTCTGCACCAACTGAATTTCAAGCGGGTCTTCCAGCTCGGTTCCGTCTGCGATCGCAAGCTCGATACCACCGCGCACGAGGCCGCCGTTGATGCGGCCGATTGCGTCGTCCGAGCCGAGCACCGCAAGGCCGGCAGCAGCCGACCCGTCGAGCAGGCTGTCGGTGTAGGAGCGCATCGTCACGCCCTCGGGCGCATTGCCCTTGAGGTCGGCATGGCCGTTGCGCACCGCAAGTACTGTCGAGCCGGCGACAAGCGCCTCGACGCGATCAGCAAAAGCCGTCGGGTCGGCGGCAGGTACCGCACGCAGCAGCGTGCGAAGATCGGTATAGTGCCAGGACTCGACGCGGCGCGTCGGCAGGCCTGATGTCCGCAGTTCGTGCACCAAGGTGTCACGAACCGACAGCACCGAGCCGTCGCCGGGTAGATCGCCGATCTGCGCGGTATAGGCATCGACGAGCGCCGTTTCGGCTGCCGTCATCTTGATTGCCTGTTGCATATTCATTCGAACACTCCTTCAACAGGCCCTAGGCTGCAGCCTCGATGATATCAGCGTAGCCGTTGGCTTCGAGTTCGTGTGCAAGCGCCTTGTCGCCCGACTTGATGACCTGGCCCTTGTAGAGCACGTGCACCGTGTCCGGAACGATGTAGTCGAGCAGGCGCTGGTAGTGGGTGATGACGATGACGGCGCGGTCGGGCGAACGCAGTGCGTTGACGCCGTCGGCGACGATCTTCAGCGCATCGATGTCGAGGCCGGAGTCGGTTTCATCAAGCACGCACAGCTTCGGCTCGAGCAACGCCATCTGCAGGATCTCGGCGCGCTTCTTCTCACCGCCGGAGAAGCCGACGTTGAGCGGGCGACGCAGCATTTCCGGAGCGATCTTGAGCTCGGCAGCGGCTTCCTTGACACGGCGCATGAATTCCGGTGTCGTCAGCTCGTCTTCGCCGCGATACTTGCGCTGCTCGTTCATCGCCACCTTCAGGAACTGCATGGTGGCAACACCCGGGATTTCGACCGGGTACTGGAAGGCAAGGAAGATGCCCTTGGCGGCGCGCTCGGAAGCCTCCAGCTCAAGGATGTTCTCGCCGTTGTAAAGGATCTCGCCTTCGGTCACTTCGTAGTCTTCGCGGCCCGACAGGATGTAGGACAGCGTCGACTTGCCGGAGCCGTTCGGCCCCATGATGGCGGCGACTTCGCCGGCCTTCACCGTCAGGTTCAGGCCACGGATGATTTCAGTGCCGTCTTCGGCGATGCGGGCGTGCAGGTTCTTGATTTCAAGCATTATATCGTCCTCTTGGGAAACGAACGTCTGTTTGCGCGCAAAGCGGATGCGCGCCATTCAATAATCAGTTCAAGGCCTCAGCCGACCGAGCCTTCGAGCGAGATGCCGATCAGCTTCTGCGCTTCGACGGCAAACTCCATCGGCAGTTCCTGGATCACTTCCTTGACGAAGCCGTTGACGATCAGCGCGATCGCCGCTTCAGTCGGGATGCCGCGCTGCAGGCAGTAGAACAACTGGTCCTCGGAGATCTTCGAGGTCGTCGCTTCGTGCTCGAACTGTGCCGTCGAGTTCTTTGCCTCGATGTAGGGCACGGTGTGCGCGCCGCATTTGTCGCCGATCAAAAGCGAATCGCACTGGGTGAAGTTGCGGGCGTTCTCGGCCTTGCGGTGGGCCGAAACCTGGCCGCGATAGGTGTTTTCCGAAACGCCGGCAGCGATGCCCTTGGAGACGATGCGGCTCGACGTGTTCTTGCCGAGGTGGATCATCTTGGTGCCACTGTCGATCTGCTGATGGCCGTTCGATACGGCGATCGAATAGAACTCGCCGCGCGAACCGTCGCCGCGCAGGATGCAGGATGGATACTTCCAGGTGATCGCTGAGCCGGTTTCCACCTGGGTCCAGGAGATCTTGGAGTTCTTGCCGCGGCAATCGCCACGCTTGGTGACGAAGTTGTAGATACCGCCCTTGCCGTGCTTGTCGCCAGGGTACCAGTTCTGGACCGTCGAATACTTGATCTCGGCTTCATCGAGGGCCACGAGTTCGACGACAGCTGCGTGCAGCTGGTTTTCGTCGCGCTGCGGCGCCGTGCAGCCTTCGAGGTAGGAAACGTAGGCGCTTTCTTCGGCGATGATCAGCGTGCGCTCGAACTGGCCGGTGTTCTTCTCGTTGATGCGGAAGTAGGTCGACAGCTCCATCGGGCAGCGAACGCCCTTCGGCACGTAGACGAACGAACCATCGGTGAAGACGGCGGAGTTGAGCGTCGCATAGTAGTTGTCGGTCGGCGGAACGACAGTTCCGAGATACTTCTTGATCAGATCGGGATGCTCGCGGATCGCCTCGGAGATCGACATGAAGATCACGCCGGCCTTCTTCAGCTCTTCCTTGAAGGTCGTCACCACCGAAACGCTGTCAAAGACGGCGTCGACGGCGATCTTGGACTTCTGCACGCCGGCGAGGATTTCCTGTTCCTTCAGCGGGATGCCGAGCTTTTCGTAAACCTTCAGAATTTCCGGGTCGACTTCGTCGAGCGACTTCGGACCCGTCGTGCCCTTCGGCGCGGCGTAGTAATAGATGTCGTTGAAGTCGATTTTCGGATAGTTGACGCGCGCCCAAGTCGGCTCGTCCATCGTCAGCCAACGGCGATAGGCCTCAAGACGCCATTCCAGCATCCATTCCGGCTCGCTCTTCTTGGCAGAGATGAAACGGATGATATCTTCGGAAAGGCCCTTCGGCGCCTTTTCGACTTCGATGGTGGTTTCAAACCCGTATTTGTACTGGTCCACGTCGATCTGACGGACCTGATCAATGGTCTCCTGCACGGCAGGCATGTCGTTCTCCAATCTTGCCGGATCCAAGGTCCGGTAGCTTGTCAACACGATGCGAACTTGGCGCACCGCTTATGTAATGGCTAAAAGGCGCTTTTCACCCCGTTTGCCAAGCGGAAAATTGCTTTTCCGCAATTTCGTTCAACCGCGCGTTCTCACGCGGCCTGACCTGTCGTTCGGCGCCTTGCGGCGACCTTGGCGAACACCGCCGCGCAACGCTCGATCTCGGCCTCCGTGGTGGCCGGGCCGATCGAGATGCGCAGTGCCCCCTGACGGGGGTCGTAACCCATTGCAGTCAGCACGTGGCTCTGACCGACCTTGCCGGATGAGCAGGCGGAACCCGCCGAAAGTGCGACACCCTCGAGGTCGAAGGCGATCTGTCCGGTTTCCGCTTTCATGCCAGGAAGCGTGAAGAAGATGGTGTTGCCAACGCGCGAAACGTCGCGGCCATGGATCACCACATCCGGCGCCGAGGTCTGCATATCCTGTTCCAGCCGATCGCGAAGCGCTGCGACCGATGCCATGCGATCATCGAGGTTGTCGGCAGCCTTGCGCGCCGCTGCAGCAAAGCCTGCGATCGCAACCGCGTTCTCGGTACCTGAGCGATGGCCCTTTTCCTGGCCGCCGCCCCGGATCAACGGTGCCGGCATCATGATCTCACCCCGGGCGACAAGCGCGCCAGCGCCCTTGGGGCCGCCGATCTTGTGCGAGGAGATGATGAGAAAATCCGCACCCAGTTCTTCGATAGATAGCGGCAGCCGACCGGCCGCCTGTACGGCGTCGACGAGGAGAATACCGCCATGGGTGCGAACGATCGCGGCAATCTCGGAGATCGGCTGAATGATGCCGGTTTCGTTGTTGACCAGCATCACCGCGACCATCGGCAGGCCGCTTTCGCGGTCGTGGGTGTCGAGAAGCGCACGCAGGGCCTCGAGATCGACGACACCGGCGGTCGTCACCGGGATTTCCGAAACGTTCTCGCGCGCAAACCGCCCGCCTTCGCGCAATGCAGGATGCTCGATCGCCGAGGCATAGAGTCGGCCAATCTTCAGCGGCGTGCGGCCCATGCGGAAATCGGGCGTCAGCACCATGTTGGCCGCTTCGGTCGCGCCGCTGGTGAAGATCACGCTTGCCGCCTTGGCGCCGCAAAGCGCGCCCACGTCGCGGCGGGCATTTTCGATCAGCGTGCGGATCGTCCGGCCCTCGCCATGGACGGAGGAAGGATTGCCGACCAGATCGAGCGCAGACAGGCACGCGTCGCGCGCTTCGGCAAGAAGCGGCGCCGTGGCGTTCCAGTCCATATAGATGCGCGAGGTCGACATAATTTCCTTCGCTAGAACAATAGGCTCACCGCCGACAACCACCGACGATGCATTTTCCTTGAATTTTCCGCACCGCTTGCCTTATGAGACGAAGCACACGGCGGAATGCCCGCACAGAAGTTTTGAACGGTTCTAAACTAGGTTTTAGAAAAGCTGAGTGCTTTCGTCAAGACTCATCGCGATCCGAAACCAAGATTCGAACCAGGAACACCCCCGGAGAGCCAATGCCCGAAATTATCTTCAACGGACCTGCCGGCCGCCTCGAAGGCCGCTATCAGCCTTCGAAGCAGAAGAGCGCCCCGATCGCCATCATCCTGCACCCGCACCCACAGTTCGGCGGCACGATGAACAACCAGATCGTCTACCAGCTTTTCTACATGTTCCAGAAGCGCGGCTTTACGACGCTGCGTTTCAACTTCCGGGGCATCGGCCGTAGCCAGGGCGAGTTCGACCATGGCGCCGGCGAGCTTTCGGATGCCGCATCTGCGCTCGACTGGGTGCAGAGCCTGCATCCCGATTCGAAGAGCTGTTGGGTTGCCGGTTATTCCTTCGGCGCCTGGATCGGCATGCAGCTCCTGATGCGCCGTCCGGAAATCGAAGGCTTCATGGCCGTCGCCCCGCAGCCGAACACCTATGACTTCTCGTTCCTGGCGCCCTGCCCGTCCTCCGGCCTCATCATCAATGGTGATTCGGACAAGGTGGCACCCGAGAAGGACGTGAACGGACTTGTCGAAAAGCTGAAGGCGCAGAAGGGTATTCTCATCACCCACAAGACCGTGCCGGGAGCCAACCACTTCTTCAACGGCCAGGTCGAAGGCCTGATGGCGGAATGCGAGGATTATCTCGACCGCCGCCTCAACGGCGAACTGACGCCGGAGCCGGCTGCCAAGCGCATCCGCTGATACCGATGCGGGCGGCTCTTAAGGCCGCCCGATCCATTGTGGGGGCAATGGGTTGACCACATTTTGTAGCGCCTCGGCGCATTCCACACGATTGCGCCCGTTTTCTTTTGCCGCATAGAGAGCCTTGTCGGCCCGCTGCATCGCCTGTTCGAGCGGTTCACCCTTGGCAATCGCCGCAACGCCGAAGCTTGACGTCACTCTCGCCTGCTCCGCAAGACCGTCGATCTTTTGCGACATCATCGCAGCGCGCATTCCGTGCGCCACCACCCGCGCCTCCTCCAGATCTGTGGAGGGCAGGAAAACCACAAACTCCTCGCCGCCAAGACGACCGGCAACTGCGCGGTTGGGCATGACATCTTTCAGGACGCGCGCAAACTGGCGGATCACCTCGTCACCTGTGTGGTGTCCGTAGCTGTCATTCACCAGTTTGAAACGGTCGAGGTCGGCCAGAATCAAGGTGCCCGGCTGACGGCCCTCGCGCAGCTGGAGCATAGGGATGACGCGTTCGGTGAAGCCACGCCTGTTATAGAGCCCGGACAAGAGGTCTATTTCCGAGCGTGCGCGGGCATCATCGACGATCTCCTTGACCATGACGCCGAGCATCGCAAGACCGGTGCTGACGATCAGCACGGCGCCAAGCGCCTGGGAAATCAGCGCGAACGGGCTCGATACATAATCCTGCGCGGTTGCCCCGGAACCGGCCGCGACGGCCGCGTAGATTTTCAGGAGATAGTAGCCAGAGGTCAGTACCAGCAGCGAGAGCAGGATCCAGTCCGCCGCCGAGCGCCGTTTGGAGCGGATGACGACGGAGGCCGACCACGCCTGGATGACAAAGAATGGCAACTGGTAGGGGGCGGCATGCTGCAGCGTTCCCCTAGGAAGATCATAGATCGCGAGGTCGAGCGTCACCGAGGCCAGGAAGAAGGCGACAAGCACCTGCCAGTTGGCTGGCACGCGATAGAACAGACCAAGGCCGAAGCGCAGCAGACAGAAACCGGCAAGCACGCTCGCAAATGCACCGATGGCAAAAAAACGGGGAAAGGATGTGAAGGGCACGACGGTTTCGAATACCGCCGCGAGCGAGGCAACGGCAAAGCCGCCGGCGCAAAAGAGCGCGGCCCTTCTGGACCGGCTCTTGGCGGCAATGACAAGAAATGCTGCAGTGAATATCTGGGCGATAACGAAGTTCACAGCCAGCAGAGAAATCGCACCACCCATCGACGAACCCGAATTGTCTGTTGCCACGGCAGGGCCGCTTTGTGCCACCTCATGTGGCAGCACCGGACGATACTATCGGTGGCAGGCGAAAATTTGATTAATCGGGCAAAGGGAATCGCGGCAGGCGGTACCTGCCGTCAGCCTGCGGTGCGGGATGCGAATTTGCCGCCGGTGACCGGTTGGCGCACCCCGGTTGTGCCGGGATAGGTGAGCGGCAACCCCCGCTGCGCACGCACCGCGAGATAGGCCCAGGCCTCTGCCTCCATCGAATCACCGTTGAAGCCGACCGCTTCGGCCGCAAGCACGTTTGCACCATGGGCTGTCGCCTCCGATGCCAGATCCCGCATGATCACCGGATTGAGCCGGCCGCCGCCGCACACGATGTAGGTTCGGGGCGCTGCTGGCAGATGACTGGCCGATTTGATGATCGCAGCCGCCGTCACATAGGCGAGCGTTCGCGCTCCGTCTTCGAGATTGGCGTCCTTTCCCTTTGGCGGTGCGAAATCGTTGCGATCGAGCGAACGGCGCCTGTCCGAGGAGAAGAAGGGATTGAGCAGATAGCGTTCGGCAAGATCCGGCAGCACGCTGCCTTCGCTGGCAATCATGCCGCCCTGGTCAAAGGGAATGCCGGCATGTGCCTCCACCCATTGATCGATCAGCGTGTTGCCGGGCCCGCTGTCGTAGGCAACCAGTCCGACGTCGGCGCCGATGAATGTCAGATTGGAGATGCCGCCGATGTTGACGAAAACGACCGGCTGAACCAGTTCGCCATTCGCTGCGGCGTTCCGGGCGAGTGCTGCATGATAGGCCGGAATGAGCGGTGCGCCCTGGCCACCATGCTCCATGTCGTTGGCGCGCATGTCATAGACGACATCGATGCCCGTTTCGCGGGCAAGCAGCGCCCCGTCGCCGATCTGGACGGTCAGGGCATCGTCTGGCCGGTGAAGCACGGTCTGGCCGTGAAACCCGATAACATCAACACTTTCGCGCAAGATGTTGTTCTGCCGGAGAAATGCCTGAACCGCTTCGACATGCCTGAGCGTCAGTTCCCGCTCGAGATCGGCCAAAATTCCTGGCCGTTGCTCGCGGCTGGCGATCGACTTTGCGTCTTCGAGACCCTGTTTCAGCCGGTCGCGGAAGCGTGCCTCATAGGCGTATCCCGCCGAAGGTCCCTGCTCGACGATCGCATCGCCGTCGGTGCGCAGCAGCGCCACGTCGATCCCGTCCATGCTTGTCCCGCTCATCAAGCCGATCGCGGTCATGATCTTGCCCATGCATTCCTCCAAGGCGTTGCCCATCTACATAGCAAAAACATCGGCCAAGCAAAGACGTGCACTTTTGCCCAAACAGTGCTAAACGCCGCGCGCAGACGTTCTACCCAGCCGAAAGAGACAGGTCATGTCCGAGTTCAAGTCCGATTTCCTCCACACCCTCAGCGAGCGCGGTTTCATTCATCAGATTTCCGACGAATCTGGTTTGGACGAACTGCTGCGCAAGGAAACCGTGACTGCCTATATCGGCTACGATCCGACCGCTTCGAGCCTGCATGTTGGCCACCTGACACAGATCATGTTGCTGCACTGGTTCCAGGCAACCGGCCATCAGCCGATTTCGCTGATGGGCGGCGGTACAGGCATGGTTGGCGACCCTTCCTTTAAGGAAGAGGCGCGCAAGCTGATGACCGTTGAGATAATTGAGGACAATATTGCCTCTCTCAAGCATGTCTTCGCCAACTACCTCGACTACGACAAGTCCGAGACCCCGGCACTGATGATCAACAATGCTGAGTGGTTGCGCGGGCTTAACTACCTTGAATTCCTGCGTGACGTTGGCCGCCATTTCTCGGTCAACCGCATGCTGTCGTTCGACAGCGTCAAGACCCGGCTTGATCGCGAGCAGTCGCTGTCGTTTCTCGAGTTCAACTACATGATCCTGCAGGCCTACGACTTCGTCGAACTGCACAAGCGCACCGGCTGCCGATTGCAGATGGGCGGCTCGGATCAGTGGGGCAACATCATCAATGGTATCGACCTGGGCCACCGCATGGGAACGACCCAGCTTTACGCCCTCACCTCGCCGCTTCTGACGACGTCGTCCGGTGCGAAGATGGGCAAGTCGGTCAATGGCGCTGTTTGGCTCAACAAGGACCTGCTGCCGATCTATGACTTCTGGCAGTATTGGCGCAATACCGAGGATGCCGATGTCATCCGCTTCATGAAATTGTTCACCACTCTTCCCATGGCCGAAATAAATCGTCTCGCTGCCTTAGGCGGATCGGAGATCAACGATGCCAAGAAGATTCTGGCAACGGAAGTGACCGCAATCTTGCACGGACGGCAGGCAGCGGAGGAAGCTGCTGAGACCGCCCGCAAGACCTTCGAGGAAGGGGCAGTCTCCGAAAACCTGCCGTCGGTCGACGTGCCTGCGTCGGAACTCGAAGCCGGCATCGGCCTGCTGACGCTTGTCGTACGTGCGGGGCTTGCCTCGTCCAACGGCGAAGCCCGCCGTCACGTTCAGGGCGGCGCCGTGCGCATCAATGACGAGGCCGTCAGCGATGAGCGCCGCCTGATCGGCAGTGGCGATGTGACCTCGGATGGCATCGTCAAGCTGTCGCTCGGCAAGAAGAAGCATATCCTCGTTCGCCCCGCATAAGCCGGTGCACTCCTAGAGAATCTCGAAGGCCGGCCATTGTGCCGGCCTTATTATTGAAACTCGAAGATGCTGCGGAAGACGCCGGGCGCGATGATCGAAAGCGGGTTGATCGTCAGCTTCGGCTGGTTGAATGGGCCATTGAGTTTGAAGGTGATACCGAGCAGGCCACGGTCGCGGCCATTGCCGAGCAAGACGCCGATCAACGGCAGTTCGCCAAAAATTCGGTTCAAACCGTAGGCGGGCATGAAGGTACCCGTCATATCCATGATGCCGTTGCCGTCACGCACTGTTCCCTGGAAAGTCGCGCCGACATCGGTTCCCCTGAGGACGCCGCCATCGACCCGAATGGCGCTGCGGTCGAGGGCAAGCTGGGCAAAACCGCGCTCGAATCGCGCCGTGCTGACATCGATGTCGCGCTTTACCGCCTGGTTGAGGCTCCGTCCGTCCTGTCCAGCCGGCGTCGACACCATCGACTGCAGCCGTTGCTCGCCGACCAGCTGGAACTTGCGGATGTCGATCGAGCCGCGCCATGACCGGCCGCCACGATCACGCAACTTCATGTTCAACAGACCACCGCGCATGTTGCTATAGATGTCGGCGAACCGAGCAAGCGAGCCGGCGTCGCCGGTGGTCAGTTCAAGAATGTTGTCGGCACCGGATTTGGCGAGCCGCGCCACTACTGCCTGGCCGCTTCCGGTGACTGCCGACAGATTGATGTCTTCGATCTGTTGGCCACGCTCCGAATAGACCAGGTTCACATTCGAAAGCACTTCGCCGTTGAAGCCGGCGACGCGACCGAGCTGACCCTGGATGGTGATGTCGTCACCGGCGCCACCGTCGCCGTTCGAGCCGCTCTTCATCTGGGCAAGGATCGGACGAATGTCTGCCGCGGCACCGCTCAGCGTCACGACATGGATGCCTTTGCGGCGATCGATGGCAACGTTGAAATCGTCGCCCTGCGCCAGACGGACATTGCTGAGCTTTGCATTAACGATGCCGGCGCCATCGACCTGCAGATTACCGCGTGCGCCGAAACCGTCACCGGCGATTGCAAAGTCCTTGATGGTTGTAACGCTGTCGTTGATGTCGGATGTGAAGCGCACCTCGGCTGGTATGCCTGCACCTTTGTTCCAGCCGATCCAGGGAAGCGAGAGCCTGGCCTTGGTCAGATCGACGGTAACGTGCTGAACATCAGCCTCGTCGATCACCAGATCGACGTCCATCGGCCCGAAGATGATCTTCGACAGGCCGGGGGTCAGCTTCTCCCGGGCTGCCGCATCGAGTGTGCCGCTGATTTCGCGTTTGCGTTTGACCTTCGATTTGCTGTCGACCGGTTCGGTGAGCGCGATCTTGACCTTTGCGCCTTCAACAACCGCATCGGCATCGAGAACCGCTTGCTCGTTGTCGACCCGGAACGTGCCGGAAAGATTGGAGACGCCGCGTCCGGCGATCGGGCGCGTGACGGTGACGTCCTCAAGCTGCATCTCCACTTGCCAGAGCGGCGGTGGCGGGTGCTGGTCGGTGACAAGGCCAAACCGCGCTCCGACCTGTGCGGTTAGCGGGCCGGTAAAGTCGCCTGGGACAAACGGTGTCTTTTGCAGCGCCTGAATCGGCTTGTAGGTGACGAGCTCGGCGATCGCGTCTGCCTCGCCGCCAACTTCGATCTTCATTTCCGCGATCAACGGCTTGGTGTAGACATCGGGAATGATGAAATCGCCGCCATTGAGCGCGACGGACCGGCCGGAGGGAAAAAAGGCCGCCCCCTGCTTTACGCCCACTTCCATGCGCTGGCCGCTCAGCTTGAACGTGCCCGATGTGTCGCGCAACGGCGGTATCTCACCAGCAATGTTGATCCGCGTTTCGTCGATGTTGAACGTGATGTTCAGTTCTTTCTCGTCGAGCTTCAGCTCGCCTTCGTTCTGGGCGATCCGCCCCTCTGCCACCGAAACCTCGATGCGCGCATCAGTGACCGTGCCGCCGAAGAGATTGCGGATCGCCCAGCGGCGCGCGCCCTTGGCGATCCACCAGGGCCAAAGCTGCTTGACGGCCGTCGGTTGCATCTGGTCGCTGACGGCGGCAAAGCTGACCTGCGGCGAAGTCTTGCCGAAGGCGACCGAAAGCGAACCGAACATCGAGCCGAGCGGGCTGGAAACGGCGAGCTGATCGAAGATCAGGCGGTGGCGCGCATCCGAGGTGAAGCGGCCGCTTGCCTTCGCATCGAAGATCAAGGGACGTTCGGTAATGTCCTCCGGCGCGGAACTTGCATTCCTGAACAAAAGATCGATGGCAAAACCCTGATCGGTTGCGCCTGCTGTTCTGTCGAGGTCTTTCACTGCACCAGTAAACGGGAAGATCGAGCGACCGATATTGACCGTCGACGGCAGCACCTCGACGGCAGCCCGCTCAAAGTCATAGGCGATATCCATCTGGGAGGGATTGATCGTCGAAACCAGCCCACCGGCGTGGAATGCACCTTCCGACGTCCTGACGGCCACGCGAAGGTCGGGCTTGGCGCCTTCGGCGGCGCGTGTCGCCGTGAGGGTCAGCCCCGCGGTCGCATCGATGCCGAAGGCGGCCTCCTTGCCGAAGGGGCCGTGATAGAAGAAGGGCTTCAGCGGAATGTTCGAGATTGCCGCTTCGAAGCCGGACATATGACCCTTTGCACCAAGAGCGTTGGCGCTGAGATCGACATCGACTCCATCGACGGTCACGCTGCCTTTGACGTGCATGGAGCCATCGGCATCACGATTGAACTCCAGCTCCTTGGCATCGACCGGCACGACACGGTTACGTGCACCGGCGACTGTGAAAGAAAAGTTGGAAAGCAACACCGTCTGGTCGCCACGCCCTGCCGCCATCTTCGACATGCGGTCGACATGGGCAAAAAGCTGCTCCAGTGCGTCGCCGACATCGGCGATCTTGATCTTCGTCAGATCGACCGGCTCGCCGCGTGGCAGGAGGCCGGTGTCGAAGTCGCCACCTTCGGCTTCAAGACGTGAAACCGAAATCCTGCCCGTCAACAGCGCCAGAGGGTCGAGGGCAATGGATATCGAACTCAACTTTGCGACAGGTTGGCCGGACGTGGCTTCGCTCAGCGCCACTTCCCGCGCCTTGAGCGCCAGCGCGCCGTTCGAGGTCATGCGAACGACGGTGCTACCGACCTCAGCGCGATAGGCGCCGCCGAGTGCCGCGTTCAGCGCCGTGCGGGCGCGCGCGTTCAGTGTGCTGTCGATCGCCCCGCTCTCGACGACGGCGATGAGGCTGGCCGCAGTGATGAAGGCGAGCAGTAAGCCGCAAAGGGCAATCTTGCTGAGAAAGCGCAAGAGCCCGCGTTTGTGCGGGGCATGCACGATGACGGGTTCGTGTGCCTGCGCCGAGGGCAACGCATGCAACGCGACGATGTCTTTCTTGCGAAAGCCGACTTTTTCGCCGCGGATCTCACTCATCGGCGCGGACGCCCTCCAGTTCATACGGGAAAGCCCGCCTCTCCCGTCGACGCATCATGCGGCAGCGGGTCGACGGATCATTGCCGTCACGTAGACCACATCTGGCCGGACGGTGTCATCACGTCTGGCCGACCATGCTGTGGAAAGCATTCACACATCCGTGGGTTTCGTGTGCGCGAATGCCGGGCAAAGGGTCCTATCGACGCAACCCGTCCGGAACCTGTCAAATCTAGCACAAATCCGCTGGACTGCGGTCGCCGATTCTCGATATGCCCTAGCCGGCGATTGTTCACAAAACTTGGCGCAAGGAAGGTTTATTCATGGCAAGCCTCACCCCCGGAGATCTCGCTCCCGACTTCACGCTTCCCCGTGACGGCGGCGGCACGATTTCGCTTTCTGCCTTGCGCGGGCGTCCGGTCGTCTTGTTCTTCTACCCCAAGGACGACACGAAAAGTTGCACCTTGGAAGCGATTTCCTTCACCGAACTCGCCTCCGAGTTTGCCGCTGCAGGCGTTGAGTTGATCGGGCTCTCGCCCGATTCGGTGAAACGTCACGATCGCTTTGCGAAGAAATATGATCTGGCAGTCACGCTTGCTGCCGACGAGGAAAGATCCGTCGTCAACGCCTATGGTCTATGGGTGGAAAAGAGCCTCTACGGGCGCAAATATATGGGCGTCGAACGCACCACCTTCCTGATTGCCGCCGACGGCCGGATTGCGCGCGTTTGGGAGAAGGTCAAGGTCAATGGCCACGCCAATGAAGTGCTCGAGGCCGCCAAGGCGCTCTAAGTCAAAACGACGAGGCCGCAATGAAGACGCTTCCCAACTTTCACAGTCTACGCGGCGCTGCCGTTGAGGCGATCAGTGCTGCCGACCTGACCGTCAAGACGGAACTGGCCCAGGAAGCGGCACGGCGCTGGCAGCGCCGTGCGCTGTCGCTGCGTTCGCCGCTGGATCGCCCCGTTCCTCTGCGTCCGGGTCGGCCGGAAAGGCCTGTTCTGACGCCACCCACGCAGGTGAAGAAGCGCTCGCTCGGCTCGCTCAAGGGCCGGATCGCGCTCTTGCATTCGATCGCCCATATCGAACTCAACGCCGTCGATCTCGCGCTCGATATCGTCGCCCGCTTTGCGTCCGAATCGGTGCCGAATTCGTTTTTCGACGGCTGGATGAAGGTTGCATTCGAGGAGGCCAAGCATTTCCGCATGGTTCGGCAGCGCCTGAACGACCTTGGCGCCGACTATGGCGACCTGCCCGCGCATGACGGGCTCTGGCAGGCGGCGCACGACACCCGCAACGATCTGACCGCCAGGCTGGCCGTCGTCCCGCTTATCCTCGAGGCGCGCGGGCTCGACGTGACGCCGGCGCTGCAGGCGCGCATGCGCGAGACCGGAGACTTCGAGACTGCCGCGGTACTCGACGTCATCTACGAAGACGAGAAAGGCCATGTGGCCGTCGGTGCCAAATGGTTTCGTTTCCTGTGCGCGCGGGAGCGGAAAGATCCGGCAGCGACTTTCCAGCAGCTCGTTCGCGCCAATTTTCGAGGTCCCCTCAAGGCGCCATTCAACGATATCGCCCGCGCCGAAGCCGGGTTGACGCCATCGTTCTATCGCTCGATGACGGCTTCCACAACCTCTCGTAGCGCGAGCACTCAACCAAATATTAACCCTAACGAAGTGTAATGCCCGTCAAGCAATGCGAGACAATTCGCACATGGCGGGAGCGGTGGAGTGTCTGAACGTTCGGCAAATCGCACCTTCGGAAATCGCGCGCAGAATCACGTCCTGATCCTGGCGAGCGGCGACAAGGTTCGTCACATGACCGTGCGTCCTTGGATGGCGGCCCTTGCCGTTTCTGCAGCCGGTGTGTTCAGCATCGGTTACCTCGCCGCCACATCCTACCTTGTTCTTCGCGACGACCTCATCGGTGGCACGATCGCCCGCCAAGCGCGCATGCAGCACGAATACGAAGATCGAATCACCGCGTTGCGAGCGCAGGTCGATCGCGTTACGAGCCGGCAGTTACTCGATCAACAGGTGGTCGAAGAGAAAGTCGAAAAGCTGCTTCAGCAGCAGCAGGCGCTTTCTTCTCGAAACGGCAAACTCGGCGCGCTGATCGAACGGGCTGAAAATTCTGGTCTGTCGACCGATTTCACCCAACCTGCACCGGTCGAACCCCTCGCCTACGAAGAACGTGCCGATGCCACGGGCGGTGTGCAGGCAATCGAAAAACTGATGGGGCTGAGCGGCACACAGGGTGCCGCGCCCGCCCGAGTTGCGGCCCTCGCCTATGCCCGGCCTGCCACGGTTGAAAGCACCTCCGATCGCGCCGATCGGCTTTTTTCGAAAGTGACGCTCTCGCTGAAGGATGTTGAGCGCGACCAGATGTTGCGGCTTGAGCAACTGACCGACGGAGCCGCCAAAACGTCCGAGGCGATCCGCAAGATCGTCGGTCGCACAGGTGTTGCCCTACCAGAAAATGACGTCGCCGAATTGCCGCCCTCAGATGAAACCACCGGTTCCATAGATAGCGCGATCGGCGGACCTTTCGTAGAGCCCCTCAATAACGATGGCTTCGGTCGATCGCTTGCCGCGCTTGACTCGGCGCTTGTCGAGCTCGAGCGGACGCGCGCACAGGTCCGGGAGTTGCCATTCGGCAACCCGTCGCCCGCAAGTGATATCACCAGCGACTTCGGCAACAGGCTCGATCCCTTTCTCGGGCGGTTGGCGCTGCATGCGGGCATAGACTTTCGCGCCACCGTCGGCACCCGCATCCGCGCGACGGCTCCGGGCACCGTGACGACTGCCGGGCTGACGGGTGGCTATGGAAACATGGTCGAGATCGATCATGGCAATGGCGTTTCCAGTCGCTATGCCCATCTCTCGACGGTGCTCGTCAAGGTCGGCGACCGGATCAAGGCCGGTGATGTCGTTGCCAAGTCCGGCAACACCGGTCGTTCGACAGGCCCGCACCTGCACTATGAGGTCAGGCTGAACGGTCAGGCAGTCGACCCCATGCGGTTTCTCAACGCCAGCAGCAAGCTCGCGAGCTACATGAAATGAGCATCATGCCGACCCGCTCGGCCCGTGCTACTTGACAAGAAACGCAACAGATTCGTTGCCATCAACCTTTTCCAGCTTCAACGTGCTGGATTTCTTGACTTTCGACGGCATTCGGCTTAAGAGCCCGGCCACGCGGTGGTGTGTTTTCCACCGATCGAGCAGTGTTCTTCCCGAACCGGAACGGAAACAGATTTCCCTTTGACCAATTTTGCTGACCTTGGCCTTAGCCAAAAAGTTCTCTCCGCAGTTACCGATGCGGGCTACACAATCCCGACCCCGATCCAGGCTGGTGCCATTCCCCCGGCACTGCAGCGCCGTGATATCCTCGGCATCGCGCAGACGGGAACAGGCAAGACGGCATCCTTCGTGTTGCCGATGCTGACCCTGCTCGAAAAGGGTCGTGCACGTGCGCGCATGCCGCGCACGCTGATTCTGGAGCCGACGCGCGAACTGGCGGCCCAGGTTGCAGAGAACTTCGACAAGTACGGCAAGAACCACAAGCTCAACATCGCACTTCTGATCGGCGGCGTCTCGTTCGACGAACAGGACCGCAAGCTGGAGCGCGGCGCCGATGTGCTGATCTGCACGCCCGGCCGCCTGCTCGACCATTTCGAGCGTGGCAAGCTTTTGATGAGCGGCGTCGAAATCCTGGTCATCGACGAAGCTGACCGCATGCTCGACATGGGCTTCATTCCTGATATCGAGCGCATCGCCAAGATGATCCCGTTCACGCGCCAGACGCTGTTCTTCTCGGCAACCATGCCGCCGGAGATCCAGAAGCTTGCCGACCGCTTCCTGCAGAACCCGGAACGGGTCGAAGTTGCCCGTCCGGCATCGACGGCACAGACGGTGACGCAGCGCTTCGTCGCGACGCACGCGAAGGATTACGAGAAGCGCGCCGTGCTGCGCGATCTGATCCGCGCCCAGGACGAGCTGAAGAACGCCATCATCTTTTGCAATCGCAAGAAGGATGTCGCCGACCTCTTCCGGTCGCTCGAGCGTCATGGCTTCTCGGTTGGTGCTCTGCATGGCGACATGGACCAGCGCTCGCGCATGGCCATGCTTGCCGGCTTCAAGGACAACAACATCACATTGCTGGTCGCATCCGATGTTGCTGCCCGCGGCCTCGACATCCCCGATGTCAGCCATGTCTTCAATTTCGACGTGCCGATCCATGCGGAAGACTATGTTCACCGCATCGGCCGTACCGGCCGTGCTGGCCGCTCCGGCGCGTCCTTCACGCTGGTGACCAAGCGCGACACGAAGTTCTCCGACGCCATCGAGAAGCTGATCGGCCAGAAGGTCGAGTGGCTGAACGGTGATCTGTCGAACCTTCCCGAGCCGATGGAAAGCCACGACACCGGTCGCCGTGAACGCGGTCGTGACGGTCGCAGGGACCGTAATAAAAAAGATGGGGACCGGGCGCCACGTGGCCGTTCCGATCACAAAACCGATACGGTTCGTGCCGATAGTGAGGCCGAAATTGAAGCAGTCGTGGAAAGGGTAGAATCGGTGAAACCGGCACGCAACGCAGAGACGAAGCAGAGCAACGGCCACCGTCCGGAACGTCCGGTCCGCGCGGCAAACCCTGCCAATGACGACAACCGCGATCGCCGCAGCCGCCACCGTCGCGATCACGACGACGGCCCGACACCTGTCGGTTTCGGCGACGAAATCCCCGCATTCATGCTGATCGCCGGCAAGGCCTGATCCTATCAATGGGTCGGCCAGGCATCGACTTTCCGGGCTTCGGTTGCGGACTAGCGATCATGCGCGATGGCAAGCTGTTGTTGTGCAAGCGTTTGAAGGCGCCCGAGGCCGGCCACTGGAATATCGTGGGCGGCAAGGTCGATCACATGGAGCGCAGCGAGCTTGCTGCGCGCCGTGAGGCGGAAGAGGAAAGCGGCCTGTCTATCCGCTCGACCCGCTTTCTCTGCCTCAGCGAACAACTGATCGAAGCAGATCGTCAGCACTGGATCTCGATGATCTACGTGACCGACGACTTTTCGGGCGAACCGCAACTGACCGAACCGGACAAGCTTTCCGACATCGGCTGGTACGATCTCGATGCCCTGCCCCAGCCGCTTTCGCGGTTTGCCGCCGACGCCGTCCGTGCCATTCGCGTGCAGACGAAGGCGCTGGTTGACGCCAATTAAACTCCGTCGTCGATTCTATTTTTTGGCCCGCAGCGACGCCTCATAGGCAAGCCTGACCCACCGCGCCATTTCGTCCGGATCGTCGTACGCTTCTTCCGGGATGCTCCAATAGGGCATCTTCACCGTTTTCCCCTTGCCGTCATAGGCCCATTGTCTGGATCCGGCCGCTTCGAAGGTCGGGCCTGTCCTGTCGTCGCCCTTCAGCAATATTTCGCCATCGACTTCAAGCGCGAAGATGATGCCTTCGAAATAGACGCCCTTGCCGCCGAACATGCGTTTGATGGTCACGGCCCCAAGCGTTTCGAACATCTCTTCGATTGCCGCATTGTCCATGCTGTCACTCCTCCAATATGCCGCCGGCAGCGATGATCTGCTCCGGTGTGTCGAGGTCGAGACGCGCAGCTGCTCCAAGCTCGACGTCGACCACCGGCAGGCCACATCTCTCGACGATATGCCTTGCGCCGACATCGCCAACCAGCTGGCTGATGGCAGCAAATGTCTGGCGCGGCAGGATAACCGGGTTGCCGCGCTGGCCATCGGCCGTTGCTCGAATCACTGCCCGCCCGCCTTCAGCGGTAAATGTATCGACGAGCCGGCGCAGATCGCCTGCCGTTATCCCGGGCATGTCGGCGAGCATCACCAGCATGCCGCCCGCTCCTTGATCGAGTGCCGAAAGCCCTGATGTCAGCGACGATGCCATACCGGACATGTAATCGGGATTGGAAACGAGCGTCACCGGCAAATCGCCGAGTGCAGCGCGGATTTCGGCCTCCCGATGGCCGGTGACAACGATCACCCGGCCGATATCGGCTGCAAGCGCGCTGACGACGGTGCGACGGATGAGGGGCACGCCACCGAAGGTCGCGAGCAGCTTGTGGCCGCCCTCCGGCCCCATGCGGCTTGCACGACCCGCTGCCAGCACGACGGTTTCCACCGGGCCCAGAGCTTTGGAGGCAACGGGCTCTCGCGGCTGCGGGCGGGTGGGTATCTCCTTCAGCAGGCCGCCGACGCCGAGCCCGGTAATGTCATGCGGGCTTGGCCATTCGCCGGCGAGGATGCGATCGAGCACCCAATCGAAGCCGTTTTCACGCGGGCTCCGCGCACAGCCGGGCGCTCCGACCACCGGCACCGTGCCGACGCGGCCGAGCACGATGAGATTGCCGGGATCAACGGGCATGCCGACATGATCGACAGTGCCGCCCGCAAGGCGGATGGCGGCCGGAATGACATCATCCGAATCGGCAACCGCCGACGCGCCGAAGACGACGATGAGGTCGTGGTCTGCCTTCAAATCGCCGATGGCTGCAGCCACGGCGTCTTCCGTATGGGCGACGCGCCGCTCGGTCGTTAGCCGGCTTGCGGATTGCCGCAGGCGCGCAGCCAGCACGGCATGGGTCTTGTCCATGACCTGGCGCTTCAGCGATGGCAACTCGGTTGCTATTAGTGCCGCGTCGCGCGGGGCGAAGGGTTTGACCTCGAAGGTTGTGTGTTGGCGTAGCAGCGTTTCCGCCTTCGCCACGAGCGAGCCTGCCACCGCAAGCGGGATGATCTTGATCGTCGCCACCATGTCGCCGGGCTGCACCGGCACATGATCTGCAAGACAGGCGAGCGTGATGGCCGGGTCGATGCGGTTCAACCGGTCGACGGTGTCGCGGGTGGCGACGAACAGTCCGTGTACGCGGGAATAGATGTTTACGCGGCCGGTTGCCGCTGCCGAGAACCGCAGATGGTCGGGCGCGATCGCCGCAGCGATCCGGGCCGCCGCTTCATCCTCCAGCAGATCGCCCCGATCCGGCTGGGCGACGATAACTTCGTCGGTGCCCGCCTGAACCAATGCAGCAATATCGGCTGAGGTCAGGACGTGCCCCTTCGGCAATCGAAGATCGCCAATCTTGACCGCGTGCGCAAGCACGGTGCCTTCGGCCGCTGAAACACTGAGGCTCCCAAATCTCATCGATGCTCCTCGCTGCCGGGCATGATATCCCGGCGCCTGAGCGCTTCGATGATTTCGGCAAGGATAGCAAGGGCGATCTCCGCTGGGCTCGCCGCGCCGATGTCGAGGCCGATTGGCGCCCTGATCCGCGCGATCGCATCGTCGGTTAGCCCCAGGCGACGCAGGCGTTCGACGCGGCCTGCATGGGTCTTTCTGCTGCCAAGCGCACCGACATAGAAACAGCCGGCATCAAGGGCCGCCCGGATCGGTTCGTCATCGATCTTCGGATCATGCGTGAGGGCGACCATGGCCGTGAACCGATCAAGCGGCCGGACGTTGAGAACATCTTCGGGCCACTCCGCTATCAGCTCTACGCCAGCAAAGCGCTCGGCCGTCGCAAAGGCCGTGCGTGGATCGATGATAGTAAGGTCGAAGCCTGCGATGGGCGCCATGCGCGCGAGCGCCTGGGAGATATGGACGGCGCCGACAACCAGGATGCGCGGTGGCGGCAGGTAGACATTGAGGAAAAAGGACCGCTCACCTACGACGATCATTCCGGGCTTGCCGGAGCGAAGTGCTGCCGCCATCGCCTCGGTCCATTCGGCCGGACAGCGCTCGCCTGCGACGCAGAGCACGCTTTGGCCGGTCTCGAGATCGCTGAAGACAACAGCCGCTTGCCGCCGCGTCCGGGCTGCATTCAATGCCTGAAGGGTTGTGAGGTCCATGGCTCAGCCGTCAACCCGCTCGACAAGCACCCGGATCCGGCCGCCACAGGAAAGACCGACACGCCATGCCGTCTCGTCGGCTACGCCGAATTCCAGGATCCTCGGATTTCCCGTCTCAATGATATCAGCGGCTTCGCTGATGACAGCACCTTCGACGCATCCGCCGGAAACGGAACCTTCGAAATTGCCGGCACCGTCAATCACCAGATGACTGCCGACCGGCCGCGGCGCAGACCCCCAGGTTTCGATCACCGTTGCAATCGCTACTTGGCGGCCCTCGCCAGCCCAGACTTCGGCGACGGCGAGCGGATCGAGGACGTCAGCTGATACCTGCATTTTACTTGCCTCCCAGCAAGGCGCGATGCTCGCTCATGAACCGTCGAGGGTCGGCCTCTCCGGACCTTTGACCCGACAGCGATCTGACCAGCTCGCCCACGGACTCAAGATTGTGCACGGCACGGAATTCGTCAACATGCGGCAGCATCGCCTTGACGCCGCGCGCCCGCGCCTCGAAGCCGTCGAACCGCAACAGCGGATTAAGCCAGATCAACCGACGGCAGGATCGATGCAGGCGATCGATCTCCTGCTCAAGCTCAGTTGTATCGTCCCGCTCGAGCCCGTCAGTAATCAAGAGCACGATGGCGCCCTGCCCCAGGACGCGCCGCGACCAGCGTCGGTTGAACTCATGCAGGGTTTCGCCGATGCGCGTGCCACCCGACCAGTCCTTGACCGCGGAGATGCATTCGTCGAGCGCGACATCCGGGTCGCGGTTTCGCATCGGTCGCGAAACATTGGTCAGCCGCGTGCCGAAGAGGAAGGTGTGAACGCGCTGGCGCTTTTCGCTCAGGGCATGGAGAAAGTGTAGGAAGATGCGGGTGTATTGGCTCATCGAGCCGGAAATATCGGCAAGCACGACCAGCGGCGGATGAACGAGACGCCGTTCGCGAAAGCGCGGCAAGATCAGTTCGCCGCCGAAGCGCATCGCATCGCGCATCGTCGCGCGCGGGTCGATCCGGATTTGCCGCGCCGAAGCGCGGTACCGACGCGTACGAACCCGATCGAGCGGCAGCACCAAAGACGATAGCGCCCGCCTTGCTTCGGTAATCTCGGCAGCCGTCATCTGGGCGAAATCGGCTTTGCGGAACAGCTCCCGCCCCGAAACCGTATAGCGCGCATCGACCTCGATCTCGGGTTCGTCACGTGGCGGCCGGGTGTCATCGTGGCCGGACATCAGTGCGTCGCTGACGCGCGTCTCGCCGGCCTGTCGGCGCTGGCGCTCGCTCTCGCGTTGCGGCGCGAGCGGAGACATCATCGCAATCATTTTCTCGACGAGGCCGCGCGAGCGCCAGAACAGGCGAAACGCCTCGTCGAACACGGGCTGGTCCTCGTGGCGCTTGACGAAGATGCACTGAAGGGCGGCGTAGAATTCCTCGCGGGCGCCGATGCCGATCAGGGTCACCGCGTCGATGGCGTCGGCCACCGCCCCGGGTCCGATCTTTATCCCGGCGCGTCGCAGGGCGCGGGCAAAGTACACGATGTTGTCGGCGAGCTTTCCGTCACCGGGCGGGATCGGCGGGAGAATGGCACCGTCAGGCGAATGTTCTCCCGGCTCCATCGTCAACCGGCCGCCAGCAATTCGGCCTTGACCTCGGCGAGCAGCTTGCGCCCCTCGGCTCCGTCGATCCTGGCGATGTCGTCCTGGTATTTGAGCAAGGTGCCGAGCGTATCGGCGATCGTTTCGGGGTCGAGCGCGAGCCGGTCGAGCTCGGTCAGGGCCGTTGCCCAGTCAATCGTCTCGGCGACACCCGGGTTCTTGAAGAGAGCGATGGTGCGAAGCCGCTGCACATAGGCGATGATTTCGCGCGACAGGGCGGCGTTGCAGCCCGGAACCTTGCGGCGGATGATTTCGAGTTCCTGTGTTGCCTTCGGATAGTCGACCCAATGATAGAGGCAGCGCCGCTTCAAGGCGTCGTGGATCTCGCGCGTGCGATTGGTGGTGATGATGACGATAGGCGGCTCAATGGCACGGATGGTGCCGAGTTCAGGAATGGTGACCTGGAAATCCGAGAGGACTTCGAGCAGGAACGCTTCGAAGGCTTCATCCGTGCGATCGAGTTCGTCGATCAGGAACACCGGCGCCCGCCCGTTCTCAGCGGAAATCGCCTGAAGTACCGGGCGTCGAATGAGAAATCGTTCGGAGAAGATGTCGCTTTCGACCCTGCGTCGGTCGACCGCTCCGGCCGCTTCCGACAACCGGATCTCCAGCATCTGCGCAGGGTAGTTCCACTCATAGACGGCGGAGGCGACGTCGAGCCCCTCGTAGCACTGCAGGCGGATCAAAGGCCGATCGAGGGCACGAGCCAGCACCTTGGCAATCTCGGTCTTGCCGACACCGGCCTCGCCCTCGAGAAAGAGCGGGCGTTTCATCCGCAACGCGAGAAACAGCACGGTCGCAAGCGCCGTGCCGGCGAGATAATCCTGTGCCTCCAGCATCGCCATCGTTTCATCGATGGATTGGGGCAATACGCCTGTCGCCGGTGCCGTCATGCATCCTCCGCCACGGCCAGTTTCAGTTGTAAGCTATTTCGGTTGAAGTAATGCCTTTATATCAGCAAGTTGCAGGCGTTTTCTCAATCAAGCGCAGAGAGTGAATTACGCCTCGTGAAAACCTACAGCGAGTGATATCCGCGGTCTACATAAATGAGCGGCGGGCGCGGCGGGCCAAGCGCGACGTCCACGACCTCGCCGAACAGCACCAGATGGGTCGCAATGGTCTTGACCTCGATCAGCCGGCAATCGAACGCGGCCGTCGCATTGACGAGGATCGGCGAACCGGTTGCCAGCTGCCTCCATTGGCCAAGCGCAAAGCGACGATCCATGTCGAGCTGGTCACGGCCGGAAAAGGCGTGGGCGAGCGCACGGTGTTCGTCACCGAGCAGGTTCAGCGCAAAGCTGTCGCCGCGCACGAAGATGTCGTTGCGCGGGTTGGCGCCGTTCAGGCAAACGAGAACGGTCGGCGGACTGTCGGAAACCGAGCAGGAAGCAGTGACCGTGACGCCGCGGCGCTCGCCGCCACTGGCAGCGGTGATGAGCTGCACGTGGCCGGCCAGGCGGCTCATGGCGTCGCGATAACTTATCGGGTCCAGTCGGGTTCTCTCCAACACATCTCTCTCCGGGCGAGGTCAGGCACATATAGACGCTGGCGTAAATTATGAAACCCGCCGGCTGGAGATTCTTGCAGATCCGCGACATGGCCATGGCGCGGATCGGATGCCCGTTGTTTCCACTCGCATCTTTTCCTTTGACGCCGGTGGCCACATCCTTAAAACATGCGGCCACTACAGCGCTGCGGGTGATTGAGTTCATGCCAAGGATTGCGGTAGCATTTTTGGACTCGCTGCATAATCTTTCCTTGAAACCAATCCGAGCTTGGGAATTATGCAGTAGCGGGGAATTGCATGCTTCGATCGATCGTTTTGAGCCTCATCGTAGCGGGAATGGCGCAAGCCGCACCTGCCGCCGCTGCCGGCGTCAAGGTCGCGGTCGTTGCCCCCGTTGAAGGGCCATTTGCCCTTCTCGGCAAACAGATCATCGATGGCGCCTCTTTCCAGGCCGGCGATCGCGGCAGCGAAATCGTCGTCATCCCGGAAACATGCGACGCGGCCGGTGCAGAAGCGCTGACCAAGGCGCTTGTGGCAGCAGCTGCAGAGGCGGCCATCGGCTTCCTCTGCGTCGAGAGCCTCGACGCGACACTGCCCGCCCTCGCCGAGGCCAATATACCGGCGGTGACGTTGAGCGTACGGTCCGACATCCTGATGGAAGACGTACTCAAGAAGCATTGGCCGCTGTTCCGCCTGGCGCCGAGTGGCAAGGCCGAATCGGCAGCCGTCGTTGCTGCGATCACCGCGCGTTGGAAGGACAAGCCGATCGCCTTGATCGACGACGGCACGATCCATAGCCGCGAACTGGTCGAGAGCGTGCGCGCAGCGCTCGGCGAAATCGGATTGACCCCGGTCTTTACCGACACCTATCGGCCGGCCCAGGAACAGCAGATCAATCTTGTACGGCGGCTCGTCAAGAGCGGCGCCACCCACGTTTTCACCGGCGGCGACCGGCAGGATACTGCCGTGATCGCGCGCGACGCGCAGGAGGAAGGCGCGAACCTCACCTTGCTCGGCGGTGACACGCTGAATGCAGCCGACGTGGCCGAGCCGCTCACCGATGGTGTCCTGGCGCTGACGTTGCCCGATGCGGCGCGGTCGCCCGAAGGAAAGCCCATAGCCGAGGCGATGCGTGCCGCCGGCATCGAGCCCGATGGCTATGTGCTTCAGGCCTTCGGCGCCATGTCTGTTCTCGAGCAGGCCAAGGACCAGGCCGAGAAGGATGAAAAGCCGTTGACAGAGGCCCTGCTCAAGGGGCCATACCAGACGGTTCTTGGGCCGATTGCTTTCAATGCGGGGCATGAACGCGCCGACAACCCCTATCGCTTGATGCAATGGCAGAGCGGCCGCTTCGTGCCGGTTGCCGACGCCGCCGGAGTGCAATGATGCTGCCTGGTCCACGCAACCTTATCACCGACGTCGCCGGCCTTTCCGTCGGCAATGCCGAAGATCATCGCTTGAAATCGGGCGTGACTGCCATCGTCTGCGATCCGCCGGCAACGGCCGCCGTCCAGGTGCTCGGCGGCGCGCCCGGCACGCGCGAAACGGATCTTCTCGAACCGCACAACACCGTGCAGACAGTCGATGGTATCATTCTGTCCGGCGGGTCAGCGTTTGGGCTGGATGCCGCCTCCGGGGCGCAGGCGGCGCTCAGGGAAATGGGACGTGGGTTTGTGATCGGCCCGCACCGTGTGCCGATCGTCCCGACCGCCATCCTGTTCGACCTGATCAATGGCGGCGACAAGGATTGGGGGCAGTTTCCGCCCTACCGCGAACTTGGGTATGAGGCTGTACAAAAGGCTGACGCTGATTTTGCCACCGGCTCGGTCGGTGCCGGCACTGGCGCCTTGACCGCGACCTTCAAGGGTGGCCTTGGCTCCGCCTCAATCGTGCTGCCGAACGGCATTACCGTCGGCGCGCTCGTGGCCGTCAATGCTTTGGGTTCTGCGACTGTCGGCAGCACCCGGCACTTCTGGGCCGCCCCTCACGAGAAACAGGACGAGTTCGGTGGGCTCGGCCTTCCCCACCCCATGCCGGCGAATGCATCCGAGGTCCGCACGAAAATGGGCGCAAACTTGTTGGCCGCCGCCAACACCACGATTGCGGTCATCGCCACAGATGCGGTGTTGACCAAGGCCGAGGCCAAGCGCCTGGCGATCGCCGCGCATGATGGCTTCTCGCGGGCAATATGGCCGGCGCACACGCCGCTCGACGGCGACCTCATTTTCGCCCTTGCCACCGGCGCAAGCGGCCGGACGCTGGAGCTCGCAGACTTCCTCGAGCTGGGTGCTGCCGCCGCCGCGACGATGGCGCGCGCGATCGCCCGCGGCGTCCACGACGCCACACCTGCCGAAAACGATCCCGTGCCGTCATGGTCGAGCCGCGACTAAAGCGCGATTAGCACCGCGCATGTTGTTTGCGCGGCTGCGGAGTGCTATTGCGCGGGAAACAGCCGGAGCCTCTCATGACCCATCCCATCCGCATTGCCCCGTCGATCCTGGCGGCCGATTTCTCGAAGCTCGGACAGGAAGTCCGCGATGTCGTCGATGCCGGCGCGGATTGGATCCATCTCGATGTCATGGACGGCCATTTCGTCCCGAACATCACGTTTGGGCCCGACGTGATCAAGTCGCTGCGCCCCTACACCGAAGCGACCTTCGACTGCCATCTGATGATCTCGCCCGCCGACGGCTTTCTCGAAGCCTTCGCAAAGGCCGGCTGCGATATCCTGACGGTTCACGCCGAAGCCGGGCCGCACCTGCACCGCTCGCTGCAGACTGTCCGGTCGCTCGGCAAGAAGGCCGGCGTCTCGCTCAACCCGGCAACACCCGAAAGCGCCATCGAATATGTGCTCGACACCGTCGATCTGGTGCTGGTGATGACGGTCAACCCGGGCTTCGGCGGCCAGAAGTTCATCGACGCGACCGCGGAAAAGATCCGCCGGATCAAGGCGATGATCGGCGACCGGCCGATCGAGATCGAAGTCGACGGCGGCATTGCGCCTGAAACGGCGGCGATTGCAGCCGGCGCCGGCGCAAACGTGCTGGTCGCCGGTTCGGCGATCTTCAAGGGTGGTTGGGTCGATGCCTATCGCTCCGCCATCCAGGCGATCCGAGCGCCTGCCGAACAGGCCCGCTGATGATCTCGCGCCCGGCAGCGCCAGGGCTCCTCCTCCTGGCGGTGACATTTGTCGCCTCGCAGGCATCGGCGGGTGACTATGCCGCATTCCAGCCGATCGGCTTTTCCTCCGATGGATATGTCTTTGCGTTCGAGGAATACGGTGTCCAGGACGGCTCGGGTTTTCCCTATTCCACGATCTACGTCATCGATACCCGCAACGACACTTTTCTGCCGGGTGCGCCGGTGCGCGCAGTCGGTCGCGAAGATGGCGCCCCCCTGCACCGGATGAGACATGAGGCGCATCGGCGCGCCGCTCCGCTGATCGACGCCTACAGGCTTGCCGAGGCGCCGGGATTGCTGGCGGCCTACAATCCGATTACCGAAGCCAATGCAACGCCATTGGCCCTCACTTACGATGCCTTTGCCGCCGACGATGCCTTCCGCCAGACCTACGGCCTGACGCTCGAAGAAAAGAGCTTCGAACCAGGTGGGCTCTGCAAGGACTTCCTGAAGGAGGTCAAAGGCTTCCGCCTGTCGATGACGATGAAGGCGGGCAAGCCTGCAAGCGACGTGCTGCAGGACGATACCCGTGTGCCGGAAAGCCGCCGTTGCCCGACGGGCTATCGCATCGGCGGTGCGGTAACGCACATGAATGACGACGGCACGCAAACCCACGTTGTGATGGTGCTCGTCAAATCGCTCGGGTTCGAGGGCACGACTGACGGACGATGGATTGCGGTTCCGACGCGGATCGCAAAATGAACGAAACGGGCGCCGGGGCGGAAGTGAAATCAGCATATGCTTCCGCGCCCTCCCTCAAGCGCTCGCGATTCCTGCGGGCGTTTCCGTCCGCGGCGGAACTTGTCTTCGGCACGCCAGCCTGGGGGCTGGTGATGGTCGCTTCCGCCTGGGTCGCGCTCTGGCTGCGCGAGGGCGCCCTGACCTTCCACCTGGTGGAACTGCTGGTGATGTATGGTCTGGGCGGCATGCTGGCCTGGCCAGCTGCCCTGTTCCTCGCACGGTTTTCTACGCTTGGCCGCCCTGCCGAGACGCGGTTTGCGGCCTATCTGCTCTGCCTTTCGCTCGGCACGATCGCCGTGACGGCAATGCTCTTCGCACTCGACTATCGCGTCTTTTACGCCCGCTGGCATGCCAATACCGGTACCCGGACCTGGTTCTACCAGTTCGCCTTTACCTCGCTTGTCGCCTTCTACCAGTTCCTTGTGCTGGGCGTTCGGCTCTATCTTCCGGTTGGCGGCGCCGCACTTCTGGCCGCCAGCCTGTGGCTTGCAGGTTCGCGAGGCCGTCAATAACGTTGAGCTTGTCGGGCATCTTTGCTAGAGGCACAGCCATCCTCCACTGATGACGAAAGCTGAGAGCCCATGATCCCCCGTTATTCCCGACCGGAAATGGTGGCCATCTGGTCGCCGGAAACCAAGTTCCGCATCTGGTTCGAGATCGAGGCCCATGCCTGCGATGCGCTGGCCGAAATCGGCGTGATCCCGAAGGATGCCGCAAAGACGATCTGGGAAAAAGGCGGCGCCGCCAAATTCGACGTCGACCGGATCGACGAAATCGAGGCCGTCACAAAGCATGACGTCATCGCGTTCCTGACGCATCTGGCAGAGTTCGTCGGCCCCGACAGCCGCTTCATCCACCAGGGCATGACATCCTCCGACGTGCTCGACACCTGCTTCAACGTACAGCTCGTGCGCGCAACCGACCTTTTGCTTGCTGATATCGACAAGCTGCTCGAAGCACTGAAGCGCCGCGCCTTTGAGCACAAGGATACGGTGACGATCGGCCGCTCGCACGGCATTCATGCCGAACCGACGACCTTCGGCGTCAAGCTGGCGCTTGCCTATGCCGAGTTCGATCGCTGCAAGCAGCGCCTTATCGCGGCCCGTGAAGAAGTCGCGACCTGCGCCATCTCCGGCGCCGTCGGCACCTTCGCCAATATCGACCCGCGCGTCGAGGAACACGTCGCCAAGGCGCTTGGCCTGAAGCCGGAGCCGGTTTCCACCCAGGTCATTCCGCGCGACCGCCATGCGATGTATTTCGCCACTCTTGGCGTCGTCGCCTCGTCGATCGAGCGGCTGGCAACCGAAATCCGCCACCTACAGCGCACCGAAGTCCTGGAAGCGGAAGAATACTTCTCGCCGGGACAGAAGGGCTCGTCGGCCATGCCGCACAAGCGCAACCCGGTGCTGACGGAGAACCTCACGGGTCTTGCCCGCATGGTTCGCGCCTTCGCCATTCCGGCGATGGAGAACGTAGCCCTCTGGCACGAGCGCGATATCTCGCATTCCTCGGTCGAGCGCATGATCGGCCCTGATGCGACGGTGACGCTCGACTTCGCGCTTGCCCGCCTGACCAACGTGATCGACAAGTTGCTCGTCTATCCCGACAACATGACCAAGAACATGAACAAGTTCCGCGGTCTCGTTCACTCGCAGCGTGTCCTGCTCGCTCTGACGCAGGCCGGTGTTTCGCGTGAGGACGCCTATCGCCTCGTTCAGCGCAATGCGATGAAGGTCTGGGAAGAGGGCAAGGACTTCCTTGAGGAGTTGCTTGCCGACACGGAGGTTCGCGCGGCCCTGTCGGAAGCCGACATCCGCGAAAAGTTCGATCTCGGCTACCACACCAAGCACGTCGACACGATTTTCGGCCGGGTCTTTGGCTGACGCCGCCGCGCAAAAGTGCGTAGCGCTTTTGCGATAACGACATGCGCAAGCAATAAGGGCCGGGCGCGATAGCCGCCCGGTTCGTGTCAGAGCGAAGCACGTTTCTGTGGTATTGCGCTATTATGCCCGCATTTGATGCAGTTTGCTCGAATGCGGGCATTTTTGTTAGCGAGGAATTCAATCTTTGCGTGAGATGATCGAGGCTGATCAATTCAGATCGAGGGTTCACATGGCCTACAAGGACAGTGTTCAGCGCACGGCAGCGCGCACGCAGACGAAGATTACCGGAACGGTGACCTGCAAGACGGGTGCGAGCAACGGCATCGTTACGGATCTTTCCGCAGAAGGCATCTGCTTTCAGCTCTATTTCGACATCAATGCACGCACCGGACAGGAAGTGACGATCCGCAGCGAAGAACTCGGATTTCTGACCGGCATGGTCCGCTGGTATCGCGGTGACAAGATCGGCATCAAGCTCAATCTTTCGTCCAACACCGCCGCCCAGATTTCGTCCTACTACAAATTTTTCAAGTAGGTCGGACGATCCTCACAGGAGGAAGCGGCCAGCCTCCGGGAGGCTGGCCGTTTTGTCGTTATCGCATACGGCTGCTGCGAGCACCGGGCTCAACCATCTTGCGATACATGTGCCATGTCGCGTGACCGAGGATCGGCATGATGACGGCAAGGCCGACGAAGACCGGGATCGACCCGATCAGCAGGCCGGCCGCAACGATCAGCCCCCAGAAGGCAACCGGGATGGGATTGACGAGAGTTGCGCGTATCGAGGTTTCGACGGCAGCCACAGCACCGACGTCACGATCGATCAGCAACGGGAACGACACTACGCTGATCGACAGCACGATCGCGGCGAAGACGAACCCGACGGCGTTGCCGACCAGGATCAGGTTCCAGCCCTGCTCCGTGTTGACGATGCCGTTCCAGAAGGCGGCGATCGATGCCGGCGGTTCGGCGCCGAAGATCCTGATATAGAGCGCCTGTGCCACCAGGAGCCAGGCAATGAAGATGACGAATAGCATCGCTGCGACAGCCACGATCGAGGGCAGTGCCGGAGATCGATGCAGGCGGAAGGCGTGAGGCCAGGACGTGTCCATGCCAAGTTCGCGGCGCCTGCTGATTTCATAGAGTCCGATGGCGGCGACCGGCCCGATAAGGGCAAAGCCGGACGCGAGCGGATAGAGCAGCGGCAGCATGTTGGCGCCCGCGCTCCACGTCATGAGCACGGCACCGGCGATGGGGTAGATCAAGCAGAGAAAAACATAGTGAGACGGCTTTTCGCGAAAGTCGTTGAACCCGAGGCGCAACGCGTCCATCACGTCAGCCAGGCCGATCTTTTTTATTCCGGGATGGGCGACGCTGGCGTCCGGTCCCGACAGAACATGGAATGTTGTCATGGCTCACACTCCTCAACCACTACAGAGCGGTCCCGGACCAGCGACAACGGCAAAACTCGAGCCGCATCGACCGCGACCTGCAGTGTCGATTATACATAAAATGATGCCTCTGTCGCCTACGCCTTGACTTCGACGATTTTCGACGCCACATCGCGGCCATTATGAAACTTTCCGACGCCCATATCCTCATCGTTCCCGGCTACACCAACTCCGGCCCTGACCATTGGCAGTCACGCTGGGAGAGAAAAATGTCCACCGCCCGCCGCGTGGAGCAGGCCGAATGGGCCAAGCCCGTGCGCGAGGATTGGGTGGCGCGCATGGTCGAGGAGGTCAATGCCGCTGAAAAGCCGGTGGTCATCGTCGCCCACTCCCTCGGCGTCGCGACCGCGGTCCATGCCCTGCCCCACATCGAAAAGAAGATCGCCGGCGCCTTCCTGGTGGCTCCGCCTGACGTGGCCAATGCCGCGATCCGTCCGAAGCATCTCATGACATTCGGCCCCTATCCCCGCGATCCGCTGCCGTTCCCGTCGCTGTTGATCGCAAGCCGCAACGATCCGTTCGGCTCCTATGAGCATGCCGACGAAATCGCCAAGTCCTGGGGCTCGCTGTTGGTGGATGCGGGGGAATCCGGCCACCTCAACACCGAGTCCGGGCATGGCCCCTGGCCGGAAGGCACGATGGTCTTTGCGCAGTTCCTCAGCCGCCTCCAACCCTGATCGCACTGCGAATAAGACGACTCGGCATTAATCCGAAGTTCATGGTCCGCGATCATCATCTGCCGGCAACAAATGCTGGATCGTGGGATACGTGACCGGACCGAAAGATCCCATCAGGAGCGAACGCCGCGCGCCGGCGAAGCTGAATATCGTGACGCAAGCGGCGCTGGACCAGCTGCCGGTGGCGGCGCTCGTTTTCAATGAACAAGCGTCAATCGTTTCGGTAAACCCCTATGCCAGCGAGCTTCTGCGTCTTCCGCCGGCAGAGTTGCTCAACCGTTCTCTTCGTGACCTTGTTCACCCCGACGACCATCACCTGCTGAGGCCGACCGGGACGGTGCGATCTTCCGCGTCCGCCCAGACGATCCGCTTGCATGGAGCAGCCGATATCGTTTCGGTGGTCTGCACTTCCTATGCAATGGCGGACGGTCGCATGCTGCTGATGCTGCCGGTCGACCACTTGATCGCCGAGATCGCGGGGCTTCGCAACGACGAGACGCGGTGGAAGTATGCGCTGGAAAGCGCACTTGAAGGCGTCTGGGATCACGATTTTTCGACCGGAAACCTCTTCTATTCCGCCACCTGGAAGCGCCTGCGTGGTCTGGCTGATGACGCCGAGGTCGATGGCGCGCTCGATCGCTGGATCGAGAATGTGCATCCGGACGACCGCGCGCATGTCATGGCCTCGATCGGACGCCAGGATTCTGGAGAGGTCACGTACAACACCTTCCAGTACCGCGAACGCCATGCGGACGGACACTGGGTCTGGATCGAAAGCCGCGGCGCATCCGTCGCCTATGGGCCGGACGGCAAGCCCACTCGCATCATCGGCACCGACACCGACATTACGCCGCGCAAGGAGGCCGAGGCGCGGCTGGAGGAAATCTCGCGGCGCCTGAGACTTGCCCTCGACGTATCGAAGATCGGGGTCTTCGACCATAACCTTGAAACCCAGGAGACGCTTTGGGACGAACGTATCCTCGGTATTTATGGGCTTGACCCCAAAGCCGGCGCGCCCAGCGGCCGCAGTTGGGAAGATATGCTCCACCCCGACGACCGCGAAAAGGCGATCGCCCGCGTCAATGACGGCGTCGCCGCGGGTGCACCCTTCACCAATGCGTTCCGCATCGTCCTGGCGAATGGAGAAATCCGGCACATTCGCGCCAACACGGCGTTCTATGTCGACCGCGATGGCACCCGCAAACTGATCGGCGCGAACTGGGACGTAACCGAAGACATCGCGCTGCAGGAGGAACTGCGCAAGGCCAAGGCCGCAACCGAGGCCCGCAACCGCGAGCTTGAGGAAGCGCGCATCCGTATCGAATACAACGCGTTGCACGACTACCTGACGGACCTGCCGAACAGGCGCTATCTCGACCAGATACTGGCGGACGATCCGACGCTCAACGCTATCCTCCACCTCGATCTTGATCGCTTCAAGCAGATCAACGACACGCTCGGGCATCAGGCCGGCGATGCGATGCTGACCCATGCAGCCGCAATCCTGCGGTCTCATGCCGACCAGGACGATTTCATCGCCCGCATCGGCGGCGACGAATTCGTGATCCTCTGTCGGCGCGGCCGCGGGATGGACGAGCTTGGAGATCTGGCCGCCCGCATCGTCCATGCCTTCCGCCGGCCCATTCCCTATGACGGCCAGCTTTGCCGGCTCGGGGCCAGCATCGGCATTGCCTGGAGGGGCGAGGTCGAGACGGATCCCAAGCAACTGCTGATGAATGCAGATATCGCGCTCTACCGGGCCAAGAGCCTCGGCCGCGATCGCTTCGAGGTGTTTTCCGAGCAGATCCAGAACCAGATCCTCAGCGCCAAACGCACCGGCGACGATATCCGTCAGGCGATCGAAGAAGGCCAGTTCGTGCCCTACTATCAGCCGCAGTTCGACGCCCACTCGCTGGAGCTCACCGGCGTCGAAACTCTGGTGCGATGGGACCACCCGGAACGCGGAATTCTTCCTCCGAGCCACTTTCTGAAGGTAGCTGAAGAGATCAACGCCCTGCCCGCGATCGACAGGAACATCGTCGAGATGGCCTATGCCGATTTTGCGGCCTGGGGGCGTGCCGGTCTGACCGTCCCCAAGATCTCGGTCAATGTCTCCTCGCGCAGACTGCGGGACCCGAGCCTGATTTCAGACCTTCGCGCCATGAACATCCCGCCTGGTGTCATGTCTTTCGAGCTCTTGGAATCCATCTTTCTTGACGATCTCGAAGACGAGATTGCCGCGACGATCGCCGCGCTCAACACGCTCGGTATCGAGATCGAAATTGACGACTTCGGCACCGGCCATGCCTCGATTATCGGCCTGCTCAACCTGAACCCGGCCCGCCTGAAGATCGACCGGGCGCTGGTGGGGCCGATCAACGAAAGCGCCAAGCAGGCAAAGCTCGTTCGTGCCATCATCGACATCGGGCATTCGCTCAATATCAAGGTGGTGGCCGAAGGTGTGGAAACGTGGGAGCACGCGGCGATACTGAGGGAGCTTGGCTGTGATATTCTGCAGGGCTACGCCCTGGCAAAGCCGATGAGCCGCCTCGATTTCGAACAGCGCATCAAGAGCGGCTGGAAACTGTCACCGAACGCGGATGCGCCGCCGGAAAAAGGGCGTCGCTACAAGGCGGTCAAATAAAAACCGCCCGACCTGAGGCCGAGCGGCGATATCATGGGCGTATGATAGCCTCGAAGATCAGCTGCTCTGGACTTGCTCGATGGCGACGCCGAGAAGCTCGAGCATGCGCACACGGATCTGCTCTTCGCTCTGGGCAACGCCGGCAGCGTCGAAATCGGCCTTGATCTTGCGCACAACGTCCTCGTGGCCGGCCTCTTCGAAATCGGCCACAACGACTTCCTTCGCATAGGCCTCTGGGTCGCTCTTGCCGAGCAAGCCGGCAGCCCAGAGACCAAGAAGCTTGTTGCGGCGCGCCTCAGACTTGAACCTCAGTTCCTCGTCCAGCGCAAACTTTGCTTCGAAGGCCTTTTCGCGATCCTGCATCGTCGTCATCAATTGATCTCCCGTGAGAATTCCATGCCGGAAATAGTTATGGCCATAAACCAAAACAGTGGTCAAAGTGCAATGCGAAGTTTTCTCGTTTCGTGACTTTCGTGGTACCGTAAGCATGTCGCGCAAAAGTGCGCAGCGGTTTTGCGACAACGGCATGCGAAAAACCAAAGAACGGATGCGCAAGGAGCGAATCTGAAAGGTTGCGACACGCTTTAGGTAAATCAGGGGAAGGGAAGATACGCCGATTGTGAAACGCGTTCTTTTCAGCTATGGACGCCGTGAGAAGACTCCACTAGCGCGACCCAAGTGCGCCAACAACCACAGAGACAATATCCATGAATCGTCGCCGCCGTATCTACGAGGGCAAGGCAAAGATCCTCTATGAGGGTCCCGAGCCGGGCACGCTGATCCAGTTTTTCAAGGACGACGCGACCGCCTTCAACAAGAAAAAGCATGACGTCATCGACGGCAAGGGTGTGCTGAACAACCGGATTTCCGAGTATATCTTCACGCATCTGAACCGTATCGGCATTCCGACGCACTTCATTCGCCGCCTGAACATGCGCGAGCAGTTGATCAAGGAAGTCGAGATCATCCCCCTTGAGATCGTCGTGCGCAACGTTGCTGCCGGCTCGCTGGCAAAGCGCCTCGGCATCGAGGAAGGCACCGTCCTCCCCCGCTCGATCATCGAATTCTACTACAAGGCCGATGCTCTTGATGACCCGATGGTCTCCGAAGAGCACATCACCGCATTCGGTTGGGCAAGCCCGCAGGAACTCGATGACGTCATGGCGCTTGCCATCCGCATCAACGACTTCCTGACCGGCCTGTTCCTCGGCGTCGGCATCCAGCTCGTCGATTTCAAGATCGAGTGTGGCCGCCTGTTCGAAGGCGACATGATGCGCATCATCCTGGCGGACGAGATTTCGCCGGATAGCTGCCGTCTGTGGGACATCGAGACCAAGGAAAAGCTCGACAAGGACCGCTTCCGCCGTGATTTGGGCGGGCTGGTCGAGGCCTATCAGGAAGTGGCTCGCCGTCTCGGCATCATGAACGAGAACGAGCCTGTGCGCGGCACCGGCCCCGTTCTGGTCAAGTAATTTCTGGTCAAGTTAGTTCGGGGAAAGTGAAAGTGATCAAGGCACGTGTAACCGTGACGCTGAAGAATGGCGTTCTCGATCCGCAGGGCAAGGCAATTGAAGGTGCGCTCGGCGCACTCGGCTTCGACGGCATCGGCCAGGTCCGCCAGGGCAAGGTCTTCGATCTACAGATCGAAACCGGCGACAAAGCCAAGGCCGAGGCCGACCTCAAGGCGATGTGCGAAAAGCTGCTCGCCAACACAGTGATTGAAAACTACACCATCTCCCTCGCCTGATGGCGGCGGAGTGCCGCGGATGGCCTGACGTGAAGGCCGGCGTGATCTGGAAATAATGAGGAGGCCCATCTGACATGGGCCATCCTCACGCAGATCAGCCGAAACGACATCGAAGGGGCATACTGTCCGCGGCTCGATGGTTTCGAAATAGCAGGATGCGCAGTGCATCCAATATCGGCCCGAGCGCGTCAAATTGCGCTTCGGCCGCATCGGAAACCGCCTCGAATTGCATGAGCTTCAAGAGGCGCAGGCAGGGTTTGAACCGCACCATGAAGTCAGCCGTCGTCCAGCTTCCAGGCCTCAACCGCGATCGCGACATGATCGCTGCCCTCACCAAGATCTCCGGCAAGGCGCCCGTAACCGTCTGGCAGACCGAAACGGAGATCCCTGATGTCGACCTGATCGTCATCCCCGGCGGTTTCTCCTACGGTGACTATCTGCGCTGCGGCGCGATTGCCGCGCGCATGCCGGTCATGCAGGCGATCAAGGCGAAGGCCGAAAAGGGCGTGAAGGTCCTCGGCGTCTGCAACGGTTTCCAGATCCTGGTCGAGGCCGGTCTGCTCCCGGGCGCGCTGATGCGCAACGCATCGCTCAAGTTCGTCTGCCGCGAGGTCAAGCTCGAAGTCGTCAACGCCGACACCGACTTTACCCGCGCCTATTCCAAGGGACAGATCATCCGCAGCCCGGTTGCGCACCACGACGGCAACTACTTCGCCGACGCGGAGACCCTGAAGACGATCGAAGGCAACGGCCAGGTCGTGTTCCGCTACGCCGAAGGCACCAATCCGAATGGCTCGATGGGCGATATTGCCGGCGTGATGAACACGGCCGGCAACGTGCTCGGCATGATGCCGCATCCGGAAAACCTGATCGAGGCGGCTCATGGCGGCGCCGATGGTCGCGGCATCTTCGCTTCGGCTCTCGAAGTAATCGCCGCTTAACCGTCGCGCTGATAGAAGGCATCCGACCATCCCCGTAACGCAAGCGAGACCGTCGATGCCTTCCATGTTTTCTAGACGCCTGACCGGCCCTGCTTGCGCGGCGTTCGCCCTGACGCTTCTGGCGTCCTGCCAAACATCGCGCCCGCCGGCGCCGACGGCAAGCTCGGCAGCCCTGCCGACAATGGAACGCGTGGCGCTCGGCGCCAACAGCTGCTGGTTCAAATCGGGCGATGCTGCCTTCAAGAACTACCGGCTTGCCCCTGAACTCAATTCCTTCTCCGGACGTCCCCGCATCCTGATCGTGCCGCGCAAGTCGCCGGAAGCACGGCCGCTTGCCGTCATCCAGGCGGAAGGCCAGCCGGCGCGGTTGCAGGCGTTCGGACCGCTCATGAGCGAACCGGTCGCCACCCGCATGAGTGCAGATATCCGGCGTTGGGCCGCTGGCGGCCAGGGCTGCAATTAATCCAGGCACCGGTTGAGAGTTCGGACGCTGTTGGCTGGTGCCCTCAGCGTTCGCTGATGCGCGTCGCAATCTCTAGGGCATACGGCGCTTTGTTCGCATGCCGCTATCGCAAAACCACCGCACGCTTTGTGTGATGCCCGTTAACGCCAGAACGCCACGGACGATTCCCGCCGGGCATCCTTCTCGCAGACCCCGATATCGATCAGTTGCCAATCGCTCATCTCTTCGAGAGCTAACCGGCTGCGTCTCTTGGCGGCCAGGAAACAATAGAGCCGCCAGAGACGTTGAAGCGCGTTCTTAGCACTCCCCGAGATTTCGACATCAAACCCGATCTTGCGACGCGCGCGAGGGGCCTTTTTCACGACTGCCGAGCAAATTGTATCAATTGTACTCATTGTAGGCTCCAATGCATCGATTGCTATCATTGCATTGGTGATAATTGACATATTTCGCTGTGTAATCTAGGTAATTGTCACTATGACAAATTGGCTCCCGGACATTCAGCAGGGTCATGGTCCGCTTTATGCGCGGATCGCCGACCAGATCGAACAGGCAATTGGCGAAGGCGCCCTGCCCGTCGGCGCAAAATTGCCGCCGCAGCGCAATCTCGCCTATGACATTGGTGTCACCATTGGTACCATTGGACGCGCCTACAATATCGTGCGCGAACGCGGCCTCGTCAGCGGCGAGGTCGGGCGCGGAACCTATGTTCTCGATCACCAGGAAAGCCGCCCGCCCGAGCAGGCCGATCCGCTGACCACATCCTTGGCCGGCACCCGGCCGCTGATTGCACCCGCCGGCAAATTGCGCTTCGACAGCACCGCGGCGCCGGACATCGGCCAGGGCTTTGTCCTGAGTGAGCTCTTGAGCGAGATCAGCCGCGATCACCACGCCGACATTGCCAGCTACGCGCGCAATTTCCCGGATCACTGGTTTGAGGCCGGATGCCAATGGCTGGCGCGCGGCGGCTTTCGTCCCTCGCCTGAAACGATCGTGCCGACGCTCGGAGCGCACGCGGCTGTCATTGCCGTGATCGCGGCAGTCACCTCGCCCGGCGATCGTATCGCCTTCGAGACCTTGACCTATTCCCAGGTCAGCCGCAGCGCCGGCTTGATCGGGCGCCGCACGACCCTGATGGAATCGGATGAATTCGGCCTGATTCCCGAGGATTTCGAGCGGGTCTGCGCGCAGCAGCATCCCAAGCTCGCCTTCCTTATGCCAAGCGCGCAGAATCCGACCGTTGCCGTCATGCCGCTCGCCCGGCGTCAGGCGATTGCCGATATCGCCCGCAAGTACGGTGTCTGGCTGGTGGAGGACGATCTCTACGGCGCCATGACCGGCGATCCGACGCCGCCTTTAGCGGAGCTTGCACCTGAGCGGACCTTCCTGGTTGGTGGTCTTTCAAAGTCTGTTGCTGCCGGTGTGCGCGGCGGCTGGGTTGCCTGCCCTCCCCATTTCAGCCAGCGCATTCGCATTGCCCACAAGATGGTCAGTGGCGGCCTGCCGTTCATCCTGGCGGAGCTGTGTTCGCGGCTGGTGCTTTCCGGAGCGGCCACTATTCTGCGCGGCAAGGGTATCGAAGAGATCCGGGCGCGCGAGGCGATTGCCCGCGAAGTGTTCGATGGCATCGAGTTCAGCTCGCATCCGTGCGTTCCCTTCCTCTGGATGAAGCTGCCGGAACCGTGGCTTTCCGGCACATTCAAGCAGGCTGCACTGCAGGAAGGCGTGCTCGTCGACGACGAGGACGAATTCAAGGCCGGCCGGGCGGACCGCGTCTTTCACCGTATCCGTATCGGCTTTTCCTCACCGGCCGACCGTGCCGAAGTGCGCAACGGCTTCCAGACTTTGCGGCGGTTGCTCGACAGCGGACGAGTGGGTTACGACAGTTTCGACTGATAACCCGGTGTCCCGTATGTTTTAGCAGTCTTGTGTAGATCGATTCGCCTCAACAATTCGGCATGCCAGCATTGCTTTTTCTTCGTTCATCCCACCGCCTCGCGACATCGTCGCTTGTTCTCGTCAGTTTGCTTTCGACAGCGCCTGCGAATATGCCGCAGCCGGATTCAGATTAAACGAGCATTGGAACCTGTCGGCAACGGTGGCGCATGCCTCGCATGCCGAACTTTGCGGCGGCCCCAACGATGGCTCGACCCGTGCCGATCTCGCACTCGGCTACAAGTTCTGACAGGTCGGCACCACCTGAGGCGCGTGAGGGCATCAAAAAGGGCGGCAACCGTTGTTGATCGCCCGTATTTTTCTGTCGCGCCGCGCCGCAGCATACGCTAAAGAAGCGGCAAAGCGCCCCCTGTGTCTGTTGCGGTTCGCACGCGCCATATCCCGTGGAAGGATTGCGCGCCGCCCGAAGGATTTGACGGTCGACGATGACGATTTCCAACACCCGCCCCATCACCCCGGAACTCATCGCCTCGCACGGGCTCAAGCCCGACGAATACGAGCGCATTCTCGGCCTGATCGGACGCGAGCCGACCTTTACCGAGCTCGGCATTTTTTCGGCGATGTGGAACGAGCACTGCTCCTACAAGTCTTCCAAGAAGTGGCTTCGCACGCTGCCGACCAAGGGCCCGCGCGTCATCCAGGGTCCGGGTGAAAACGCCGGCGTCGTCGACATCGATGATGGCGACTGCGTCGTCTTCAAGATGGAGAGCCACAACCATCCGTCCTATATCGAGCCCTACCAGGGTGCTGCGACCGGCGTCGGCGGCATCCTGCGCGACGTCTTCACCATGGGCGCCCGTCCGGTTGCGGCGATGAACGCCCTGCGCTTCGGCTCGCCGGATCACCCGAAGACCCGCCACCTCGTTTCCGGCGTCGTTGCCGGCGTCGGCGGCTACGGCAATTCCTTCGGTGTTCCGACCGTCGGCGGCGAAGTCGAGTTCGATGCCCGCTATAACGGCAACATCCTCGTCAACGCCTTTGCCGCCGGTCTCGCCAAAAGCGATGCGATCTTCTACTCCAAGGCCGAAGGCGTCGGCCTCCCGGTCGTCTATCTCGGCGCCAAGACCGGCCGTGACGGCGTCGGCGGCGCGACCATGGCCTCGGCCGAGTTCGACGAATCGATCGAGGAAAAGCGCCCGACCGTGCAGGTCGGCGACCCCTTCACCGAAAAGTGCCTGCTCGAAGCCTGCCTCGAGCTGATGCAGACGGGTGCCGTCATCGCCATCCAGGACATGGGTGCAGCCGGCCTCACCTGCTCGGCCGTCGAAATGGGCGCCAAGGGCGACCTCGGCATCGAGCTTAACCTCGACACCGTGCCGGTGCGCGAAGAGCGCATGACCGCTTACGAAATGATGCTTTCGGAAAGCCAGGAGCGCATGCTCATGGTGCTTGAGCCGGCCAAGGAAGAAGTCGCCAAGGCGATCTTCGTCAAGTGGGGCCTCGATTTCGCGATCGTCGGCAAGACCACGGACGACCTGCGTTTCCGCATTCTGCATCAGGGCGAAGAAGTGGCGAACCTGCCGATCAAGGAACTGGGCGACGAAGCGCCGGAATACGACCGTCCCTGGACCCCGGCCAAGGTCCCGACCGCGCTTGCGACCAACGACATCCCGCAGACGGACGTTGCTGATGCGCTCGTGCAATTGGTCGGTTCGGCCAACAATTCCTCGCGCCGCTGGGTCTACGAACAATACGACACGCTGATCCAGGGCAACTCGCTGCAGCTGCCGGGCGGCGACGCCGGCGTTGTGCGCGTCGAGGGTCACCAGAGCAAGGCGCTGGCCTTCTCCTCCGACGTGACGCCGCGTTATGTCGAGGCGGATCCGTTCGAAGGCGGCAAACAGGCGGTTGCCGAATGCTGGCGCAACCTGACGGCAACCGGCGCGCTGCCGCTGGCAGCAACCGACAATCTCAATTTCGGCAACCCGGAACGTCCTGAGATCATGAGCCAGCTGGTCCATGCCATCAAGGGCATCGGTGAGGCCTGCACCGCGCTTGATTTCCCGATCGTTTCCGGCAACGTCTCGCTCTACAACGAGACCAACGGCCAGGGAATCCTGCCGACCCCCACCATCGGCGGCGTCGGCCTGATCAAGGACTGGTCGAAGATGGCGCGCATCCGGTTTGCCGCTGCCGGCGAAACGATCCTGCTTGCCGGCGCGCCGGAAGGCCTCGGTTCGCACATCGCCCAGTCGGTCTACATGCGCGACGTCCATGGCCGCACTGACGGTCCGGCGCCGCATGTCGACCTCGCACATGAGCGCAAGGTCGGTGACTTCGTCCGTGGGCTGATCGTCGACGGTCTGGCGACATCAGTTCATGACTGCTCGTCCGGCGGCCTGGCTCTCGCCGTTGCCGAAATGGCGATGGCTTCGGATATCGGCGCGACCGTGGATGTGGTCGAAGGTCATGATCCGATTGCTGTTTTCTATGGCGAAGACCAGGGACGCTACGTGCTGACGGTTGCGGCCGGTAACGTCGCTGCCGTTCGCGCCCGTGCGGAAAAGGCAGGCGTTGCCCTGCCGGAAATCGGCAAGACCGGCGGCGATGCCGTCAAGCTCGGTGCAGCGCGCGCCGTCGCAATTCAGCAATTGCGCTCGGCCCATGAATCGTGGTTCCCTGACTTTATGGACGGCTCCAGCAACGCTGCTGCTGCCGCAGAATAATAAAGGGAGTTGGCATATCATGCCCATGGCACCAGGCGACATCGAAGACATGATCAAGGCAGGAATTCCCGGCGCCAAGGTCACGATCCGCGATTTGGCCGGTGACGGCGACCACTATGCCGCCGAAGTCGTGGCCGAAGTCTTTCGCGGAAAGACCCGCGTGCAGCAGCACCAGATGGTCTACAACGCATTGAAGGGCAACATGGGCGGCGTTCTGCACGCCCTTGCCCTTCAGACCAGCGCGCCGGAGTAAGGCTGGAATGGCCGACCTGATCAAGGAACTGGTCAGTGGCGTTGTCGACAGCGCGCTGAAGGAAATCCTGAAGAAGACCGGCGTCAAGCGGACCGCGACGAAGCGGACCAAGCGCCGGACGCGCAAGGCGGCGACGGGTGGCATTCTAGGGGATATCCTGGAAGCCGCCATCGGAAAGCCGGCCAAGAAACAGGTGAGCCGGCGGCGAACCGCCAGCGCACGCAGCAAGACCCGTCGCCGTTCGGCCTGAGCAGTTGTATTAAAACCACATCTTGAGGCCCATCAATATTTGTTGCACTTGGGTGATGAAAATCACCGATATGCATGCTATCTAAGGCCCAATCGATATCCGGTCCTTGAAACCGGGCGCAGGAAGGATGAAAAGATGAGCGGAATTCACGAATTCATCGCGAACGAAGTCAAGACCAACGACGTGGTGCTCTTCATGAAGGGTACGCCGCAGTTCCCACAGTGTGGGTTCTCCGGCCAGGTGGTCCAGATTCTCGATTACATCGGCGTCGACTACAAGGGCATCAATGTCCTTGCCGACGCGGACCTGCGTCAGGGCATCAAGGACTATTCGAGCTGGCCGACCATCCCACAGCTTTACGTGAAGGGTGAATTCGTCGGCGGTTGCGACATCGTCCGCGAAATGTTCCAGGCTGGCGAGCTCCAGTCGCACCTGCAGGAACAGGGAATCTCGGTCAAGGGCGCCGCTGCCTAAGTCAGGCCGCCAACTCCGATCTGGTCGGAAAAGGCGGGTGACCGCCTTTTTTGATTCCGGAATTAAATCCGGATCGTCTAATTTTCGTTGTTCTTTACTAGGCGGAGCACACTCACGCTCTGTCATGAAGTGGTCGCGATAAAGCGGCATAAGCAGCCTGAAAGGGCGTTCGCCCGTTCCCATGCTCCGGCTTGGCCCGGCTGCCCATCGCCGATAGTCCCTTTCGCTTCACATCGGATGCCGCCTGCACCGCTGCGCCGGACCAGGCCCGTCCCCTCAACTGTTCTCGACATGCCGACCGGCATTTTGCCAGCCGACGTCGCCTCTTTCCGGAACAAACTCCGGTCTTGACCTATTTCGGTTGCGTCCGGCGCGCCGCAAGGATTTTGCCTATGACGAGCATGACAGACGAAGCGGCCGCTCCCGGCCTCAGCAAATTTCAGTTCATCGCCTTGATGGCGATGCTGATGGCGGTCAATGCCGTGTCGATCGATATCATGTTGCCCGGCCTGCAGGAGATCGGCGCCAGCCTTGGTGTAACCGACGAAAACCATCGGCAATATGTCATCACCGCCTATCTTATCGGTATGGGCGTGGCGCAGCTTTTCTTCGGCCCGTTGTCTGATCGATTCGGCCGCAAGGCGCCGCTGCTCGTCGGCCTCGGCATTTATGGTGTCTGCGCGATCGCAATCGTCATCGTGCCGACCTTCGGCGCGCTGCTGGCGTTGCGCTTCGTCCAGGGCATCGGTGCAGCCGCGACCCGTGTTATTACCGTGTCGATCGTTCGCGACGTCTATGGCGGCCGTCGCATGGCTGAAGTGATGTCGCTGATCATGATGGTGTTCATGATCGTGCCGGTCATAGCGCCGAGCGTCGGCCAGTTGATCATGATCTTTGCCGAATGGCACATGATCTTCGTCGTCATCGCGCTCTTTGCCTTCACGATCGCAACGCTTGTGGTGTTCCGGCTTCAGGAAACGCTGAACCCGGATCATCGCCGCGCCTTTACCCCTTCGGTCATCCTCAGCGGCTTCAAGATCGTCCTGACGAACCGGCTGTCGCTGTTCTATACGCTGGCGACATCCGTTATCCTCGGGGCGCTCTTCGGCTTCATCAACTCTGCCCAGCAGATCCTGGTCGGGGTCTATGGGCTGGGCCTGTGGTTTCCGGTCGTGTTTGCGGCATTTGCCGGGATGATGGCGGTCGCGTCCTTCACTAATTCGCAGCTCGTTCGGCGCTTCGGCATGCGGGCGCTGTCGCATGCTGCCCTACTCGGCTTCACGCTGGCGAGCTTCCTCTGGATGGCGGCGTCGCTTTATGGTCCGGTGCCCTTCCCGCTGTTCGTGGTGCTCTATGGCGCCGCCATGTTCCAGTTCGGGCTGATCGCGTCGAACTTCAATGCGATGGCGATGGAGCCGCTCGGCCACGTCGCCGGCACGGCCTCCTCGGTGCTCGGCTTCACCCAGACCATCGGCGGCGGCGTCATCGGCGCCTTCATCGGCCAGGCTTTCGATGGGACGGCGACACCGCTCGCGATCGGCTACTTCACCGTCGCGGCGATCGGCGTCGTCTTCGTCCTCATCGCCGAACGCGGAAAGCTGTTCAAGGCACACAATCCGGCAGGCTGACGATAGCCTGCCGGCCGATTATTCCTCCCAGATCTGCTCTTCACGGGTTCGCACAATGACCACGATCACCACACAATCCGAACATGTCGACGGGGTTTCGGGCGCGGCCCGCCTCAATATGGGCCTCGTCGAATTCATCATCACCATTGCCGTCATGACGGCGAGCGTGGCAATCGCCATCGACAGCATGCTGCCGGCATTACCGAGCATCGGCCAGTCGCTGAGCGTCGCCAACTCCAACGACACCCAGCTCGTCATCGGCGTGTTCTTCCTTGGCTTCGGGCTTTCGCAGATCTTCTTCGGCAGCCTTTCCGATACGTTCGGACGTCGCGCCGTGCTGCTCGGCGGCCTTGCCTTCTTCACCGTGTCGATGTTTGCCGCCGCCCTGACCCAGAGTTTCGAAATGCTGCTGGTCCTGCGCTTCGTCCAGGGCATCGGCGCTGCCGCCGTGCGCATCACCACCATGGCGATCGTGCGTGACTGCTTCGGTGGTCGCGAGATGGCGCGGGTGATGTCCTACGTCATGATCGTTTTCATGATCGTTCCGATCGTCGCACCGTCGATCGGTCAGCTCGTCATCCTCTACGCCAACTGGCACTGGATCTTCATCCTGATCGGCATCGTCGGCGCTGTCCTCTTCGTCTGGGCACTGGCCCGCATGAAGGAATCGCTGCCGAAGGAAGAGCGCCTGCCGCTTTCCGTCTCATCGGTCGCATCCGGCTTCAAGACGGTGCTGACCAACCGCATCACCTGCGGCTACATGATCGGCATGACGATGTTCACCGCGGTCATCTGCGCCTACATCGTCACCGTCCAGCAGATCTTCGGCGAGGTCTATGGCCTCGGCGAGTGGCTGCCGATCGCCTTTGCCGGCACTGCCGGCGGCATCGCCGTTGCCAATTTCGCCAACGGCTTCTTCGTGCGCAGCTTCGGCATGCGCCGCATCTCGCACGTGTCGATGATCCTGTTCACGCTGATTTCCGTGATCGGCTTTGCCATGTCGCTCTGGGGCACGCCGGCATTCGTCATCAGCTACCTGATGTTCTCGGTTCTTCTGATGTTCTTCGCTGTCATCGCCACCAACTTCACCGCGATCAGCCTGGAGCCGATGGGTCACCTTGCCGGAACGGCGACCGCGATCACCGGTTTCGTCTCGACGACCGGCGGCGCACTGCTCGGTGGCGCCGTCGGCCAGTTGTTCAATGGCACGCTGCAGCCGTTGCTCGGGGGCTTTGCCCTCTTCGGGCTCGTGACGATCCTGGCCACCCTTTGGGCCGAAAAGGGCAAGCTCTTCACCCATCCCGGCGACAAGGATGTCTCGCTCGACCACGGCGGCGGCCATATGTGATATCGACCTCACCAACAAAAAGCCCGCCTGGATCGCTCCAGGCGGGCTTTTCTGTTTCGACGATGTCGGTGTTTAGATGGTGAAGACTTCGCGACGCAGCGTTTCCCAGCTGTCCTTGTCGGTCGTCAGCAGCAGGCCGCCATTGAGGTGGGCAGGCAGATAGGGCGCGCCGTCGAAGCGTGCGGCATAGGCACCCGCCTCCTGCGCGATCAGTGTGCCGGCCAGATGATCCCAGGGCATCAGCTTCTGGTACATCAAGAAGTGGATGTAGCCGCCGGCAAGGATGCGATACTCGTGCGCGGCGCACCGGTAGCTGGTCGCAATACGGACCTTGGCCAAGTTGGCCATGACTTCGCGCCGCGCCTCTTGGCTGTAGAAGCCCGTCGAGGCGCCGCCGACCATGCTTTCAAGCGGAACGCCTGCAGTCACCGACATGCGCTCCTGCGAGCCGTCAGGACGGCACATCCAGGCGCCGGAGCCCTTCTCGGCGATTACCCAGTCGTTGCCAAGCGGGTCGTAGATGATGCCGGCAACGGTCTCGCCCTTGGACACGACGCTCGCCATGACGCCGAACAGCGGCAGGCCGGCTGCGAAGTTAAAGGTGCCGTCGATCGGATCGACGACGACGGCGAGATCGGCGTCTGCCAGCTTGTCGAGCAGCGCCGGATCGGCAGCAACGGATTCTTCGCCGATGAACACGGCGCCTGGCGCAATCTCATCCATGCGTGCCTTGATCAGGCGCTCGGCTGCCTCGTCGCCCTCGGTGACGAGATCGATCGCTTCCGACTTCATCCGGACATCGCCCGCGCCGAGATTACGAAACCGCGGCAGGATTTCTTTGACCGCAGCCTCCTGCAGCAGATTGGCAAGGGCGGCGATGTCGACGGAATGGCTCATTCTTTGGGCTCCGGCGAGAGGGACTGGAAGTCGAAAAGCTTGGGGTCGAGCAGATGCGAGGGGTTCACATGGCCGAGCGCCCGCAGCATCGTGTCCTTGCGGCCCGGCATGCGTCGTTCGAGGTCGGCAAGCATTGCCTTCATGGCATTGCGCTCAAGGCCGTCCTGCGAGCCGCAGAGGTCGCAGGGAATGATCGGAAATTCCATGGCAGTGGCAAATTTCGCCAAGTCGTCCTCTGCCGCATAGGCCAGCGGCCGCAGCAGCATCAGGTCGCCTTCGTCGTTCAGAAGCTTCGCCGGCATCGAGGCGAGCCTGCCGCCGTGGAAGAAATTCATGAAGAACGTCTCCAGAATATCCTCGCGGTGATGGCCGAGCACCAGCGCATCGCAGCCCTCTTCGCGCGCGATCCGGTAAAGATTGCCGCGGCGCAGCCGCGAACAGAGCGAGCAATAGGTGGCGCCTGTCGGCACCTTTTCCTTCACGATCGAATAGGTGTCGCGATACTCGATACGGTGCTTAACGCCGATCGAGGCCAGGTATTCCGGCAGGATATGCTTCGGAAAATTCGGCTGCCCCTGATCGAGGTTGCAGGCGACAAGCTCGACGGGCAGCAGCCCGCGCCATTGCAGGTCCATCAGCAGTGCCAGCAGGCTATAGCTGTCCTTGCCGCCTGAAATCCCGACCAGCCAGCGCTTGGCGCCCTTCAGCATGCCGAAATCGTCGAGCGCCTGGCGCGTCTGCCGCAAGAGCCGCTTGCGCAGCTTGTTGAAGGAGACCGACGACGGCATGCGTTCGAAGATCGGATGAAGACCCGTCTCGATATCGCCGTCTTCAACGGCATTGTCGATTGCGTCAGGCGAAAGGGCTGGCGAATGATCCATGGCAACGATCCTGGAATGGCCGGCTCGGGAAGGAGAGCGCACGGCACGTCACGGCCAGCACTTGCCCCGTTCCATCCGCAAGATCAAGGGAAAACGGCCCTTCGTCCGAAATCAGGAGCCAAACACCGACCAACCGGTGCGGGCGGCCAACATCTCCAGCGCCAGCGATCCCAACAGCGAATTGCCGTTCTCGTTCAGGCCCGGCGACCAGACGGCGACGGAGGCCTTGCCGGGTGCGACCGCGAGAATGCCGCCGCCAACACCGCTCTTGCCGGGCAGACCGACGCGATAGGCGAAATCGCCCGAGCCGTCATAGTGGCCGCAGGTCAGCATCAGCGCGTTGATACGTCGGGCCCGCTGGCGCGATACGACGGAATGGCCGGTCAGCGGGTTGGTGCCGCCGGCTGCCAGAAACAGGCCCGCCTTGGCGAGCTGGCTGCAGGTCATTGCCAGAGCGCAATGGTGGAAATAGACGCCGAGCACATGCTCGACCGGGTGATCGAGCCGGCCGAAGGAGCGCATGAAGTTGGCAAGCGCGAAATTACGGAAGCCGGTCGCCGTCTCGGAGCGCGCGACCTCGTGGTCTATGACGATGGCATCGTCATCTGCGAGATAACGAACGAACTGGACGATCTCGCCGATCAGTTCGCGCGGCGTGTGGCCGGCAAGGATCAGGTCGCTGATGGTGATCGCGCCGGCATTGATGAACGGGTTGCGCGGCTTGCCGCCTTCCTGCTCGAGCTGGACGATCGAGTTGAAGGCCGAGCCTGAAGGTTCGCGGCCGACGCGGTGCCAGATGGTCTCACCGTGCTTGCCGAGCGCCAGCGTCAGGGTGAATACCTTGGAGACGCTCTGGATGGAGAACGGCACCTCGGCGTCGCCGACCCGGTGCACCTGCCCGTCGGTGGTGACGATTGCCATTCCGAAGTGTTTCGGAGAAACGCGCGCAAGCTGTGGGATGTAGTCGGCGACCTTGCCCTCGCCGAGCCGTGGCGTCAGCTCGCGGTAAATGTCCTCGATGATCGCCTGCAGGTCCTGCGGCGTCTTCTGCTCCGGCATGCGATTTCCCCTTCGTCGCGCGAGCCATTGTCCCGCCGAGGCGACCAAGTCCCCGTCGCGGAACAAGACGCGCGGCAGATCAAACAGCCACGTATCTGAAGAGACAAAAAAACCGCCCGTTTCCGGGCGGTTTCGATCGTTCACAAGGCCAGAGCCTCGGATTAACGCGAATAGAATTCGACGACGAGGTGCGGTTCCATGACGACGGCGTAAGGCACGTCGGAGAGAACCGGAACGCGGACGAAGGTTGCAACCATCTTGTTGTGGTCGACTTCGATGTAATCCGGAACGTCGCGCTCAGCGAGCTGAACGGCTTCGAGAACCGTAACGAGCTGCTTGGACTTTTCCTTGACTTCGATGACGTCGCCCGGCTTGCAACGGTAGGAACCGATGTTGACGCGAACGCCGTTAACCTTGACGTGGCCATGGTTGACGAACTGACGTGCGGCGAAAACGGTCGGAACGAACTTTGCGCGGTAGACGATCGCGTCGAGACGCGATTCGAGCAGGCCGATCAGGTTCTCCGGGGTGTCGCCCTTGCGGCGGTCAGCTTCGGCGAAGATCGCACGGAACTGCTTTTCGCGGATGTCGCCGTAGTAGCCCTTGAGCTTCTGCTTGGCGCGCAGCTGCACACCGAAGTCCGAAAGCTTGGACTTGCGACGCTGGCCGTGCTGGCCCGGGCCGTATTCGCGGCGGTTAACCGGCGACTTCGGACGGCCCCAGATGTTTTCGCCCATACGGCGGTCAATTTTGTACTTGGACGATTCGCGCTTGCTCATCGCATTTCCTTTCAGTCGGTTACACCGGTCTGTTGCCAAACCGGATCAAGGAAACACGCCCTCCTCTGAACCCATTTTGAGAGTTCTGACAGGATTCTCACGATCACGCTGCCGGAGAAACCACGGGACATGTCAAATGAAACACCGGACATTTCTGCCCGGCGTTGGGGCGGCTTTAGGGCTTCCAGCCGCCATTGTCAAACGAAATCACCGTATTCGGCACCATTTCAGGCAGGGTCGCCAGCCTGTTGGTTTTCCAAGGAAACAAGCAGCGTTTTCAATAGCGCTGCCAGTGCTGCGCGTTCCTCCGGCTTCAGACCTGCGATATAGCGCGCCTCGCTCGCCATGTCAGCCCGAAACGCGGCTTCGGCAAGCGCTATGCCCTTCTCCGTCAACCCAACCACGCTGCTGCGTCCATCCGATACCGAGCGCTCGCGCAGGATCAGCCCCGCCTTTTGTAATCGATCGAGTCGATGTGTCAGTCCGCCTGACGAAATCATCAGCAATGTATAAAGGTCGGTCGGCGTGAGGCGATACGGTGGGCCGGAGCGCCGGAGTGTTGAGATCACGTCGAATTCGCCGCGGTCGAGACCGAAGGAGGCAAAGGTTTCCTCGATCGACGGACGCACGAGATTAGAAAGCCGATAGGCCCGCCCGAGGATGGTCATTGGCTCCGTATCGAGATCCGGCAATTCGCGATCCCATTGCGCGCGCAACCGGTCGACGTGGTCCCTCTCCTCTTGCTCATGCTGCATTATCAACTCCGCGGTGTTTGGCAATATATCTTGACGAGAAGATATTTTTACATAATATCTTCTCGTCAAGATAATTCATTCGAACCGGTAAACCAACCCCGATGGAGGCCAGCATGTTTCATGTCATTCCCCGTGCAGAGCAGAAACAGAGCCCCAACCGGACGATCCTCTTTGAAGGGGGGCAGTACGGCACGCCGGTTTCGCTTTTCCTGATGGATGCGGAGCCTGGCCAAGGGCCGGCGCTTCACGTTCACCCCTATCCGGAGACCTGGCTCATTCATTCGGGCGAGGCGGAGTTCACGGTCGGTGAGCAGACGCTCATCGGCAAGGCCGGCGACATCATCATCGTCGATCCCAGCACGCCGCACCGTTTCGTCAACAGCGGCAACACCCGGCTTGAGATGACCTGCATCCACGCGTCCGACCGCGTGATTCAGGAGTGGGTTTGACGCCCCGCAAGCGACGGGTGGCGTTGTGCATCGGTACCGTCTCGTCTTCAAATACTTGGAATTGAAGCCTCGGGCGGAGGACGTGCCTATTCAGCTGCAGCGGCGGACGGATCCATTGCATCCGGCCCGTTGGCGTCGCCCGGCGCCGTTTCGTGGCCGAGGTCCGGAAAGGCGACTATACGCTTGCCGGTGAAATCGGCATGGACGACAACGAGCCCATTCTCCTCGAAATAGCCGAGCAGGCGTCTGGCGCGTCGTGCGGAATGGGTGCCGTAGGCGCGCGCGATCATCGCGTCCGACGGACAGGCAAGGCCGCGCACGGCCGCCTGCGCCATCATCAGGAACACGCCCTGCAGGTCCTCGGTGACGCGATCGGCAAGCCGGAGCGCCGACGCCCAGGCCTCTGTCGCCGCAGTCTCAGTGTCGACGCCGGAGCGGGCAATTGCCATCTTGCGCCGAAATGCGCTCAAGGACAGGGCTGCTCCCGGCACGCGGCGAATCCGGCAGCGCACGAGGAAATCCTGGAACAGTTCGGCATCCGGCCGGAACGCGGCATCGGGATTGGCGAGAATCTCGGTAAACAGACCGTCCAGCAGCGCACCGCGCTCCTCCGCCGACATTTCCGGCTGGGCTGGCCTGGTTTCCACCGGGGCGACCGGTTCGGGGCGCGGCCGGGAAAGCTCCGCGAGAATATCGGTTGCCGGGCGCGGCGGCGGTACGGCACGGCGCATGATCGGCCGCGTCAGTTCGTCGGCGTCAGGCGTGAAGATCAGGTCTTCCACGTCCTGCGGCGCTTCCGGCAGCGGCATCAGCTTCGGGCTCGTCGAGCGTGCTGAAGTCTCGACGGCACCGATCGTCACCTTCAGCGGCCGGCGCGACAGCGCCGGGCCAAGGGCGACGAAGGAGCCGCGCTTCAGATCGCGGAACATTTCGGCCGTGCGGCGATCCATGCCGAGCAGGTCGGCAGCGCGCAGCATGTCGATATCAAGGAATGTGCGGCCCATCAGGAAGTTGGACGCCTCCGCCGCCACGTTCTTGGCAAGTTTTGCCAGGCGCTGCGTGGCGATGACGCCGGCAAGTCCACGCTTTCGGCCACGGCACATGAGGTTGGTCATCGCGCCGAGCGAGATCTTGCGGACTTCTTCGGTGACGTCACCAGCGACCGACGGCGCAAACATCTGCGCTTCGTCGACCACCACGAGTACGGGATACCAGTATTCCCGATCCGCATCGAACATGGCGTTCAAGAAGACGCCGGCGCTGCGCATCTGCTGTTCGATGTCGAGACCTTCGAGCGAAAGCACGCAGGAAACTCGGTGCTGACGAATGCGCGTGGCAATGCCGATCAGCTCAGCGTCCGTGCGCTCACCCTCGACGACCACATGGCCGAACTTGTCGGCAAGTGTGACGAAATCGCCCTCGGGGTCGATGATGCATTGCTGCACCCATGGCGCAGACTGCTCCAGCAACCTTCTTAGAAGGTGCGATTTTCCCGAACCGGAATTGCCCTGCACCAGAAGACGGGTGGCCAGAAGCTCTTCGATATCGAGCGAGGCCGAGGTCCCTTCGGACGTCGCTCCCATGTCGATGCCGACCTTCATTTCCACCTCTTCATTTTGGATTGATTCGCGACCATGCTGAGTTCGCCAAACGAGCGACACCTAGCACGGTTTTGCCGGCGGTCATGCAACCGCTGCAGAAAACCCACAGGGAATACCGCGTTGTGGACCATGGAAAGATCGGCCAGTTCACCCGGTTGTTTGCGCGGAAACGTTGAATAAACCTATTGATACATCTTTAACAAGCGCCTGCCCCGGCCCATACGTCTTTGAGCGACCGGGATTTCCGGGCCACGAATGGATCAGAACGAGACCGAAAACCACTTCCAGATGAACTACGAGGATGGTCAACGCATCGTCTCGAAAAAGGAATCCGCGCAATCAGGCCGCGCGAACTTCCTGATTGCGATTGCGCTCGCCGCGTCGATTGGCGTCCTGCTGGCGATCTTCTTCTAGCCGATCGTTTCGCTGGCGGCCGTCTGTTCGGGGGTAGTGACGTTCGACATGACGGTCAGGCCGAAGCCCTGCATCAGCCGGCGTGTGGAAAAATCGGGATTTCCCGAAGTGAAGATCGCCGGGTCCTCGCCGTTCAACGGCTCAAAGCCGTCGGGCAGCGGCACGAGCGAGCGGGCCCGCCGGGCGATGGCCTCGGCTGGATCCAACCAGTCGACCGGCCAGGGCGCCAGCTTGCGGAACAGATTGGCCAGAAAGGGATAATGCGTGCAGGCGAGAACGACGATATCGGTCTTGCGGCCATCCATCTCGATGAAGCACGGGGTGATCTCGGCCAATACCTCCGCATCATCGAGCTTTTCGCCGCGAATATAGGCCTCGGCCATCTTGGCGAGGTTCTCCGATCCGACCAGGCGGACATGGCATTGGCTGGCGAAGGACTGGATGAGGTCGCGCGTATAGGCGCGCTTGACCGTGCCTGGTGTCGCAAGCACGGAAACCAGCCCCGAGCGCGTGCGCTCGGCCGCCGGCTTGATCGCCGGCACGGTGCCAACGAAGGTCATCTGCGGAAAGGCGGCGCGCAGATCGGCACCGACGAGGGTGAATGCGGTGTTGCAGGCAATCACGCAGATTTCGGGATCGTGCTCGGCCAGCAGCCGGCCAAAGAGCGCGATGACATGGGCGCGCAAGGCCTCTTCCTCCCAGCCGCCATAGGGGAAGCCGGCATCGTCGGCGATATAGATGAAATGCCGCTCCGGCATCAGCACCCTCGCCTCGCGCAGCACCGTGAGCCCGCCGATGCCGCTGTCGAAGACGAGAATGGGTTTCAGTTCAGTCGCTGTCACCGCTGTCTGATACTTTCTTGTTGTGCTCGGCCCTGCTGTGATCAACGGGAGCGCCGGAACCTCGGGGATGTTCACGCGAAAACCGATCGAGCGACGAAATCACGCCGCGCAGCACCCGGATTTCCGTTTCGGTAAAGGCTGGTCTGGTCAGAACTGTGCGCAGATTTTCGACCAATTTCGGCTTTTTGTCGGCGGAGCGGAAATAGTTGCGCGCTTCCAGCGCATCCTCGAGGTGATCGAACAGGCCCTGCAGATCGTCTTTCTTCGCCGGACGCTGCTCCAGTGCCTGGAACGACGTCTGGTCTTCGCTTTCCATGCCCGTCTTCAGCCACTCGTAGGACATTAGCAGCACCGCCTGGGCGAGATTGAGCGAAGCGAAAGCCGGATTGACGGGGAACGTCACAATCTCGTCGGCAAGCGCCACTTCCTCGTTCGTCAATCCGGTGCGCTCGCGGCCGAAGATGATGCCGGTCGCCTCGCCGGCTACGAAGCGCTGTCTCAGCGTGCGCGCCGCCACTATCGGCGAGCGAACCGGCTTGTAGCCGTAACGGTCGCGCGCCGTTGTCGCATAGACGAAGTTGAGGTCGGCGATCGCCTCTTCCAGCGTGTCGTAGAGCTTGGCGCCTTCGATGACGTGGTCGGCGCGGCTGGCGGCAGACTGCGCCTTTTCGTTCGGCCAGCCATCGCGCGGGTTGACGAGGCGCAGTTCAGACAGGCCGAAATTGGCCATGGCGCGGGCAACCATGCCGATATTCTCGCCGAGCTGCGGATAGGCGAGAATGATCGCCGGTCCTTCGGTCAGGAGTTCTCGTTCGCTGTTGGTGCCTGCCATGTCTTTCGCCTTCGCCTTCTGTTCGGCGCTTCCCTCGCACAAAAGACCGGAAAATTAAAGTCCGGCCGACATGCTGAGGACTGCGGGCATCACGGTGTAGCCGGATGCAGACGGCTGAGGGAGATGCCGATCATCTCCAGCCCCAGTTCCGCATCGTCCTTCGATATCGGCAGATGTCGGCTGACTGGCCCGGCGACGCGGCCGCCGTCGTAGAAATAGCCGGCCCCTTTCTCCGCGATCGAGCGAACCAATGTCAGATTTTCGTCGATGTCGGTGTGGAACGTGGAGCCGACGGCGTCGGCCTCGTCGGCAACGCGACGGGCAAACACGCGCGCCCAATAGGTGCACCCCATGAAGATCGCCAGCGTCTGCCTGACGTGGCCGGGGCGCGTGACAAGCTGCCAGGAAACGCCAAGGGGCTTGGCCGCCGCGGCAAGCTCGCGGTAGGCGCGGTCGACGGACTGCGACCGCGCAATCAGCGCCATGCCGGAGGCGCCCTCCTTCGCCGCTTGCAGCAGTCCTGTCAGTTCGCCACACCAGGCCTTGATCGCGAGATCAAGCGATGTTCGCGTACGGGTCGGGAAAACCACGAAGGCAACCACAGTACCGGCGATGGAGCCGATCAGGGTTTCCTCCAGCCGCAGCTGCAGCAGCTGTGGGGTCAGCACGCCCATCAGGCTGTAGAGCAGCGACAGCACGATAGAGACGAAGAAGGTCATCGACGCATAGGAAACTGCGAGGAAATAGAACGCGAGAAAGATGCAGAGCGCACTCAGCGGCAGCACCAAATAGATGTTTCCGGCAACCAGCGTGCCGGCGACGATGCCGACCACGATGCCAAATAGCGTACCGGCCGAGCGCTGTAGCGCCTTGACCGCCGTATCGCCGCGCGAGCGGGTGTTGGTAAAAACGAGAAAGGCAGCCAGCACCGCCCAGAACCATCGGTCGCGCGACAGCATCAGCCCGAACACCATGGCGATGCCGGCGGCGAGCGTGATCTGGATGGCCGTTTTGAGCGCCGGATTAGACACTGTCAGCTTTGGACGCGTGGACGCCGGGGCAACGGCTCGCTCCACCGGATCCTCGAGATCATGCGCGTCGAGTTTTTCCAGGCTATGGGCGAGGCGCTGGCGAACATTGCGCAGCCACGAGAGCGCCTTGACGGTCTCGACAAGCCGCTCGTTCGTGCGGTCGATGCGCGCCGTCTCCGCTTCGATCTCGGCGGAGTTGCGCGTAAGCATCGCTTCGACCAATGCGACCGGAGGCATGGCCTGAAGGCTCAGCACGATGACGCTTTCTGCCGCCAGATGCAGGTCGAAAAGGTTGATCACCACATCCGACGAGGCAAGGCCGGGCTCGGGTTCCGGGCGTCGGTTCTCGGTCGGAATGAAACTTTCCGCCATCAGCACCGCCTCCTTGAGGCGCTCTTCCCTCCGGTGCAGCCGGGTGCGATCCGTCTCGATCAGGGTCGGTTTGCGTGCGACATCGACCAGCTCCTCCAGCATCTGGTCGACGCGCTGCTGGACGCTGGCCGCAGCGCGCATGAGGTCGCGATAGCGGTGGTCGGGCAGAAGCACGGTGCGGACCAGGTGGGCGACCATGGCCGAAACCGCTGCACCGAAGACCAGTGCGGGCAACTGGTCAATCGTCGGACGCAGATAAGCTCCGATGAAATAGGACATGAAGGCGAACATGCCGACGGCAAACCATCTCGGCCCGAAGGAGCGACAATAGACCGCCAGGAAGATGATCGACAGGAAAACGACATCGGAGACGTAGCGGTGGCTCTCCAGCACCGAGGCCAGCGCGACCATCGAGACGCCAACGATGACGGCGATTATACGGGTCACGAGCTGTTCGCCGTGCGTGCGGTCGCGGACGGCAAGGCCGCCTTCGATCGAGAGCGAAACGGCAAGGCCGTAGGCTGCCGGCGGCAATGGCGCCACGAGATAGTGGAAGGCCATCAGCAGGCAAACCGACGAAACGATCGTCGCGGTGATGCGCGTCGCCTGGCGCAGCCGGGAAAAGGCAGGATCATTGGCGAGAAGCCAGTCGCGCACGCGGGAGCGAATTTCCATCGGATGCCTTTTGCCTGCTACGGTGACCATCGACGCGTCACCGCTTCTTCTTGATTAACGCTGCCTCCGATCTTTTCAAGGCGCAGGCCGGCTTAAACCAGTCCAAAACCCATCCTCGGCCCCTGCCCGCCGGTCGATCGAGTCTCCACCCAAAGTTTCAGCCAAGCATGCTTTGCCTTGCCGTTTCACAATGCTATAGGGCTCTGGATTTTTCTAAAGAGGAAGGGACATCGCTCCCGTTGTCCCGCTAAGCTACGAGGCATATTCATGGCAAAGATCAAGGTCGCCAATCCGGTCGTCGAACTCGACGGCGATGAGATGACCCGCATCATCTGGCAGTTCATCAAGGACAAGCTGATCCATCCCTACCTCGACGTCGATCTTGAGTATTATGACCTCGGCATGGAAAACCGCGACGCCACCGACGACCAGGTGACGATCGATGCAGCCAACGCCATCAAGAAGCACGGCGTCGGCGTCAAGTGCGCCACGATCACCCCGGA
>NZ_PVZR01000190.1:0-302 GCF_003024455.1 Ensifer sp. NM-2
TGTTGCCCTGCTTGATGATCTTGCCGTGGAAGGTCTTGCCGCCGCTCGAATAGGTCGACGGCACCAGCCCGGCATAGGCGGCAAGCTTCTTCGGGCTGCGGAACCGCGCTATGTCGTCGATCTCCGCGTCGATCAGCCTTGCGAAGAACTCGCCGATGCCGGGGATCGTCTTCAGCAGCTTGACGTTGGCATTGGCCTTGGTCATCGCCCGGATCGTTGCTTCCGACTGCTTGATCCGCACGTCAATGTCGCCGATGAAGGCGAGGCCACGGTCGATCTGGATGCGGTCGATCTCCGAGACG
>NZ_PVZR01000191.1:0-298 GCF_003024455.1 Ensifer sp. NM-2
TGAAAGCGCACGACGATATCCGCGCGTTCCGAGAGCCAATCTACAATCTTGCCTTTGCCTTCATCACCCCACTGGGATCCGACCACCACGACATTCGTCATAATTCTCTTCCTGTTGACGCGCGCAAACGAGGTTCCTTTTGGGAGACGGCAACTGGCGAACCCAGTTTCCGTGCCGATCAGGCAGCCATTGCCTTCTTCAGGTTCTCGTCGATCTTGTCGAGGAAGCCGGTGGTCGAGAGCCACGGCTGGTCGGGGCCGATCAGGAGCGCCAGGTCCTTGGTCATGAAGCCGGCTTC
>NZ_PVZR01000192.1:0-296 GCF_003024455.1 Ensifer sp. NM-2
CTGAACCAGTCTCCAATGCGTGACCCTGATGCCTTGGCTTCGGTCACAGAGTGGCGTTCGGCTCCCGGTTTCCCATTCTCCTTAAGGAGCGCAGCCCGGACCTGCCGGGCTCGCTAAAAAGCCATCAAGACAACCGGGATATCGTCGACGCGCCTCCCATCGTGCTTTCGCCGCGCGGCTCGTAAGCGCGCTGGTCACGCAGGATCTGGAAGGCGATCGTCAAAAGCTTGCGCGCGATCGCCACACGCGCCTTGTTGGTTCCTCTGATCTTCAGATGCTCGTACTGGTCATGAAGT
>NZ_PVZR01000193.1:0-295 GCF_003024455.1 Ensifer sp. NM-2
CGGTCACAGCCATCGACGGCTACGAAATGGCCCGAAAGGGACACGCGGGCATCGCGCTTGCGACGGCCGCAATCAGTTCATTTATTGCCGGTACCATCGCTACTGTTGTCGTCGCTGCCTTTGCGATGCCGCTCGGCGAAATGGCGCTGAAATTCGGCCCCCCGGAATATTTTGCGCTGATCGTATTCGGCCTAATCCTGTCGGTAACGCTCGCCAACGGCCAGCTAATCAAAGCGGTAGCGATGATCGTGCTTGGTTTGCTGTTCGGCATCGTCGGCGCCGACGTTTACACCGG
>NZ_PVZR01000194.1:0-294 GCF_003024455.1 Ensifer sp. NM-2
TGGTAAGGGCCGTTTGCAGCCCGAACATAAGATTGGTTACCAGATCCACAATCGGTCCCCCTGGTTAAAGCGTTAGCCAGCGGCCCAATGCCGGCAGCGGCAGACCCAGCCCCCATATGAAAACCGCCGTGGCGAGGACTGCCAGAACGCCGGAAACGATTAGGCGTGTCAACATGCGCATCTCGGGCGCCGCCAGAGTGCCAACAAAGGCCGTCACGGTCACTGCGATTAGAAAACCGGCAGGTCTCACGAGCAGGCCAAAGAGAAGGGGGCTGGCCAGAACGCAAAGCAATC
>NZ_PVZR01000195.1:0-282 GCF_003024455.1 Ensifer sp. NM-2
CTTATGATTACCATATCGGCGTCGACTACCACAAATCCTATAGTCATCTGGTGGTGCAGGACAGCAGCGGCAAGACGCTCAGATCGGGCCGGGTGAAGAACGATCGCCAGTCGCTCGGTGGGTTTCTGGAACGCTACCGCGAGAACTCGCATGCTGTGGTCGAGGCGACGCGCAACTGGATGGTGATGTACGACTGGCTCGACGACATTTGCGATGATGTCGTTCTCGCCCATCCCTTGAAGGTCAAGGCGATTGCCGACGCCAAGATCAAGACCGACAAGA
>NZ_PVZR01000196.1:0-261 GCF_003024455.1 Ensifer sp. NM-2
CCGAGATCCGATCAGGACCGTGCGCTCAATTGGCTACGCACTCAGCCAGAGATGACAGTCACCGTTCATACAATCTTCGTCGAAATTTCAAACCGCCTTCGTTGCACACGCTAAGCGTGCTCATCAATGTGGCACCTCGCAATCTGGAGACGTTGCCAATGAACGAAGCGCTGGATCAACTCATCGACGGGATCAATGTCGCCTGGACCGAGCAGGACATAACCGACGCCCTTTGCGGCTTCACTGAGCGGTGCGGGCTTG
>NZ_PVZR01000197.1:0-258 GCF_003024455.1 Ensifer sp. NM-2
GTGATAGAGGCGGCGGCGATCCGCCAGATTCAGCTGCGAATAGCTTCGTGACATCCCAAAATCTCCAAGGGGAAACCATTGAAATCATTGGCATGTCGCACTTGAAAATAGAATGTACCCGGCTACACGAGATGTGGCAGCAAGGTTGAACTGTCCACGTTGGCGCAAAGTAGAAATGTCACTTTGGGCGGCGCGTCGTCAGCCATTTAGACATGCGACACTCGACATCTCCACTGGCGCTGAGGCAAGCCCCCGACC
>NZ_PVZR01000198.1:0-256 GCF_003024455.1 Ensifer sp. NM-2
TGGGTGTAGCGCGACAGATACGCCAGAACGGCCTCGGGTCCGGCGAAGGGTGGCTTGGCGTAGACGAACCAGTTCTTTTTTCTGAGCGGCACCAGGAATTTAACAAAGGAGCTGCGCTCGCTTAAGCTCGCATGATCGCCGAAGAACTTCAGCTGGCCGGCGGCATGGGCCTCAGTGAGCTTCGCCAGGAAGAGGCGGCGGAACAGCCTTGAGAGCACGCGCACGGGCAGGAAGAAGCCGGGTCGGCATGACACCC
>NZ_PVZR01000199.1:0-256 GCF_003024455.1 Ensifer sp. NM-2
TCTGCTATATCGGCTGCGGCGTCACCACCGGCATCGGCGCGGTGATCAACACGGCCAAGGTCGAGATCGGCGCGACCGCGATCGTCTTCGGCCTCGGCGGCATCGGCCTCAATGTCATCCAGGGCCTGCGGCTTGCCGGCGCCGACATGATCATCGGCGTCGATCTCAACAACGACAAGAAGGCCTGGGGCGAACGCTTTGGCATGACCCACTTCGTCAATCCGAAGGAGGTTGGCGACGACATCGTGCCTTACCT